>JBQTHZ010000119.1:0-9226 GCA_052388515.1 Chloroflexota bacterium | reverse complement strand
TCGGTGCGCGCATCCCATGTACGGATTCAGGCTCCAGGTGAAGCCCATGCCCTTCACGGGATTCAGGGCCGTGCGACACGGCTCCTCGCGATACTCCACGCCCATGGTGCTCAGAATAGAACAACTGTTCGGCGCGTGCCGATCCGGCTGGCGCCGCGGCTGACATCGCGCCGAACGCTTGCCCGATGCATATCTGCGCGTGGTCGACGACCGTGACCGCACGGGTTTGACAGCGGGCCGTTCCCCGCCGACGATCCGACCGATGGCTTCCGGACTCCTTCGACGTCTCTGGTGGCTCGCCGCGGCGCTGATCCTGCTGCAGTCCGTCGGCGTCGCGTCAGGTCATCACGGTGGACGACCCGTCGGCTCGTTCCTGGCATGCGAGCGTCCGGGCGTCGTGCCCCCGCGATGCACGAGCGTCGGGGACGACCTCCGGCACGGTGTGTACTTCGACGGCACCCTCACGCCTCAGCTTGGCGACGCGCTGCGACGATCGCTGGCCGAAGACTACGATCCGACCGACCTCGAGGCGTTCGAGGTGACCGAGCTGACCGATGCCACCGACGTGATCGCGTACTCGCAGGCGTACGGCGACAACGGTGCCGCCGCGTGGGTGTATTGCCCGCGCGACGCTCCGCGGGGTGAGAACGCCGATGGCGATCGCTGGTGCCGGCACCAGGAGATGCACTTCAACCTGGATCCGCGGTACAACGCGTTCCTCGGAGACGACGACAGCCGCGACCACGTTGCCTGTCACGAGCTGGGCCACACCGTCGGCCTGCGGCACTGGGGAAATCCACCGACGAGCGACGGCCCCGTCGCGGCGACCTGCATGAACGCGGACACGCCGAACGGACCGACCGGGCTCCACCCGAACGACGTCGAACACATCAACGCCTATCACTACGTCGCGCCGCCCCCGAGCCGGCGGATGATGCTCGTCAGCGCGCCGGATGCTTCGCTCGCCTCCATCGCCGATCCCGGCATCGAGGCGATCCAGATCGAGCATCACGCCTCGCTGGCCGAGCTGGCGCTCGCATCCGATGCGGTCGTCCGCGGAACGATCGTGGCCGTGTCGCCTGGCCGAGCCTTCGGCGACACCGCGCGCACGGCGCTGCACTACGCCGCGACCACGATCAGGGTCGATGCGCTTCTCTCCGGATCATTGCCACCGACGCAGGCGCGCGAGGTCACCCTGGAGATTCCGCTCTTCGGTGGTCGCGACTCGATCGAGCCGATCGAGGCGGGCCTGCCGGGCGGAGAGGGGATCTTCTTCCTTCGCAACAAGGGCGCATCGGCCCGCGACGCCGGGATGTCGTTGGCGGCGCAGCGGGCCGATGCTGCCTACCACCGCCTGGTCATGTTCGGTGCCGCGGTGGCGAACGCAGGCGGGATCGCCGATGCGGGAGATGGCGACCTCGACGTCCTCGCGCCGCTGAACGGTCTCACGTTCGACGAGGCCATCCGGCGCGTTCGGGACGCCAGCGGGTAGTCAGCAGCCTCAGGCCACGGCCTCGGACGCCGGCGTGGCCGCGTCCGCAGCGCGGAACCAGCCTGGCATGGCTCGCACCAGCTCCGGGTCGCCATAGACCTGCACGGAGCCATCCGTCATCGCCTCGGTCCAACCGCGCGCTCCGCGGGCAATGGGGAAGAGCGCGGTCGCATCGGCCTCCACGTAGAGGTACCGATCCTGGTCCAGCAGCGGGTCTTCCAGGCAGAGCGACGGCTCCGTGTCGCGCGCCAGGAGCAGCCAGGAGTGCTGCGCATCGGCTCCGAAGATGGCCAGGTCGAGGACGACCTGCCGCTCCGGCACCCTTGAAGCATCCACCCGATGCGTGAGCCACCACACGATCACGGTCGGATCACGCTGGGCCATCGCGGGGTCCGACGGAACCCAGTGCTCCGCCCAGTCCCAGAGCGACTTCAGGGTCGGGACGAGCTGCTCGCCCGCGGGAGCCAACCGGTACGGCGCCCCTCGTTCGGCGCCGAACCGAGCGACCAGCCCGATCTCCTCGAGCTTGCGCAGGCGGGCGACGAGCACGGACCGGCTGATGGTCCCCGGCAGGCCATCCGCCAGCTGGTTGAAGCCCTGCGGGCCGAACATGAACAGCTCGCGCACGATCAGCAGGCTCCATCGGTCGCCAAGGTGCTCGACGGCCTTCGTGAACGCGCAGTAGTCGGTCCTCGCGCTCGACCCCATGATCGCCATTCTCTCACCGCTGCCAAGCGACGCGGCCGGTTCTCGATTCGAACTTCTCGCGTCCCTCGACGCGGGCGCAGTGTGACGGACGAACGCTCCCTTGCACGTACGGAGGAACCCGGACATGACGTCGCAGCACGATGGCGAACGGTACGAGGCGGTGATCATCGGCGCGGGGCAGGCGGGCCTCGCGGCCGGCTACCACCTGAAGCGACGCGGCATGAACTTCGTCGTCCTCGACGGTAACTCGCGCGTCGGCGACAACTGGCGCACGCGCTACGACTCCCTGCGCCTCTACTCGCCGGCGAAGTACGACGGGCTGCCGGGAATGCCATTCCCGTTGCCCCGCAACGCGTTTCCGACCGGGCAGCAGATGGCCGACTACCTCGAGGCATACGCGCGCCATGCCGAGCTGCCGGTCCGCACCGGGGTCGCTGTCGACGGGCTCGCCGTCGCCGACGGCCTCGATGGAGGATTCGTGATCTCCGCCGACGGTCGACGCATCGAGGCCGACCAGGTGGTCGTTGCGACCGGGCCCTTCCGTCGTCCGCACGTCCCCGACTTCGCGAGCGAGATCGACCCCGACATCCGCCAGATCCACTCCGCCGACTATCGCAGCCTCGACCAGCTGCGCGACGGCCCGGTCCTGGTCGTCGGCGTGAGCCACTCGGGGGCCGATCTCGCCATGGAGGCGGCTGCCGGCCACCACACGTTCCTTTCGGGGAAGAGCCACGGCCAGCTCCCGTTCTCGGTGGATAGTCGCCGCGGCCGGATTGCCTGGCCGGTCATGAGGTTCGTCGCTTCGAACATCCTGACGCTGCGGACGCCGATCGGGCGCAAGATGGCCCCGAAGGTGCGCAACGGCGGCGGACCGCTGCTCCGCGCGCGCCGTGCCGATCTCCTCGGGGCAGGCGTCGAGTGGTTCGACGCCCGCACGGTCGGCGTGCGAGACGGCAAGCCGATGCTCGCCGACGGGCGCGTGCTCGACGTGGCCACGATCATCTGGTGCACGGGCTTTCGCCCGGACTACGACTGGATTCGACCTTCGATCGTCGGTGACGATGGATGGCCGATGCAGCACCGCGGCGTGGCGACGTCGATGCCCGGCCTCTATTTCCTCGGCCTTCCGTTCCTGTCCGGGTTCACCTCGATGCTCATTCTGGGTGCCGGCCGGGATGCCGCCTACGTCGCCGATCGTGTCGCTTCCCGAGCGTCGCACGCCGGTGCGGAGCGGCCGCCGCGGACCAATCCCGCCCGCGCGTAGCTGGCCACCGGTTCCTGGGAATCGGCGTGCTACGGTGGCATCGAGATGGCCACCAGCCGCCGATTGCCGCCGATCCAGCGCGCCGGCGCGTGGATTCGGAGGCGGGCACGGGGCGCGCGGAACAGGGTGGCTTCGACCCTTGCGCCGCTGGTCTCGACGGGTCTGCGAAGGGTGCCGTTCGGCGGCCGAATCACCCGGTTCCTGCTCGAGCAGACATGGAGTCGCCGGAATGCCGAGATGCTCGATCGATACCTGGTGTCCGGCTATCAGAATCCCCGGGTCAACATGCAGAGCGTCCTGGTTCGCCACTTCCTGATCTCGAAGCTGTTCGGCCCGGTGCATGAGCAGCTGGCCCAGGACGAGATCCGATTCGCCGTCGAGCTCAACGAAATGCTGCGGCGCCGGGCGCTCGAGCTGGGCGTCACGATGGGTTCCTTCCTGGACCCTGCGAAGCATGCGGCGGTGCAACGCGTCGACGAGGTCATCGCCGATCGCCAGATGGAATTCGAGGACCGATGGAGCGCAGGGCTCTCCGCGCGGACGGCCGAACCGCTGCGCGTGCTGGAGTTCGCCTGCGGCTCGGCCAACGACTACCGGGCCTTCGTCGCGTACGGGCTCACTCGTCACCTCGACTACACGGGGATCGATCTCACCGCCAAGAACATCGAAAATGCTCTGCGTCGCTTCCCCGGCGCCCGGTTCGAGGTCGGCGACATCCTGCATCTGCCATACGCGGCCGGATCATTCGACTTCGTGATCGCCTCCGACCTCTTCGAGCACCTCGCGCCCGACGAGATGGAACGGGCGCTGGAGGAGGCGGCCCGTCTCGCGCGCAGCGGGGTCGCCCTCACCTTCTTCAATATGTCGCAGGCGGCGGATCACGTTGTGCAGCGGAGACGTGCCTACCACTGGAACCGGCTCAGCGCTCCACGGGTCGAGGATCAGCTGCGGCGCCACTTCTCGACCGTGACGACGATCCCGGTTGCGACATGGCTGAAGGAGCAGTTCGGCTATGCACACTCCTACAACCGGCACGCCTACACGATCCTCGCCGAGAAGGCCGACGCATCGCCGAGCGGCGAGGAACGCCCAGGTCGACTCTGGCCGGCCTAGACCTGTTCCATCGCGGCCGATGGCTGCGCGGCGCTGACGCCGAGGCCGATCGGGCAGGCGACGCCGGTCGAATGGTCGGGGCAGTAGCCCGCCGGATTCCTGGCCAGGTACTGCTGGTGGTAGTCCTCCGCGAAGTAGTAGGTCGGCGCATCGGCGATCTCGGTCGTGATCTCTCCGAAGCCGGACTTCGACAGCTCGAGCTGGTACATGTCGCGTGACGCACTGGCGGCTGCTCGCTGCGCGTCGGTGTGGGTGAAGATTGCGGACCGATACTGCGTCCCACGGTCGTTGCCCTGGCGCATGCCCTGGGTTGGGTCGTGGTTCTCCCAGAAGAGCCTGAGCAGCTCCTCGTATCGGATGCGCTGCGGATCGAAGACGATCTGCACGACCTCGGCATGCCCGGTCTTGCCGGAGCACACCTCCTCGTAGGTCGGGTTGGGCGTGTAGCCGCCGGCATAGCCGGCCGTGGTGGAGAGCACGCCCGGCGTTTGCCAGAAGAGCTTCTCGGCACCCCAGAAGCAGCCCATCCCGAAGGTCGCCAGCTCGCTGCCAGCCGGATAGGGGCCCTTGAGGATGGAGTCGTTGATGACGTGGCGCTCAGCGGTGGGGAGCGCCTGGTCACGCCCGGGCAGGGCGTCGCCCGGTTCAGGCATCCGGGTCTTGTTGCCGAAGAGGAACATGCGTCAAGTGTACGCATCCGGTGCCCGAGCGCACGTAGGCAAGCAGGTGGGCAAGGACGTGCACCAGGTGCACGCGACCGCCGAGCCGCATGCCGGGACTGCCGAGCTCCTCACGCACGCGGCATGCACTCAGCCCGCGGCAGAGAGCTTGCCCTCGCCATCGCCCTCGGTTCCGTCCTCGCTTTCGAGGGTGCGGAGGGGCTCGAGCGACAGCGTCGCGAACGCGCTGCGCGGATCCGGGTCTCGCATGACGCCGCGCAGCCGGTACGTGGTCGTCTCTCCTCCGTCCGTCAGCGTCATCGGTTCGCCGGGACGCCAGTGGCGGTTGCGCGGCCACGGAATTCGGCGTTCCACGCTCGATCGAGACATCGTTTCCCCGTTGGCGGATGGGCAGCGGCACGATGGTAGCCGCCGCACGCCCAGGATGGGATGGCCTGATCGAGGCATGCGGGTTCGTACTCACGTTCCAATCCGCTGTGCGATGGCCGCATCGGCCTCTGCGGAGCCGATACCATCACGGCATGGCGGATGAGACCCTTCCCGACTTCCCCGAGGTGCGGTTGGCCGAGCTGGTGATGCCGAACCACACGAACCATCACGGCACGCTCTTCGGCGGCCATGCGCTGGGCCTGATGGACCATGCCGGCTGGGTGGCAGCAACGCGGTGTGCGCGGCGGACGATGGTCACCGTCGCCTCCGACCGCGTCGAGTTCAAGGTCCCGGTCCGCGCAGGGCAGCTGGTCGAGCTGGTGGCGCGCGTCAGGCGGGTCGGCCGCACGTCGGTGACGGTCGGCGTCGACATGTACGCCGAGGACGTGGCAACCGGGGAGCGTGGCCTGGCAACGTCGGGCAGCTTCGTGTTCGTGGCCATCGACGACGAGGGCAGGCCGACGCCGATCGCGCAGCAGGAACCGACTGTTCATCTCGAATGAACGTTTGCGTTGCCTCCGACGTATGCATGACACGAGGCGGATGGGTGCGATGCGGACCCGACGCACTGCCGGCACGGATCGCGACACGGAGCGTCGCAGTGGCCTGAGTGATCCGCGACACCCGGCATTCGACAGGTCCGAAGACGCCGTCGCAACCCTCCTCGTCCCGCCGTGGGCACCTGTCCTGGCGGCGCGGCCCAGGGGCGTGGGTCGCGCCGCAACTCACCCGGGTGTGATGAGGCGTTCGATCACCGTGGTGCGTGGAGCTGCCGCGGAACGTCGGGTCCGGCGCGGGATCCCCCGCGGCAGGTGCGATCGGCGTGAACCTGCCGCAACAAGTTCCGTCAGGTGGCACTGGTGGTGCCATTAGCATCGATCGGACGCCCCAATCCGGCACGCGTCGCTCCATTTCGGCCCAGGGATGTGCAGATGACACCCACCGCGTCTCACCTGACGGACATGCGAGACCCCGAAGCCCGCTAATGGCACACGTGGTGCCAACTGACGGAACCTCCGCCAAGCACGGAGCCCGAGCACCACACCCCGAGCACCGCGCCCCGAGCGGGAGGTTCACGCCTCAGAGGGTGGATGGCCCTCGTGATCGCCGATGACGCAGACGATTGCGCGTGCCCCGAACCCGATCGAGTCGCGGATCTCGAGCGCATGCTCACCGAAGCCGACCCGCAACGTGAGCTCGCCGGCCATTGGCCGGGTCTGGTGCTGGTCGCGATCGTCATGAGCGCGTCCTTCCTGGGCGACGGCCTCCGCGACGCGCTCGACCGCGCCAACGCTGACGCCAACGCTGACGCGGGGCGCGACAAACGCCCCGCTCGGGCTCGGGACCGATCGGGGCGTTCATCTGGAGGGAGGTTGGGTTGCGGTCACTGTCCTCCCGGATGCTCGACGACGCGACGGCCGAAGCGCCCATGACGCCCTACGTCATGCGACGTACTCGGGTCGGTCACGACTGCGGCTGGCGTACGCCACGCACTTTTGGCGCCGCGCGACCCGTGCCGCGGGGCTCCCGACCACCGAGGCGAGGCTCCATCTCGGATTGCCCGCACCACGGGTGAGATGGCCGGTGAGCTGCCCAAGTTCGGGTTCGATGGCTGATAGCCCCGTCCTGCGGGCAACGGGCCCGCTCAGTCGCTGCTTCAGGAGTCGTTCCTCACGTGGCACGGCGCCTACGCGCGCCCGTGATCGCGCATGATCTCCATGAGTCGGACCGGATCGAGTGCGTGGGCCGTGATCCCGTCGCGCCCGACCATCGTCTCGGCGGCGAGGAGGGCGTTGACGATCGCCTCCTCGGTGGCCTCGGCGACGGCCTCGAGCAACGGGTTGATTCGGTCGTCGGGCAGCATCCGGAGCTCGACGGTGGCGCGTGGGTCGTCCTCGCCGGCGTTACGCGACAGATTGCGATTGCCGGTGGCGAAGGCAAGGAACAGGTCGCCCGATCCGTGAGAGGCGTAGCCGCCCATGCGCGCGACGCCCATTCCGACCCGCTGGGCCAGTCGCGCACACTGGTGGGGGAGGAGGGGAGCATCGGTCGCGACGACGCCGATGATCGAGCCGCCCTCGGCTCCCGCCCGCGCGCCGAGCGCGTCGACCTGGTCCCACGGAGAGGGCACGGCGCTCACCGGGATGGCTGTTCCGACCGGCACGCCGTCGATGCGCAGGAGCTCGCGCTCGCCATAGTTGGCCTGCACCAGCACGCCGACCGTCCAGTCGCCGGCCAGCCGCGAGGCGGTCCCGATCCCGCCCTTGAGCTCGTGGCAGATCATGCCGGTCCCGCCACCGACGTTGCCCTCCGCCACCGTCCCGTCACGCGCCGCCGCCAGGGCTGCATGCACGTGCTCCGCGCGGACGTGGAAGCCGTTGATGTCGTTCAGCGCGCCGTCATACGTCTCGCCGACGACCGGCAGGGCCCAGACCGCGTCGCTCATGGCGTGGGCACGCACCGCGGCCTCGATCAGGGCATCGCGCACGACCCCGACGCTGTGGGTGTTCGTGATGCCGATGGCGCCGCCCAGCATGCCCGCCTCTCGGATCCACTCGAGCCCGGTGAGCTCGCCGTTGCCATTGAGCCGTTGCGCCCCGGCGAACACGGGCTCGGTCCAGATGTTGCCGCCGTGCGGCACGACGACCGTGACTCCGGTCCGCACGGGCCCCTCGCCAACCTGGAGCCCGCCGTCACCGCTGATGAGGGTGGTGTGGCCGACGCGCACGCCGCTGACGTCGGTGATCGCGTTCAGGGCTCCGGGCTCCCTTCGTCCGAGACGGATGCCCAGCTCGCGCGCTCGCATCGGCGGAGTGTAGCGGGCGCGCAGCTTGGACCGATCAGAGCGTCGGGCCGTCCAGGACCGGATCGTCGAGCACGCCACACTCCGGGCACGCCGTTGCCAGGAACCGGAACCACTCGGTGAGCGCGTCCGCGTCGGGCAGGTCGCTTGCCGCATCGGCGTCGGTGACCGAGTACACCTGCCCATAGCGGTCGACGACCGCGACCCGGTGCATCGGCCGCCCGTCGGGCTCGGTGACGACCACGCGCCCATCCCAGCCGGCGAACTCCTCTCGGTGAGCCATGAGGCTCGCGCGGTAGGCATCGGCATCGGCGGATCCTGCTCCTGGAAGCAGGAACGCTGTTGCGTCCAGGACCCGTGCGCGCACGCGGCCCAGGACGGCCGGTGGCAGGAGATCACCGACGCGTACGGATCTCAGACGATGATCAGGCATGGCTGTGATCGGCGCCCGCCGCGCCTTGGCTCCATCAGGGTTTGCCTCACCATGCGCCGACAGCGTCGGGGGCGCATCGGTCAAACGTCGAGTGCGGTCGATTCGTGGGGTCGGTGGGTCGCTCCGTGGACGGCCTGTGGACAGCCCGTCCGCTCCGTCGCAAAGTCGGGGATAAGTGGTCTTGCGCGCCGCGCCGCGCGCCGCCGATACTGAGGTCGTCCCGAAGGGGCAAGCGACATCGGATCACACGACTTCGGTTATGAGTTCCGGTACCGGCAACGGTGGCTTCGGTCATCGCGGTCGG
>JBQTHZ010000118.1:0-36184 GCA_052388515.1 Chloroflexota bacterium | reverse complement strand
ATCGTTCCTGATATATCGGCTCAACGGAGACGAGCCTCGCCCGACCGGCGCCTCGCCCCGGCCGGCGGATGCACCGGAGTGCGCGGCGCCGTCGTCGAGCGTCTCGCGTCCTGTCAGCGATTATATCGTTCCTGATATATCGGCTGGACGGGGACGAGCCTCGCCCGACCGGCGCCTCGCCCCGGCCCCGGCGGATGCACCGGAGTGCGCGGTCGTCGAGCGTCTCGCGTCCTGACAGCGATTATATCGTTCCTGATATATCGGCTCAACGGAGACGAGCCTCGCCCGACCGGCGCCTCGCCCCGGCCGGCGGATGCACCGGAGTGCGCGGCGCTGTCGTCGAGCGTTCTCGCGTCCTGTCAGCGACTATGTCGTTCCTGATATATCGGCTCAACGGAGACGAGCCTCGCCCGACCACGGGGGGCCGACCTGAGATGGATCGCGACAGCGGTAACGCCTCGGACGCGGCAGCAGGCTTCAGTCGCCGTTCAGCGGCTCGGTGGCCTCGAGGTTTGCGAGCGGAACGACGGTGGTCTGGCCGTCCTCGAAGCGGACGAGGGCTGCACGGCCGACGACGCCGGACCCGAAGGCATGGAGCCGATCCAGCACCCGAAGAAGCTCACCGCCCTGCGCGGCATGCGGACGGCGGTGCGCGATGACCCGGTCTCCCGGCCGTGGAAGCACCCGTCGCGAGGGTGGCGGTCCGGCGTCGTACACGTACAGGCGCGCGGCGTCGCCGAAGAGGCTGGCCATGCGTCCCTCGTGCGCCTGGAACCAGGCGAACAGCCCCGGATCGAAGCCGACCTTGCCGTAGCCCTCGAGCAGGAGCACCGCGAAGTCGCCGCGCACGCCCCCGATCTCCCGGCGCCGCAGCTGGGTCGCCTCGAAGTCGCGCAGCTCCTTGTCGAGGACGCCGCCCAGGACCATGCCGGCCACGCCCATCGCGCGCGCCCGCGTCAGCGTCTCCGCAGAGGCACGCGAGCCACCGACGACGATGCGGCCGGTGGACCCGATATCGATGGCGCTGGCGCGCAGCTCATCGCCCGGCTCGTGGACGGCGACCCGCAGCTCACCGTGCACCGCGCTGCCGCTGCCGCCGACGCCGGTCACCAGCGCGCCAGCCACCCGCAGCTCGATGGCATCGGCCTCGAGGCTGACCACCTCGCCGCGGACGTGGCCGACCACGGGCTCGCTGCCGCTCAACGGCGCGATCATGGCCGATCCGTCGTCGTGGTCGTAGCCGAGGAACATGCTGGCCTGGGTGACCTGGACCTGCCGGCCGCGGTCGTCCTGCGCGAGCACCGCACCGGCATCGAGGAGGTCGCCGGCCTGCACGACCAGGCACTCGGCGGCGGCAGCGGCCGAACGACGCAGCGGCATTGCGACCGGCAGGCTCTCGCCGTCGCGTGGCGCGCGGCGCGTCGCCAGCACCTCGGCCGGCTCGACGGTGTGTCCGACCTCGACCATCGGGGTCGCGCCGACGGGAAGGCGAACGCGGTGAACGACGCTCATGCGACGCGCTCCGAGCCCTGCGTCGCCTCCCGCATCAGCGTGTCGCGCCAGCCTGCCAGCACCTCGCGCCGGTCGTCGCCGCGTTTCGGCAGCGCGATCGGCACGCCGCGCGCGTCGAGGATCAGCCCGACCGCGCCCCCGGTCGCGTTGGCCTGGATCCGCGGCGAGCGACGCGGGGCGCCCAGCGACACGTTGCCCATCGGCTCGACGGTGATCTCGGCCTCCTGCCCGCGCGGGAGCGGCACGACCTGGAGCTGGCCGCTGCGCAGCTCGATGGGCGCCAGGCTCGGCCAGCCGGATCGGTGCACCGTCACCCGCATCGCCACGCGACCCGGCTCGCCACCGCGACACACCACCGCCGTCCCGAGCGGGACGAGCAGGTCCTCGCCGAGCAGGGAGAGCCCCTCCCTGATCTCGTCGTCGGGCAGCGAGCCGAGAGGACCGAGCACGGCCGCGGCGTCGATCGCCAGCTGCGTCACGCCGATCGGCCTCACGCCGTCGAGCAGCATGCGCGCCGCCTGCGACGGATGTGGCGCCGCGGCAATCGTGCGGCCCGCCCCGATGACGAGGTCGATCGACCCCGACACGCTCTCCTCGAGGATGGTGCCCAGCTGGAGGCGGGCGGCTGCCTGCGTCGCCGACAGCTCCTCGAGCGTCTGCGGCAGCGTCGACGGACGAGCGCGCAGCGTCTGGAGCAGGTCCGCGACGGCCGCCTCCTCGCCCGCGTCGCCCGCCAGCCGCGCGACGCGCGACGCAGCGCCGGGTGTCAGGACGGCCCCCGACAGGCCGCCGCGGGCATGGACCCGGCTCGCGACGCTGCCATCGGTCTCGGCCAGGGCGCGCGTCGCCGACCTCGCGCCGAGGTCGACGCCCAGGATGCGCAGGCCCGTGACGCCGGCCAGGGCGCCGATGACGCGCGGGAAGGCGACCGACGACAGGTGCGTCTCGTCCTCGGGCGTCACCACCTCGCGAAGGAGCTCCGCCAGGCGATCGCGCAGCGGAGCCGGCTCCTCGTGGCGCGCATCCGGGCGCGGGTTGGCCACCGCTGTCGCTGCTCCTGGCTCGAACAGGCGCGTGACCTCCTCGGCCAGCGCCGACGAACCGGCCCAGATGACAGGTCCGCCCCCCGAACGCCGGGCCGAGGCGACGATTGCCGCGGCCTCGAGGGCGCGTGGGCTGCGCGATCCGTCGAAGCCGCCGGCGATGAGCCAGGCGTCGACCTCGGCAGCCTGGAGCGTGCCGAGCCGATCGGCGAGGGTGCGGCCGTCATCGAACGTCACCATCTCGACGACGTGCCAGCCCGCGGCCTCCGCCGCTCGCCGGGAGGTGCTGCCCGAGAGCTCGCGCGAGACAGCGACGATCGCGACCCGTCCCGGGCGCCGCGCGGTATGGCACTCGATCCGGTTCGCATCGGCGATCATGGAGTCAAGGTGATCCACCAGGCGCGGATCGACCGATGCTGCGAGCTGATCGATGAGTGCCTGGCGCAGCGCGGTCGCGCCCCATGCCGTGGGCTGGGAGGCATGCGCCACCAGCCGCCACCGCCCGCGCACCCTGCCGATCACCCCGGCCTTGGCCCATGCCGAGCCGACGTCGAGCAGCAGCGCCATCTCGGCACGCACCTGCGTCGCGCCTGCTGAGCTCATGGCGCTCATGGCGCTCATGGCGCCAGCCCCAGCCAGTCACCGAGCAGGAAGCCGATACGGTCCACGAGCAGGATCAGCCGTGACAGGATCAGGAAGCCGAGCCAGCCTCCCACGCCGATGATCAGGAGCCATCGACCGGCGCCGGCCGCCGCCGCGAGCATCCGACCGCGCGGCACGCCGTGCAGGAACCCGATGAGGACGAGTCCCGTCACGACCGCCGCCAGCGCGCCGCCCACCGTCGCTGCCACCGAGCCGCCGGGACGCACGATCGAGGCGTCGATCTGGGGCAGCAGCGTGCCGATCACGGCTCCGCCGAGGGCAAATGCCGCCAGGGACCCGATGGCGATCGACGCGGGGATCGACGAGAGCTGCCGCGGGAGCCACGGAGCCGCCGCGGCGGTGGCAGCCAGCGCGACACCTGCCCAGAGCTCGGGGCGGCCGGCCGGATCGGCGACGAGCGGCTCCAGCAGGCGCGGTCCGAGCACCTCGGTCGCGGCGATGAGCGCCAGGAAGCCCGTCGCCAGGCCGGCGAGCAGGTGCTGCGACCAGCCGAACAGCCGCCGCTCGCCCAGCAGCCAGCCGAGCACGATCAACGTCACGATCGCCGCCACCCAGGTGGCGACGACGTCCGCCGTGGTCGTGCCGAAGAAGCCGCTCATCCCGCTTCTCGCGCGCGGACCGCTTGCAGCAGGTCCATCCCACGGCTGCCCAGCGCCTGGCCCATGACGGCGATGGCGATGAGCATGCCGACGAGCACCGGCAGGGATCGTGGCTCGGTCGGGTCGACGAACCGCTCGAGGTTGCCCAGCTCGAGGCCCTCCCGGTAGGCCGCGCCGTCACGCGGCGTACCGAGCACGGCGGACAGCTGACCACCGGCCAGGTAGGGCTGCACGTGCGGCAGCAGGACCGTCGGCGTGACGGCGACGATCGGGACCTCGCCGACACGTGGCGCCACCTGCTCGACCCAGCTTCGCGGTCCCAGGTCGTTTCCGCCGATGACGGCGATGGCATCGAAGGCACCGATTCCTTCATCGGCCACGGTCCGCGCGACTGCCCCGTCGCCGGCAGCGTCCGGGACCCGAATGTCACCGGTGAGGTCGACCAGCCCGGCCTCGGCGCCCGGGATGAAGCCCAGGTCGAGGAGCCGTGCCGCGTTCGCCTCGCCACGCGCCAGCCGGCCCTGCTCCGCCGATGCGAGCGCCCGTCCCTCGGCCGTGAGGCTGACGAAGGCCAGGCGAGCGTCGCGCGCCAGCAGGTCGGCGAGGAGGCTGCGCACGGTGGGTCGGATCTCGGCGTAGGTGCCCAGGTCCGCATCGAATCCGACGAGCACGAATGGATCGTCGCCGAGCCCGTCGAGCGCTGCGGTCATCCGATCGGCGGCATCACCTTCGGGTGATGCCAGGCGCAGCCAGCCCGCCGCGGGAAGCTGCCAGGCGATGCCCAGAACGACGACGAGCAGGACCGGCGCCAGCGGCCAGAGGCGCCGCGCGCGCTCAATCATCGCCGGCCCCGATGCCGAGCATGATGCGCGCCGCGTAGACCGCGGAGAGGATCGCGATCCCGATCAGGAGCCCGCGAAAGACGGCACCGATCGGGAAGGCCAGCGACCATCCGGCGGCGTCGGCGAGCCGATCCCCCACCACGCCGGAGACCGGGACCATGAGGATGGTGGTGACGAGGGCCGCGACGACGAGGACCGTCCCCTCCCGGCTGCGGGTCGTCAACGACCGCCGCGCGGCGTCCAGGGTCGACACGAAGAGGAGGCCGAAGAGGGTGGCACCGATGGGCACGAGGAGCGCGACGATGAGCCACTGCACGGCGGGATCCCCGGTCCCAGCCGAGCCTGGCCGCAGCCCCGCGACCAGCATGGCGCCCATGCCGACCAGCACGAGCAGCGCGCCGACCGGGTCGCCCCGCCGGCGCCACAGGTCGCCGATCCTGCGCCAACCGAGGGCGGCGACCGCCGCGAGCGCGATCCCCGCCGCCACCAGGATCGCCGCGTCGACCACGATCCCGGCCAGCTGATCGAGCGCGCTGTTGACGACGAGCAGGTCGGCGAGCAGCAGCACGCCGATGATCACGACCAGCGCGGTGAAGGTCGGACGCCTCACCCGCGTCCGGTCCCGGCCAGGAAGTCGGCGAGGTCGACCACCCCGGCCAGGGCGAGGATCGATCCGAGGCCGATCACGACGATGGCGAGCCCGATGAGGCGGTTCGCCGCCGCCACCATCGTTCGCTCCTCGACGCTCGAGCGCAGATCCGCCCCGGCCTGGAAGGGCTCCGGGCCGATGAGGGCGGCGCCGCCGCCGAGCAGCAGCGACGACGCCTGCGCATCCTCGGCACTCGCGCTGGACAGCGATCCGGCGCCGCCGCGCAGGCCGTCGAGGTGCAGGAGCGCCTCCTCGCGCAGGGATCCGAGCGCGAACGCCGCGGCCGGCCGCGCGCGGGTCATCATCACCAGGCCGGCGATCGTGGGACGTCCTTCCCCGACCATCACGACCCGTGAGCGGCCCTGCCGCTCGCGGGTGGCCGTCGACGCGTGCGCGACCTCGATGGTGGCCGTCGCCACCACGCCGGCCAGCGGATCGTTGGTGAGCACCCGCAGCGGGACGCCGCTGCGGGCCGCGGCGCGCGCCACGTGCCCGAGGATCGGCAGGGTGGCGAGTGTCTGCAGCCGGCCCAGCGAATCGGTCGCGCGCGTGATGCCGGCGCCGCCCAGCGAGACGACCGCATCGGTCCCAGACTCGGCTGCGAGCGCCATGGCCCGGCCAACGCCGGCGAGACCCGCGGCATCGGAGGTCACCCAACGGCTGACCGGACGTGCCACCAGCTGCAGGAGGACGAACAGGACGCCGAGCACGACGAGCGTGGGGCCGACCTCGAATTGCAGGGACGAAGTGCCGAGGATCTCGCCGACGAAGCGGACCAGGCGACCGAGCAGCTCAGCCGGGCTCGGCATGGCGCTCCTCTGCGTCAGCCAGCTCGACGATGAGGCGGTCGAGCTCGGCAGCGTCGCCCAGGAGGTGCCGCATGTCCTTCGTCGTCCGACTGCCGAGCATCCTCAGGAACGGGTCGAGCGCCGCACCGGCGTCGACCACCAGCGGGGCCAATGGCCGATGAGCGTCGAGGAGGAGGCGTGCAGGAGCGGCCAGGCCCCTGCGCCCCAGCTCCGTGGCGATCCGTCGCGCGGGGTCGACGCTCACGTCACGTGCGCGCGCCGAGCGGCCAGGGCAGTGGTGACCGCGTGCGTCTCGCCGGGGCTCGTCGTGGCGATCACGATCGCCTCGAGCACCTGGCCCTCGGTCGCCGTACGCGTCAGCTCGTCGACGAGCACCGCCGCGGCCTCGTCCGCGCCGAAGACGCCATGTTCGACTCCGAGCAGCGAGAATGCCATGCGGCGCAGCTGGAGCGGCTCTGAGAAGGTGAGCGCGGTGCGAATCGCGGCAGCCAGCCGCTCGTGATCCGCGATCCGATCGTGCCCGACGCCGATGGCGTGGATGACGTACGCGGCGGCCAGCGAGCCCGCCCGGGTGGCGATCGCAGTGCCGGGCTCGGTCGGGCCCTGGTCGACGGCGTCGCGCTCGATCTCGTCTCCGCCATGACGCTTCACCGATGCGGCGGCGCCGGCGGTCATGAAGAGCGACTCGTTGGCCGAGACGACGAGCGCGTCGACCTCGAGCTCAGCGAGCTCCCCCTGCCAGACATCGATCTCGATCTGTCCTGCCATGCGTGCCTTCGTTCTCGGATCGGCGCGGGCGGTCAGTCGACTCCCAGATGGAGCCGCGGGAGACGTTCGCGCAGCGCGGTCGTCACTTCGTAGTTGATGGTCCGTCGCTCCATCGCCACCTCGTCGGCGCTGATCCGAGCACCGTCCTGTACTCCGATGAGGACGAACTCGTCGTCGTAGGTTACATCATCGATCCCGGCCAGATCGACGGTGAGGCCGTCCATGCTGACGGCTCCGACGACGGGGGCGCGCCTGCCGTGGACGAGCACCCAGCCGTTGTTGGCGTGAGCGCGTGGCCACCCATCGCCGTAGCCGATCCCGAGCGTCGCGATGCGCGTATCGCGCTCGGTGCGAAATCGCAGGCCGTACCCGATCGCCTCCCCCGCGGGCAGGTCGAAGATGCGCAGCGGGCGCGCCTTGAGCGACAGGGCGGGAGTCAGCCCAACGTCCCGATCGGCCGCCCAGGCCGGCCGGAGCCCGTAGAGGGCCAGCCCGGGACGGACCGCATCGGCGAAGGTGACCGACCCCGTCAGCAGGCCGCCCGTGGCGCTCACGTGCACGAGCCCGGGGTCGACGCCGGCCGACCGCATCGCATCCAGCACGCGCGCCAGGCGCAGCACCTGGACCTCGGTATAAGCGTCATCCTCGCCCGGGACCGCGAGGTGGCTCATGGTGCCGGCCACGTGCAGGTTGCGACTGCGGGCAAGACGCGTGGCCAGGCGAACCGCGTCGTCGGGGGCGGCGCCCTGGCGACCGAGCCCGGTGTCGACCTTCAGGTGCACGCCGATCCGCACCCCGCCACGCGCTCCGGCCGCCTCGAGCAGATCGACGGCCCGCTCGTCGGCGACGATCGGCTCCAGCCCGTGCCTGGCGACGATCGATGCCTCGTCAGGGCCGATGCCCCAGAGGACGAGGAGCGGGACCTCGAGCCCCGCGTCGCGCAGCTCGGACGCCTCGTCGACGGTCGCCACCGCCAGGCGCTCGACGCCCGCGCCGACGAGCGTCCGGGCCACCGCAACGGCGCCGTGGCCGTACGCATTGGCCTTCACGACCGCGATGACCTGGGCCGCCCCCGCGGCACCCCGGATCACGCCCAGGTTGGAGCGGAGGGCGGTGTGGTCGATCTCGACCCAGGCGCGGTGCGGGCTGCCGGTGGTGGTCATCGGCCGCGACCTCCACGCAGCTGCTCCATCGCCTGCGGCAGAAGGTTGGCGAGGTCGCGCGCCATGACACCGGCTCGACCGATGCGATCCTCGGCCATCACGCCGGCGGCACCGTGGATGGCGACTGCGCAGCCGGCCGCATCGATCGGATCCAGGCCGACCGCCAGGAAGGCGCCCGTCACGCCGGCCAGCACGTCGCCGCTGCCCGCCGTGGCAAGGGCCGGCGAGGCGACGTCCGAGCGCAGGAGCTCGCCACCCGGCCCTGCCACGATGGTGTTCGCGCCCTTCAGCACGACCACCTGGCCCCACAGTGTCGCGGCCTCGCGCGCCGCCCCCGAACGGGCGCGCTCGTCGTCCTCGATCGCCTCCTCATCGCCGCTGAGCCGGGCGAACTCGCCGGGGTGCGGCGTGAGGACGAGCGGCGCGCGCAGCCCGGTCCACCAGTTGCCGCCCCCGGCCAGGGCGTTGAGGCCATCGGCGTCGATCGCGGACGGCACGCGGAGGCCGGCCACGACGTTGCGAATCCGCCGCTGCGTCGGCGGGTGGCGGCCGAGCCCGGGACCGACGACGACCGCGTCGTAGCGCGCGGCCTCCGTGGTAATGCGGCGCCACCCGCTGGGGGCGATCAGCCCCGGAGCCTCCTCGTCAAGCACCATCCATGTGAGCTCCGGCACGATGCCGGCCAGGGAGGCGGCCACCGACGCTCCGACCGCCACCCGAACGGAGCCGGCGCCGGCCCGCATGGCCCCCAGGGCGGTGAGCATCGCCGCGCCGGGGTACTCGGTCGAACCGGCGATGACGAGCAGACGCCCGAAGTCGCCCTTGTGCGCCCGCTCCGGTCGCGGCGGCAGGTGGCTCGCGACCCACCGCTGCGAGATCGACGTCGGGCCGGTCACCCCGGCGCCCCCGCCCCCTCTCCGCGTTCGCCGAGCGCAACCGCGGCCGCCATGGATCGCTCGTGGGTGATGGACACCGCGATGCCGGTCAGCCCCAGGTGCGCAGCGCGCAGGGCGGCACGGTCATGCAGGTAGACGCGCGGCTTGCCGGCTCGGGCGGGAAGCACCTCGATCTCGCGCCAGCCGACGCCCCGCACCCCGAGCCCCAGCACCTTGCTCACCGCCTCCTTCGCCGCCCAGCGCCCGGCGATGCGCTCCACCTTGTCGCCGCAGTACCGAGTCTCTCGCTCGGTGAGGACGCGCTCTCGGAACCGCTGCGGAAAGCGGCCGAGCACGTGCACGATGCGCTCGATCTCGATGAGGTCCACGCCGACTTCGTGCCGCGTCTCAGGATACGGGGCGAAGGGCCTACTCAACAGTGACCGACTTCGCCAGGTTGCGCGGCTGGTCGACGTCGGTGCCGCGGGCGACCGCGATCTCGTAGGCGAGCAGCTGGAGCGGCAGGACCGCGATCACCGGCATGATCGGCTCCGGGATGTCGGGAACGTAGAGCACGTCCTGGGCGTAGTGATCGATCTGGTCGTCGCCCTCGGTCGCGATCGCGATCACGGGCGCCGATCGGGCGCGCGCCTCGGCGACGTTGCTCGCGACCTTCTCGTAGACCGCCCCCTGGGTCGCGAGCGCCACGAGCGGCGTCTCCGGATCGAGGAGCGCGATCGGCCCGTGCTTCAGCTCACCGGCCGCATAGCCCTCGGCGTGCACATAGCTGAGCTCCTTCAGCTTCAGCGCGCCCTCCATCGCGATCGGGAAGCCCACGCCGCGCCCGATGTAGATGAAGTCGCGTGCCTTCGCGTATCGGCGGGCGAGCTTCTTGATCTGGGGAGCCAGCTTCAGGGTCTCGGCCGCCTGGCGAGGCAGCGTGCGGAGCGCCTGGCCGTAGGTCCGCATGCGGGTGGCGCTCAGCGTGCCGCGCAGCCGAGCCAGGTGCAGCGCGATCATCTGGAGGACGAGCACCTGGGTCACGAACGCCTTCGTGCTGGCAACGGCGATCTCCGGGCCGGCCTGGAGGTAGCAGACGGCATCGGCCTCGCGGGTGATGGCGCTGCCGACGACGTTGGTGACGACGACCACCGTGGCTCCCCGTTCCTCCGCCAGCTTGAGCGGCGCCAGGGTGTCCGCGGTCTCGCCGGACTGGCTGACGCCGATGACGAGCGTCTTCTCATCCAGGGGCGGCGGGCTGTAGCGCATCTCCGAGCCGATCTGCATCGTGGCCGGCAGCCCGACCCAGTCCTGGATCAGGTAGGCGGCGACGTGCGCGGCGTAACTCGCCGTGCCGCAGCCGACGACATAGACGCGCTCGATGCCGCGGAGCTTGACCTCGATGGCATCGAGCTCGGTCATGGTCACCTCACCGCTGCCATCGACCCGCCCGCGCAGGCATTCCTGGATGGCGTGCGGCTGCTCATAGATCTCCTTGAGCGTGAAGTGCGGGAAGCCGCCCTTCTCGGCGGCCTCGATGTTCCAGTGGATCTCGGTCACGTCGCGCGTGAGCTCTGTGCCGTCGAGCGACAGGATGCGCGTCCCGGTCGGGGTGACGTCGGCGACATCCCCCTCGTGGAGGATGATCACGTTCTTGGTGTGCTCGAGGATGGCCGGGACGTCGCTGGCCAGGAAACCCTCACCGTCCCCGAGGCCGACGATGAGCGGCACGTTCATGCGAGCGCCGACGATCCGGTCGGGATGGTCGGTGTGCATGACGCCGATGGCGTAGGCCCCGCGGACATCGTTGAGCGCCAGGCGCACGGCGCCGACCAGGTCGCCGTCGTACTTCGTCTCGATCAGGTGGGCGAGGACCTCGGTATCCGTCTCCGACGTGAAGCGATGGCCGTCCGCCACCAGTCGGCTCTTGATCTCGGCGTAGTTCTCGATGATGCCGTTGTGGATGAGGGCCAGCTTGCCGCTGCAGTCCGTGTGCGGGTGCGCATTCGTGTCGTTGGGGCGACCATGGGTTGCCCATCGCGTGTGACCGATGCCCGGATGCCCGGCCGGGGCGTCGCCGTTGAGATGGTCGGTCAGGTTGGTGAGCTTGCCAGCCTTCTTCTCGATGAAGACCTCGCCGTCACCCGTGAGGAGGGCGATGCCGGCCGAGTCGTAGCCACGGTATTCGAGGCGCCGGAGGCCCTCGAGCAGAATGGGCGCCGCGTCACGCGGCCCGACGTACCCGACGATGCCGCACATGTGAATTCTCCTCAGTTCAATCGTGCCTCGGCGAGCGTCGCGAGCTCGCGGGCGATGCCTTCGATCTCGTCGGCATCGTCACCCTCGACCATGATCCTGATCTTGGGCTCTGTGCCGGATGGACGGACGAGGATCCTTCCGCGATCCCCCATGACCGCGGTGGCGCGCTCGACGGCGGCCGAAAAGTCCGGGTCGTCCTGCCAGCCGTCCCTGCGGCTGGCGGCTGAGTTTATCATCACCTGCGGCAGCCTCGGGATCTGGTCCGCGAGGTCCGAGAGCGGCTGCGCCGCGGCGCGCATTGCCCGGACGAGCTCGATGCCGGTCAGGATGCCGTCACCGGTGGTGGCCCGGTCGCGGAAGATGATGTGCCCGGACTGCTCCCCGCCGAGCACCGCATCCTCACGCTCCATCGCGGCGAACACGTGTCGATCCCCGACCGGTGTCCTGACCATCCTGCCTCCCAGTTGGCGGACGGCCCGCTCGAGGCCGCCGTTGGTCATGACGGTCACCACGAGCACGTTGTTGCGGAGGGTTCCGGCGCCCAGGCGGACGAGGGCGCAGATTCCCATGACCGAGTCACCGTCGACCAGCCGACCGCGATCGTCGACGGCGATGAGCCGATCAGCGTCACCGTCGAAGGCGAGGCCGACGTCGAGGCCCGCGGCGGCGACCGTCTCGGCCAGGCGTTGCGGGTGGGTCGAGCCACACCCATCGTTGATGTTCGTGCCGTCCGGCGCGTCGAACAGCACCGTCACCTCGGCGCCGAGCGAGCGGAACAGCTCGGGCGCGATGACGCTTGCCGATCCGTTGGCGCAGTCGATGCCGAGCCGCAGCCCGTTGAATGCGTCGCCGGCGATCTCCGCGAGGTGGCGCTCGTAGGCGGTCACCGCGCCCCGGTCCGGTCGCATCCGGCCGAGGGCCGCGTTGGCGAGCGACGGAATGCCCGAAGCGTCGT
This sequence comes from Chloroflexota bacterium, assembly GCA_052388515.1. Taxonomy (GTDB): domain Bacteria; phylum Chloroflexota; class Limnocylindria; order QHBO01; family QHBO01; genus JACDBZ01. Next base: position 24,047 of record JBQTHZ010000118.1, on the reverse strand, counting down.
CGATCAGCCGCTCGAGGTCGCTCTCGGCCTCGTCGTCGACCTTGCGCCCGTCGAGCACGACCTTGAGCCCGTTGTCCGGTGCCGGGTTGTGCGAGGCGGAGACCATGATCGCCGCCCCGTGGGACTCGCCGGAAGCGTGGACCAGGCACGGCGTGGTGACGACGGCCAGGTCGACCACGTCCGCTCCGGCCGCCGTGAGCCCCGCGGACAGCGCGGCCGTCAGCATCTCGCCCGATCGTCGCGTGTCGCGCCCAACCAGGACGCTCGGGCTGGTCGGACCGAACCGGTGCCCGACCGCGCGGCCGAGTGCAAGGGCCAGGTCGACGGTGATCTCGGAACCGACCTCACCGCGAATGCCATCGGTCCCGAAGCGGCTCCCCATCTACGGCGCGGGCGTCGGCGTCGGCTCCGGTGTTGCCGGGGCCTCGATGGTGACCGAGACCGTGCCGGGAACGATGCCGAGCAGCTGGACGCCATCGGGCAGACCGCCGATCGACGGTTCGAGGTCGTAGGTGCCCGGCGCCAGCCCGGTCGCGTCGAGGGTCGGCGTGACGTCACCCGCGTCGAGGCCGGCCAGCGTGTCGACCGGCCCGCTCAACGTCAGGGTCAGCTGCTCGATGGACGGCAGGCAGGCGTTGTCGCCGGCACCGGCGCAGACGATGCCGACGAGGAATGTCCGGCTCGAGACCGACGGCTCGATCCCGGCCGTGACGACGACGGCGACGTCAGCGGCACCGTCGGCCAGGCTCGTCCCCTCCGGCAGCACCAGCGCGGTCTCGAGCTCCTGGTCGCTCGACACCCCGTCGATGCTGAGCGGCTCGGTCAGCACCTCGCTGACCCCGGAGAGCTCAGCGGGCGTGCCGCGCAGCGTCACCAGTGACGGCTCGATGCCCAGCGACACCAGCGCGAATCCGGCGGCGGGCGTGCCGGTGATGTCGGGTCGAATCGGCAACGTCTGGGTCGTCTCGGTCTCCTGGACGTCGATCTGGACCGATACCGTCTCCGGATCGATCTCGATGAGACCGGCGCCGACCTCCTGGCCAGCCGCGTCCACCGCGACGAGGTTGACCGCGTCGTTGAAGTCGATGGCGGAGGCATCGATGAGGACGCGTGCCAGGACACGATCCACGAGGCCGATCACGGAGGATGCTCCGCGGACCTGGACCTCGTCCTGGCTCACCACCGGGTCGTCGATCTCGAGGCCGTCGGGAACCGCGCCGGTATCGACCTCGACCGGCACGATCCGCGTCTCGATGCGATCGATCGCGAAGCGGACCGTCTGGGGCTCGATCGACAGGATCTCGATGCCATCGATGAGCGACGTCACCTCGACCCCGAGCACCTGCGGCTCGGGTGCCCGTTCCATGTCGTACTGCGAGAGATCCACGGTGGCCACGAACGCCTGCTCGCCGATCGTCCCTGCCAGCTCGTTCGAGGTGCGATATTGGACTGCGACCGGGCCAAGGTCGCCGCTCAGCACCTGTGAGCTCGGCGGCTGGTTGATCGCGTCGACCGGGACATTGACGTCGTCGTTGGTGAATGAGCCGGAAAAGACGAGGCCGGTGTAGAGCACCGTCGCCAGCAGGACGGCCGACAGCTTGAGGTGCCAGTTGCGGAGCAGGAAGCCCATCGCTCAGCGCCTCACGGCGCGGCCGTCCGGGGGCGCCACGACGCGTGCCTCGGGATCGATCGGCTCGTCATCATCGGAGTCGCGCTGCCCGACCTGCCAGCGGCCGTCGAGCGAGCGGCGCAGGAACGGGACGGCGCGGCGCGGCGCCTGCGGCCGGATCAGGTTGAAGATGCGCCGCCGCAGCTGTTCCTCGGTGAGGTTGCGCTCGATGCGTCCACGGACGACGAGGCTGATCGAGCCGGTCTCCTCGCTGACGACCACCACGACCGCGTCGGTCTGCTCACTGATGCCGATGGCGGCGCGATGACGGGTCCCGTAGCGCTCCGAGTCGAGCACGTTCTGGCTCAACGGGAGGAGCACGCCGGCCGACGTGATTTTCTCGCCGGAGACCACGACGGCGCCATCGTGCAGCGCGGTGCCGCGATAGAAGATCGTCACCAGCAGCTCGGCGCGCAGGTCGGCGTGGACCGGCACGCCGGATTCCGACGCAAGGTCCTGGAGCCCGGTCTCCCGCTCGAGGGCGATGAGGGCTCCGTGCCTCGACCCCGCCAGGATGCGGGCAGCTCGGCTGATCTCGCGCGCGACCCGCTCGGCGCCGGCCACCTCGGTGCTCACGAAGAACCGGTTGACGGAGCCGATGCGACCGATCTGCTCGAGTCCCCTCCGCAGCTCGGGTTGGAAGACGACCACCACCGCGAAGAGCCCGGCCAGCGCCGCGGTCTCCATGAGGCTGCGAAGGAGGTCGAGCCCGAACAGGACCGCGGCGAGGTACACGAGATAGAGGACGGACAGGCCGATGACGATCCGAACCGCGCGCGTGCCGCGAATCAGGATGAAGAGCCAGTAGATGACGAACGCCACCAGCCCGATGTCGATGATCGACGTCCAGCTGCCGCGCAGATAGGAGGTGATGAATTCGCGGATCGCGTCGATCACGGTTGGCGGCGTGCCTGCGTTCATGCGGCGAAGGAACTCGATGATACCAAAGAGCCCCGGCATTCCTGCCGGGGCTCATCGGTCCGCGCCCGCTAGCGCTTCGTGTACTGGGGCGCCTTGCGGGCCCGCTTGAGGCCGAACTTCTTGCGCTCCTTGGCCCGCGGGTCACGGGTCAGCAGGCCCGCTCCGCGCAGCGTCTGCCGCGCATTCGGGTGGGCGCGCAGCAGGGCGCGCGCGATCCCGTGGCGGATGGCGCCGGCCTGGCCGGAGACGCCACCGCCGGCGACGAGCACGCTGGCCGAATACCGGCCCTCGGTCTCGGTGACGCGGAAGGGAAGCTGGATGGCACCCTCCGGCGATGCGCCGCCGAAGTAGTCCGCGGCCGGCTTGCCGTTGACGATGATGCTCCCGTCGCCGGGCAGCAGGCGGACGCGCGCGACGGCGGTCTTGCGTCGACCGGTGCCGTAGATGTAGTTCGTGCTCACGGATCGTCCTCTCTCTTACAGCTCGACAGCCGTGGGCTGCTGAGCCTGGTGCGGATGGTCCGCGCCGCTGTAGACCTTCAGCTTCTTGAACATCGCTCGGCCGAGGCGATTCTGGGGCAGCATGCCCTTGACGGCACGCTCGAGGACGAGCTCCGGCTTGCGCTCGAGCAGCGTGCCGAGGCTCTCCTCGCGCAGGCCGCCGGGATAGTTCGAGTGGCGGAAGTAGCTCTTCTGCTTCAGCTTGTCCCCGGTGACCTTGATCCTGCCCGCGTTGAGGACGACGACGTGGTCGCCCGTGTCGAGATGCGGCGAGTAGATCGGCTTGTGCTTGCCCTCCAGCAGGGTGGCGATGCGCGTCGCCAGCCGGCCGAGGGTCTGGCCGGTCGCATCGACGACCCACCAGCTGCGCTCGATCTCGCTCGCCTTGACGGCGTAGGTCTTCACGTTCCCTGCTCTCCGGTGTTGCTATGGTTGGCTCGCGTCGCCCTGATCGGCGACCCGACTCGTTCGTTCTTCGATTCGATGGCTGATGCGTAGATGACCCGCTCGAGGGTGAGCCCGTGTGGCGGTGCGGCCCGGCCGTGGAGCGCACGCGCCCCGGCGTCGAGCACGTGCTCGACCGCATCCGGGGCCAGCCGTCCGCGTCCGACCTCGATGAGGAGGGCAGCGATACTGCGCACCATGCGTCGCAGGAAGGCATTCGCCGTCACGCGGATCTCGACGAGATCGCCGCGGCGAGTCACCCGCAGCTCGGCGAGGTGCCGCACCGTGCGATCACGCGCGTCGGCTCCGAGGGCCGCGAAGTCCCGCTCTCCGAGCATCCGCGCCGCCGCCGCCTGCATGGCGGCCACGTCGAGGGCCTCGTCGATCTCGAGCGTCCGATGCCGTTCCAGCGGCCGCCTCACCCCGTTCGCCAGGATCCGATAGCGGTAGACGCGCCAGCGCGCTTCCCGCCGCGGATCGAAGCTCGGGCTCGCTGCCCGGAGGGAGCGGACGGTCAGGTCCGGCGGCAACGCGGCGTTCAGCCGTCGTCGCAGCGCCGGCAGGCCGCCCTCCCGACGAAGCCGCCGCGCGTAGCAGAATGCCGCGACCTGGCCGGTGGCATGCACCCCGGCATCGGTTCGCCCCGCGAGACGGACTCGCGGCCGTTCGCCTATCAGCCTGTTAAGCGCCTTCTCCAGCTCCCCCTGCACGGTCCGTGCATGCGGCTGGACCTGCGAGCCGGAAAAGGCCGTCCCGTCGTACCCGATCACCGCCCTGGCGCACTGCTGCGCGTCGGCGGTCATCGGTCCGTACAGGTGTTCTGGTGTGCTCGTCCTCAGACGAGCTCGATCTGGACCATGGAGGCCGCGTCGCCCGGACGCTGCCCCAGCTTGACAATGCGCGTGTAGCCCGACGCGCGGTCGGCATACTTGCCGGCCAGCTCGGTCATGAGCTTCTCGACGATGATCGGCTCATGCGGCATCTTCGAGACGAGCTGCCGCCGCGCGTGAAGGTCGCCGCGCTTGGCGAGCGTGATCATGCCGTCGACCATGCCGCGCACCTCCTTGGCCTTCGCCTCGGTGGTCTTCACCTTCTCGTAGCGGATGATCGCCACGGCGAGGTTCCCGAGCATCGAGAGGCGATGCGCGTGGGTGCGGCCGAGCTTGCGCCCGGCGACGCGGTGCGGCATCGGCTCAGGACTCCCGGTCCATCTCGGCCACGGCCGCCTCGTCGATCTCGGCGGAGGCCGGCAGATCCGACTCGTCGCTGCTCATCGAGGTCGCCTCGGGCGCGATGAAGCCTCGCAGCGCCAGCCGCTCCTTGAGCTCGTCCAGGCTCTTCTGCCCGAAGTTGCGCATGCGGAGGAACTCCTCGTCGCTGAGCGACAGGACCTGGCCGACCTTGGTGATGCTGTTGCGCTTCAGGCTGTTGTAGGCCCGCATCGGGAGGTCGAGCTCCTCGATCGGCGCATCGAGGAGGTTCGCGCTCGGCGCAGCCGGGGCTGCCACGTCGCCGCCGAGGGACGGACGGCCGATGTCGGCGAAGCGGCCGAACTCACGAACCAGGATCTCGGCCGCCTGGCTCAGCGCTGCCTGCGCCGTCGTGGTGCCGTCGGTCTCGATCTCGATCATGAGCTTGTCGTAGTTGGTCATCTGGCCGACGCGGGTCTTCTCGACCTGGTAGTTCACGCGGCGCACCGGGGAGAAGATGGCATCCACCGGCACGACGCCGATCGGCATCTCCTCGGTGTGCTCGGCCGGGCGGTAGCCCATGCCGGGCTCGACGGTGAGGTCCATCTCGATCGACCCGGAGTCCGAGTCCAGGGTGAGAAGGACCAGCTCGGGGTTCACGATCTCGACATCGGCGGACTCGGTGATGTCGGCGGCGGTGACCGGGCCGGCACCGCGCTTCACGAGCTTGAGGGTGATGGCGTGACGCGCGAAGGAGCGCAGGCGCAGCTTCTTCACGTTCAGCACGATCTGGGTCACGTCCTCCTTGACGTTCTCGATGGTGCTGAACTCGTGGAAGACGCCGTTGATCTGGACGCTGGTGACGGCGGCACCCTCCAGCGAGCTGAGCAGGACGCGACGCAGGCCATTGCCGAGCGTCATGCCGTACCCCTCCTGGAGCGGCGTCACCTCGAAGCGGCTCAGGTTGCCCTCCGCGTGCACCTCTTCGATGTGCGGATCTGGCGCCTGGATCTGCTGCTGGGGTGTTTCTAGTTCGATCATGGAAGGGATGACTCCTAGCGCGAGTAGTACTCGACGACGAGCTGCTCGTTGAACTCGAGCGGCATCTGCTCGCGCGCCGGTTCGGCGAGGACGGTGCCCGACAGCTTCGTCGGGTCGACACTCACCCATTCGGGGATCTGGGCCGCCTTCATCGTCTCGGGGGCGATCTTGAAGTACTCGCGGCTGCGGCGGCTGTCGCGAACGTCGATGCGGTCGCCGACCTTGACCCCGAAGCTCGGGACGTTGGTCGGGCGGCCGTTGACCGCGAAGTGGCCGTGGCTCACGAGCTGGCGGGCCTGGGCGCGGCTGGATGCGAAGCCCATCCGGAAGACGGCGTTGTCGAGGCGCATCTCGAGCAGGCGCAGCAGGTTCTCGCCGGTCATGCCCTTGCGCTGCTCCGCCTTCTCGAAGTAGTTGCGGAACTGGCGCTCGAGGACCGAGTAGCTCTTGCGGACCTTCTGCTTCTCGCGAAGCTGGAGGCCGTACTCGCTCACCTTGCGGCGGCGCATGGTGTTCATGCCGGGCGGCGTGCTGCGGCGCTCGAAGGCGCACTTGCGGCTGTAGCAGCGGCTGCCCTTCAGGAAGAGCTTGAGCCCCTCCCGGCGGCAGATGCGGCAGACCGCGTCGTTGTAACGTGCCATATCGTTCGAATCCCTCTCAGACCCGGCGCCGCTTCGGCGGGCGGCAGCCGTTGTGCGGGATCGGGGTGACGTCGGTGATGGCCGTCACCTCGAGGCCGGCCGTCTGGAGCGAGCGGATGGCCTGCTCGCGGCCACCGCCCGGGCCCTTCACGAAGACCTCGATCTGTCGCATCCCGTGCTCCATGGCGCGTCGCGCGGCGAGCTCCGCGGTCTGCGCCGCGGCGTAGGGCGTGCTCTTGCGGGAGCCCTTGAAGCCGACCAGGCCCGCGCTGCCCCAGCTGACGACGTTGCCGGTCGTGTCGGTGATCGTCACGAGCGTGTTGTTGAACGTCGACTGGATGTGCGCGTGCCCGACCGGCACGTTCTTTCGCTCGCGCTTCTTGCGTGGTGCGCGCTTACGCTCTGCCATGGAACTCCCGTTACTTCTTGCGGCGGATGCCGACGGTCTTCTTCACACCGCGGCGCTGCCGGGCATTGGTCTTGGTGCGCTGCCCGCGGACCGGCAGGTTGCGCCGATGACGGAGCCCCCGATAGGAGCCGATCTCCATCAGGCGCTTGACGTTCATGTTGACTTCGCGGCGGAGGTCGCCCTCCACCTTGAACTGGCGATCGACCACCTCGCGAAGGCGGTTGACCTCCTCCTCGGTCAGGTCACGCACGCGCGTGTCGGGCGACACGTTCGCCGCGCCGATGACCTTTGTGGCCGAGGTCGGGCCGATGCCGTGGATGTAGGTGAGGCTGATGATCACCCGCTTCTCGCGCGGAATGTCAACGCCGGCAATGCGTGCCACGTTCCTCCTACCCCTGCCGCTGCTTGTGCTTGGGAATGACGCAGATGACCATCACCACGCCCGAGCGCTTGATGACTTTGCAGCGCTCGCAGCGGGGCTTCACGGATGCAGAAACCTTCATCTCATCCTGTACGTGATGCGACCCCTGGTGAGGTCATAGGGAGAGAGCTCAACGCGGACGGTGTCGCCGGGAAGGATGCGAATGAAGTTCTGGCGCAGCTTCCCGGAGATGTGTGCGAGCACTTCGTGCCCGTTCTCCAGGCGCACCTTGAACATCGCGTTCGGGAGGGGAAGGATCACTTCTCCTTCGACCTCGATGGCATCCTTCTTCGGCAAGCGACACGCACCCTCGTTTCAGCGTTGAATCAATGAAAAATGGGATTGACACACGGAAAGGCCGCCGCACAGGGCGACCCACGGAACGGAGAGTATACAGCACGGCGCCCGGATCGTCCAAGGCGGGTCATGGGCGTTCGGTGAGGATCTCCGGCCCCTCGCCGGTGATCGCGATCGTGTTCTCGAAGTGGGCCGACAGGCTCCCGTCGGCGGTCCGCACGGTCCAGTTGTCGTCGGCCACGAACACGTCGTCGCCGCCCAGGTTGAACATCGGCTCGATGGCGAAGCACATCCCTGCCTCGATCAGGAGCCCGGTCCCCGCCCGCCCGTAGTTGGGGACCTGCGGATCCTCGTGCATCGAGGTGCCGATGCCGTGGCCGACGAAGGGCCTCACGATGCCGTAGCCATGCTCGTGCGCGACCGACTCGATGGCATGACCGATGTCGCCCAGCCGGTTGCCGGGCACGGCGGCGGCGATGCCGGCCCGCATTCCGCGCCGGGTGGCGTCGATGAGCTCGTCCACCTCGCGCGGCGCCGCTCCGATCGTCCAGGTGCGGGCGCAGTCGGCGTGCCATCCATCCAGGATGCAGCCGATGTCGATGCTGACGAGGTCGCCGTCGGCCAGCCTCCGACGCGGCGACGGAATGCCGAGCACCACCTCGTCGTTGATGCTGGCGCAGATCGAGCCGGGAAACGGCGGGTTGCTGCCGTAGCCCTTGAACGACGGGGTGGCGCCAGCGTCACGGATCATGCGCTCGGCGATGGCGTCGAGGTCGCCGGTCGTCACCCCGGCCCGCAGCTCGGCGTGCAGCACGTCGAGGATGCCCGCCAGGATCTGACCTGCGGCGCGCATCTGATCGATCTCGGAGCGTCGCTTGAGGGTGACGGCGCCGGCGCTGCGCATGCTCACCGATTCAGCTCGCGGCCCGCTCGCCGATGCTGGCCAGGATCGCTTCGGTGACAACCTCGATCGGCTGCGTCCCATCCAGGCGCTCGACGATCCCGGCGCGCTCGTAGTGCTCGACGACAGCCAGCATGGGCGGCACCTGCTTGTCGAGCCGCGCGCGGACGACCTCCGGCCGATCGTCGTCGCGCTGCGTGAGCTCGCTCCCATCGCGATCGCATCGTCCCGGCGTCCGCGGTGGGTCGCGGTCCTCGTGATAGGGCGTCCCGCATTGCGGGCAGATCCAGCGGCCGGCCACGCGCCGGACGAGCACGTCCGTTGGAACGTCGATGTAGAGCACCCGCCGGATCCGCTCCCCGGCCGCGGCGAGCGTGTCGTCGAGCGCCGTCGCCTGGCCGACCGTGCGCGGGAAGCCATCCAGGATGGCGCCGGCATCGGCGGCGGGTCGTGCCAGCTCCTCCATGAACATGGCGATCGTCAGCTCGTCGGGAACCAGCTCGCCGCCCTCCATGTACTCGCGGGCCGCCTCGCCCAGCGGCGTACCGGCGGCGAGCGCCGCGCGGAAGAGGTTCCCCGAGGCGAGATGAACGAGGCCCAGCTCGCGCGACAGGATCGAGGCCTGGGTCCCCTTGCCGGCGCCGACCGCGCCGACGAGCAGCAGGATCAGTCGCTCGGGGACAGGGGCTCCGAGAGCTGCATCGGTCACCGGATGAAGCCCTCGTAGTGGCGCATCATCATCTGCGCCTCGAGCTGCTTCAGGGTCTCCACCACGACGCTCACCATGATGAGGATGCTCGTGCCGCCGAGCTGCAGGTTGCTGGTGCCGGGAATGAAGGCTGACACGATGTAGGGCAGCACCGCGATGGTGCCCAGGAACGTGGCGCCTCCCAGCGTGATGCGATTGGTGACGCGCCCCAGGAACTCCTCGGTCGGCCTGCCCGGTCGAATGCCGGGGATGAAGCCACCGTTCTTGCGCAGGTAGTCGGCCGTCTGGTCGGGCCGGAACTGAAACGCGGTGTAGAAGTAGGTGAAGAACACGACGAGCAGGAAGTAGAGCGTCCCGTACAGCGGGATGTTGTTCTGCCCGTTCAGGTTGGTGGCGATGAAGTTGGCAGTGTCGCGCACCCAGCCGATCTCGCTCGTCGTGAAGTAGGTGGCGATCTGCGCCGGGAAGAGCAGGATGCTGACCGCGAAGATGATCGGGATGACGCCGGCCATCGTCACCTTGAGCGGCAGGTACTGCGTCTGTCCCTGGTACATGCGCCGGCCGCGCACGCGGCTGGCGTACTGGACGGGGATGCGCCGCTGGCCCTCGTTGATGAAGACCACCGCGGCCACCACCACGATCGCGACGATGATGAACGGGATGAGGCGAGCCAGCGCATCGGGACCCGACACGATCGGCCCGATCTGCTGCGGGATGCTGCCCACGATGCCGGCGAAGATGATGAAGCTGATGCCGTTGCCGAGGCCCTTCTCGCTGATCAGCTCGCCGAGCCACATGAGCAGGATCGTGCCGGCGGTGAAGCTCAGCAGGAGGCTGAGCGTCTCGATGCTGAAGAGCGGGTTGGCCGGGATGACGCCGTTGGCGCTCAGCAGCACGCTGATGCCGTAGCCCTGCGCCAGGGCCAGCGGCACCGTCAGCAGGCGCGTGTACTGGTTCAGCTTGTTGCGCCCGTACTCGCCCTCGCGGCTGAGCTCCTCGAGCGCCGGGATCACGCCGCGCATCAGCTGCATGATGATGCTGGCGTTGATGTACGGGTTGACCCCCAGGCCGATGATCGACGCGGCCGCCAGGCCGCCTCCGGAGAAGATGTTCAGGATCCCGAGCAGCGGGTTGTCGGTGAACAGGTTTGCCAGCGCGGCCGTGTTCACGTTCGGGATCGGAACGTTCGTCAGCGCCCGGAAGATCAGCAGGATCCCGAGCGTGAAGAGGAGCTTGCGCCGGATGTCCGGCGCCCGGAAGGCGGCGACGACCGTCTCGATCAAGCCGGGGGCTCGCTTTCGCCGGTGCTCTCGCCACCGGTGTCTGCTTCTTCGGTGTCGTCAGCGGCGACCGGCTCTGGCTCGGGCTCGGGCGCGGTCCCGCCGGCGCGCGCCAGCGCCGCTCGCCGGCCCTTCGCCTTACGGCCCTTCGTGCGCGCGGCGGCATCCGCCTCGGCCTTCGCCTCGGCCTCCTCGTCGACCGGCGCATTGTCCGGCCATGTCAGGCGCTGGACCGTGCACCCGGCGGCGGCGAGCTTGTCGAGGGCCGTTCTGCTGAAGGCATGGGCGTGGATCGTGATCCCCTTGGGCGCGTCGCCGTTGCCGAGGATCTTGACCGGCAGCTTCGTGTCCCGGATCAGCCCGTCATGCTCGAGCGCATCGGGCGTGACGAGCGTCCCCTTCTCCGCCCCGGCGAGCTTGGCCAGGTTGAGCGCGGCATACGCGATCCGCCCGCGGTTGCGGAAGCCGTGCAGCTTCGGGGTTCGGATGTGGAGCGGCGTCTGGCCACCCTCGAACCAGGCGGGGATCCCCCCGCCGGCCCGTGACTTCTGGCCCTTGGTGCCGCGGCCGGCGGTCTTGCCGCGGCCGGAACCCTGGCCACGGCCGACCCGTCGGGACTGCGTCCGCGATCCGGGCGCGGGATGCAGATCGTGGAGCTTCACGTGGACTTCCCTTCCTTGGCGCCGGCTGGCTCCTCAACCTCGATGAGGAAGGCGACGCGTCGCAGCATGCCCCGGATGACCGGGGTGTCGGCGACCTGGACGGTCTGGTTGAGCCGATGCAGGCCGAGCGCCCGGATCGTGCCGCGCGCGGCAGCCTTGTGGCCGATCGTCGAGCGCGTCCAGGTCACGGTCAGCAGCGGGCCGCTCTTGGCGGCAGGCGTGCGCTCAGCGGCCACGTCCACCTCCGAAGCCGGTGTTCATCGGCTCGCGCCGCTCCGGGACCTCGTGGGGCGTGCGGGCGCGCTCCGCGCCGCGCTTGCCGAGCAGCTGCTCGGCGGTTCGACCGCGGAGTGCCGCGATGGCGTCCGCCGACCGCACCGCCGCGAGGCACTCCATCGTGGCGCGCACCACGTTGATCGGGTTCGTGGAGCCCTGCGCCTTGCTGAGCAGGTCACGGATGCCGGCCGCCTCGACGACCGAGCGCACCGAGCCACCCGCGATGACCCCGGTTCCGGCGCTGGCCGGCTTGAGCATCACCTTGGCCGCGCCAAAGTGCCGATGGACCTCATGCGGGATGGTGGAACCGACGAGCGGCACCTTGATCAGGTGCTTCTTGGCGTCCTCGACGCCCTTGCGGATCGCCTCGGGAACCTCGCCGGCCTTGCCGAGCCCCGCGCCGACCGTGCCGTTGCCGTCGCCGACGACCACGACCGCGCTGAAGCTGAAGCGGCGGCCGCCCTGGACGACCTTGGCGACGCGGTTGATCTGGACGACCTTCTCTTCCAGGTTGAGCTTGGACGCGTCGATGCGTGCCATGTTCGGATCTCCTCGCTACAGGTTGAGGCCGCCCTCGCGGGCGCCCTCGGCGAGCGAGCGGACCCGCCCGTGGTACTGGTAACCGCCGCGATCCAGCACGACGGCGCTGACCCCGGCTGCCTTCGCTCGCTCGGCGAGGGCCTTGCCGACGGCTCGCGCGGTGTCGACCGGGGTCGCCGCGCCGATGTCGGCCTCGCGGCTCGATGCCGCGGCCAGGGTGCGCCCGGTCGAATCGTCGATCACCTGGGCATAGATGTACTTCGCGCTGCGGAAGACCGACAGGCGCGGGCGCTCGACGGTGCCCGTGATGCGCAGCCGGATCCGTTCGTGGCGCTTGCGGCGCAGGGCGCCGCGTGATTGGTTCGTCGTCATCGGTCCTAGCCTCCGACCTTGCCGGCCTTGCCGGCCTTGCGGAGGATCTGCTCGCCGGCATATCGGATCCCCTTGCCCTTGTAGGGCTCGGGCTTGCGCTGCGAGCGGATATAGGCCGCCGTCTGGCCGACGAGCTCCTTGTCGGGACCGAACACGCCGAGGCGCGTCGGGCTCTCCACGCGGAACTCGATGCCGGCCGGCGGATCGACCTCCACCGGATGTGAGTAGCCGAGCGCGAGGACGAGCTTCGTGCCCTGGAGCTGCGCGCGATAGCCCACGCCGCTGATCTCCAGGTTCCTGGTGAAGCCGGTCGTCACGCCGGTGACCATGTTGTTGACGAGCGTGCGGGTCAGGCCGTGCAGCGCGCGGTGGCGCGGCTCGTCCGTCGGTCGCACGATACGCAGGGTGCCATCCTCGCGATCGAGCGTCATCTCCGGATGCAGCTCGCGCTCGAGCTGCCCCAGCGGGCCCTTGACGCGGAGGCGTCGTCCTTCCTGCGTGACCTCCACTCCGTCCGGGAGCGGGATCGGCATTCGTCCGATACGGGACATGCTTGGTTCGCTCCTTTACCAGACGTAGGCGAGGACTTCGCCGCCGAGATTCTGCTTGCGGGCATCGGTCCCGGTCATGATCCCGTGGGAGGTCGAGAGGATGGCGAGGCCGAGGCCGCCGAGCACGCGAGGAATCTCGGTCTTGCGCGCGTAGACGCGCAGGCCCGGCTTGCTGATGCGCTTGAGCCCGGTGACGACCGGCGTGCGGCCCTCGACGTACTTCAGCCGCAGGGTGAGCATCTCCTGGATGCCCTCCATCTGCGTCTCGTACGTGTCGATGAAGCCCTCCTCGACCAGGATCCGCGCGATCTCGCGCTTCACCCGTGACGAGGGCAGATTCAGCTCCTTGTGCCGGGCCGCGCTGGCGTTGCGAATGCGCGTCAGCATGTCGGCGATCGGATCGGTCACGTTCATTGGTTGGTTCGTCTCCTCGGCGGTGGTTCGCTCCCGTCCGATGCGGGTGGCGCCTGCCGCTGATGGTGGTCGCCGTCGGGCGACCGGTGTCGGGTGAGCTCTACCAGCTCGACTTGGTCACGCCCGGCAGCTGGCCAAGCAGGGCTCGCTCCCGGAAGCAGATGCGGCACATGGCGAAACGGCGCATGTAGCCACGCGGCCGGCCGCACACCTGGCAGCGGTTCTTCTCGCGCACGGCGAAGCGCGCGGGGCGCTTCGACCGGGCGATGCTGGACTTCTTTGCCACGGGTGCTCCTTCTAGTTCGCCTGGAACGGCATGCCGAGGAGCTCGAGGAGCTTGCGCCCCTCCTCGTCGGTCTTCGCCGTCGTCACGATGCTGATCTCGAGCCCGCGCAGCCGGTCGATCTTGTCGTAATCGATCTCGGGATACACGAGCTGCTCGCGGAGGCCGAGGCTGAAGTTGCCGCGGCCGTCGAACGAGCGCGTCGGGATGCCGCGGAAGTCGCGGATGCGCGGCAGCGCCAGCGCCAGGGTGCGCTCGAGGAAGTCGTACATGCGCTGGCCGCGCAACGTCACCTTGGCGCCGATCGGCATCCCGGTCCGAAGCCGGAACTGGGCGATGCTGCGCTTGGCACGCGTCACGATCGGCTTCTGGCCGGTGATCGTGACCAGGTCGCCCACCGCGGCGTCGAGCGCCTTGGCGTTCGCGATCGCCTCACCCAGGCCGATGTTGACCACGATCTTGTCGACGCGCGGGATCTGCATCGGGTTGGCGTAGGTGAACTCGCGCTGCATCGCCGGCACGATCTCTTCGTGATAGCGCTGGCGCAGCCCGGCATACACCGGCCTGCGGTAACCGCCGTTGCCACCTGCGCGTTCTCCGGCCGGAGCCCCGGGCGTCGTGGCCTTCGTGCCGTTGGCCTTCGTGGCCTTCGGGGCGGCGGCCTTCGATCCCGACGACGCGGCCCGACTGCGAGGTGTCTTCTTCTCTTCTGGGCTCACTTGGTGGTCACCTCGATCTGCTCGCCGCAGCGCTTGCAGACCCGCGTTCGTTGGGCATGCTCGCCCTCGCTCGTCCCGTGGCCGACGCGCGTCGGACGGTCGCAACGCGGGCAGATCACCTGCACGTTGCTGACGTGGAGCGGCACCGGCAGATCGATGATGCCCGCCTGCTGCGTGCGTGACCGCGCGCGCTGGTGGCGCTTGGCCATGTTGATTCCGGGAATGACCACCCCGAAGCCACGCTTCGTGCGCTCGACGCGCTCGACGGTGCCGCGTTTGCCGCGGTCCTTGCCTGCGAGGACGAGGACGGTGTCACCCCTTCGTACGTTCATCTAGAGCACCTCCGGGGCGAGCGAGACGATCTTCATGTAGTTGCGCTCGCGCAGCTCGCGGGCGACCGGCCCGAAGATGCGCGTGCCGCGCGGGCTCCCCTGCGGGGTGATCAGGACGGCCGCGTTCTCGTCGAAGCGAATGTGGCTGCCATCCGAGCGGCCATACTCCTTCGTCGTGCGGACCACCACGGCGCGCACGACGTCGCCCTTCTTGACGCCAGCATTGGGAATTGCCTGCTTGACGGCGGCCACGATGACGTCGCCAACCTCGGCCGTGTCGCTCGTCGAGCGGCCGATGACCGAGATGCATTCCACGACTCGCGCACCGGAGTTGTCGGCAACGCGCAGCCTGCTGTACTTCTGGATCACGCCGGCTCCGTCCCGTCGACCAGCTCTTCATGGGAGCCGCGCGCCACGACCTCGACGACGGTCCAACGCTTCTCGGCGGAGAGCGGGCGGCTCTCCTCGATGCGCACGGTGTCGCCGACGCGGGCGGTGTTCTCCGCATCGTGCGCCTTGAACTTGCTGGAGAGGCGCACGACCCGCTTGTAGATCGGGTGCCTCCGCAGCCGTTCGACGCTCACGACGACGGTCTTGTCCATCTTGTCGGACACGACGCGTCCGGTCTTGCTCTTTCGTTTGCCCTGCATCAGCTGGCCTTCTCTGCGGCAGCGACCGCATCGGCGGCGTGCTGACGCTCAGTCATGACGGTGAGGATGCGGGCGATCCGCTTGCGGGTCGCCGGCAGCCTGCTGTAGTTGCTTTCCTGTCGCGTGGCGAGGTCGAAGCGGATCTTCCATAGCTCCTGCTTCGCGTCACGCAGCTGGCCCTCGAGGTCCTTGTCGGAGAGGGCCCGCACTTCACTGATGTCCATGCTCCTGGCCCTCCTTGAGAACGAACTTGGTGCTGATCGGCAGCTTGTGACCGGCGAGGCGCATTGCCTCGCGTGCGATCGGCTCCGGCACGCCCGACATCTCGAACATGACCCGGCCGGGCTTGACGACCGCGACCCAGTGGTCTGGCGCGCCCTTGCCGGATCCCATCCGGACCTCGGCCGGCTTCTTGGTGACCGGCTTGTCCGGGAAGACCCGGATCCAGACGCGACCACCGCGCTTGATGTGGTGGGTCATGGCGCGTCGTGCCGCCTCGATCTGGCGGCTCGTGAGCCAGCAGACCTCCTCGGCCATGAGGCCGAAGTCGCCGAAGCTGACCGACGTGCCGCCCTTGGCCAGGCCGGCGCGCCGACCGCGCTGCACCTTGCGATGCTTGACCCGCTTTGGCATCAACATCGTCAGGACTCCTCCGCCGGCGGCTCGTCGGTGGCCTTTGCGTCGGCGGCCTTTGCGTCGGTGGCATCCGCGTCGGTGGCATCCGACGTCGCCTCGGGCGCGACCTCGGCCGCGACCGGCTCGGGCGTCGTCACCTCGGCATCGCCCTCGATCGGCGCCGCCTCGTCGACCACGGCGGTCTCGACGGCCGGAGCCTTCGCGCGTGACCCTGCGCGCTTCGGCTGCTCGGCATCGGCGTTCGGCAGCGGCTGCTCGTCGACCGCCGTGGCGGCGGACGTCGGCGCCCGGGTCGTCCCGGTCGCTGCGCGGCTGCCGGCCGGCCGTGGCGTGCGGGTGCCGGCCGCGCCACGACGCGGTGCGCGTGGCTCCGTCCGGGCGCTGCCCGGGCGCTCGCCCAGCTGCTCGCCTCGGTAGACCCACGCCTTGACGCCGATGCGCCCGTAGGTGGTGTGGGCGTGCACGACGCCGTAGCTGATGTCGGCGCGCAGGGTGCCCAGCGGGATCCGACCCTCCTTGTCCCACTCGGTGCGGCTCATCTCGGAGCCGCCGAGCCGACCGGAGACCTGGATCTTGACCCCCTTGGCGCCGGCCTTGATCGTCCGCTGGATCGACTGCTTGATCGCCTTGCGGAAGGCGATGCGCCGCTCCAGCTGACCGGCCACGTTCTGCGCCAGGAGCATGCCGTCCAGCTCGGGCTGGAGGATCTCCTTGATCTCGAGCTTGACCTTCTTGTTCGTCAGCCTCCCGACGTTGGTGCGCAGCGCCTCGACGTTCGCGCCGCCCTTGCCGATGACGATCCCCGGCTTGGCCGTGTGCACCGTGACGGTGACGTGGTTGATGCCGCGCTCGATCTCCACCTGGCTGACGCTCGCGTTCGACAGCTGCCGCGCGACCAGCTCCCGGATCCGCATGTCCTCCTGGAGCAGGGTCGCGTAGTCGCGGTCCGCGTACCACTTCGCCAGCCAGGGCTTGATGATGCCGATCCGGAAGCCGTACGGGTGAACCTTGTGACCCATCTACGACTCCTCTCGGTCAGCCACAGCGACCGTGATGTGGCTGGTTCGCTTCAGAATTCCGAATGTCCGTCCCTGCGCTCGGAACCTCCAGCGCTTCAGGGTCGGACCCTCGTCGGCGACCGCGCTCACGATGCGCAACTCGTCGGCCGACAGGTTGTAGTTGTTCTCTGCATTGGCGGTGGCGCTCTTCAGCACCTTTGCCACGTCCCGCGCCGCCGCGTTCGGCATGAAGCGCAGGATCGCCGCCGCCTCCTCGACCGGCTTGCCGGCGATGAGGTCGGTGACCAGCCGCACCTTGCGCGGGCTGATCCGGATGTACTTCGCGGTCGCGGTCACTCGCATCGGTCCACCTGCTACTTCAACGCCGTGGATCGGTCGGTGGCCTTGCCGTGGCCGCGGTAGGTACGCGTCGGCGCGAACTCGCCGAGCCGATGCCCGACCATGTTCTCGCTGACGAAGACGGGCACGTGGCGACGGCCATCGTGCACGGCGATCGTGTGCCCGATCATCTGCGGGAAGATCACGCTTGCCCGCGACCAGGTCTTCAGCACCTTGCGCTCGCTGCGCTTGTTCATGTCGTCGATGCGGCCGAGCAGGCGCGCGTCGACGAAAGGTCCCTTCTTGATGGAACGACTCATCTCTCGGCTCCTAACCCCGTCCGTACCGACGGCGGACGATCATCTTGTTGCTCGCATTTCTCTTGACCCGCGTGCGCAGGCCCATGGCGGGCCGGCCCCACTTCGTCTTGGGCGGCATGCCGGTCGGCTGCTTGCCCTCGCCACCACCGTGCGGATGGTCGCGCGGGTTCATCGCCGATCCGCGCACCTCGGGCCGTCGACCCATGTGACGCGAACGGCCCGCCTTGCCGATCTTCTGGTTCTCGTGATCCAGGTTGCTGACCTGGCCGATGGTCGCCATGCACTCGATGCGCACGCGGCGCACCTCGTTCGACGGCAGACGGATCGTGGCGAAGTCGCCTTCCTTGGCGAGCAGCTGGGCGCTGCTGCCGGCGCTGCGCACGATCTGCCCCCCGCGTCCGGCGATCAGCTCGATGTTGTGGATCTGGGTGCCGAGCGGGATGCGGCTCATCGGCAGCGCGTTGCCGGCCCGAGCCTCCACGTCAGGGCCCGACGCGACCTGGTCGCCGACCTTCAGGCCGTGCGGCAGGAGCATGTAGCGCTTGTCGCCGTCGGCGTAGTGCAGCAGGCCGATGCGCGCCGACCGGTTCGGGTCGTACTCGACCGTCGCGATGCGCGCCGGCACGCCGTACTTGTCGCGCTTCCAGTCGATCACCCGGTAGAGCCGCTTGTGGCCCGAGCCCTGGTGGCGAACGGTCAGCTTGCCCTGGCTGTTGCGGCCGGCGCGTCGCACGAGCTTCTCGGTGAGCGGCTTGTGCGGCGAGTCGGCGGTGATCTCCTCGAACGTCGAGCGGGTCATCTGGCGAAGACCCGGCGATGTCGGTCGATAGTTGCGAAGTGGCATCGTCAGACGGCCTCGAACAGTTCGATCTTGTCGCCCGGCGCGATCGCCACGATGGCCTTCTTCCAGCCCGGCACCATGCCGAGCGTTCGGCGGCCGCGCCGCTTCTGCTTGGGCCGGACGCTGACGACTCGCACGTCGACGACGGTCACCTTGAACTCGGCCTCCACGGCTGCCTTGATGAGGAACTTGTTCGCGTCGCGGGCGACGGCGAACGTGTAGTTGTTGCGCTCGGTCTCGAGCGTGCTCTTCTCGCTGATCACGGGTCGCAGGAGCACGTCGTGCAGGCTCGAGGCGGTCATGCGTATACCTCCTGCGCCCGGTCGAGCGCGTCGCGGGTGAAGACGACCGTATCGGCCTCCAGCAGGTCGACCACGTTCAGGCTGTCGGCCAGGATCACGCGGACCTCGCGAAGGTTCCGGGCGGCCAGCTCGACACGCTCGTCGCGCGATGCCAGGACGAGGAGGACCTTGCCCTCCGCCTTCCATCCGGTCAGGCGCGCGAGCATCGCCTTCGTCCTGGTCTCGTCGAGGTCGAAGCCTTCCACCACGCGCAGGGCCCCGTCCGCCTGCTTGGCGGAGAGCACGCCGCGCAGGGCGCTGCGTCGCATCTTCGACGGCATCTTCTGCTCGTAGCTGCGCGGATGCGGTCCGAAGACCACGCCCCCGCCGGTCCAGTGAGGAGCGGTCTTCGTGCCCTGTCGGGCGCGCCCGGTCCCTTTCTGGCGCCACGGCTTTCTGCCGCCGCCGTTGACCCGTCCACGGGTCAGGGTGTCGGCCGAGCCGACCCGCCGGCCGGCAAGCTGCCGAATGACGGCCTGGTGGATGAGAGCTTCGCTGATCGGGGCGGCGAACAGGGTCTCGGCGAGGTCGACCTTGCCGCTTTCCTTGCCATCCGCCTTGAGGATCGTCGTGGAGGGCATCGTCACTTCGCCTTCTGCACGAGCAGCATGCCGTTCCGCGCCCCGGGCACGGCACCCCTGACCAGGATGAGGTTGCGCTCCGGATCGATCTTCACGACCTTGAGCTTCTTGACCGTCACCTGCTCGTTGCCCATATGACCGGCCATCTTGGTCCCCTTCCAGACGCGGCCCGGATACGTGCCGGCGCCGATCGAGCCGGGGGCCCGATGATGATCGGAGCCGTGCGTCTTCGGCCCGCGCTTGAAGTTGTGGCGCTCGATGACGCCGGTGAACCCGTGGCCCTTGCTGACCCCGGTGACGTCCACCAGCTCGCCGGCCTCGAAGGTGTCGACGCCGAGCTGCTGCCCGACCTCGTAGCCATCGGTCTCGTCAAGCCGGACCTCGCGCACGTGCTTCGGACGCTGGAGCTCCTTGTCGAGGTGCTTGAACTGGCCGGCCACCGGCTTCGTCGCGCGGCGTGCGACACCGGCGCCGAGCTGCACGGCCGCATAGCCGTCCTTCTCGACGTCACGAAGTCGCGTGACCGTGTTCGGGGTCGCTTCGATGACGCTCACCGGGACGACGCTGCCGTCGTCCGCGAAGATTCGCGTCATTCCAAGCTTCCTACCGATCAATCCTGCCGGCACTCTGGGTGTTCCCTCTCAACTGATGGCGGAAGGACCTCGGGCGGATCGATCTCCACCCGAAGCGCTTCACATCTTGATCTCGATATCGACGCCGGCCGCCAGCGACAGCCGCATCAGCGCATCGACCGTCTTGGTGGACGGGTCGATGATGTCGATGAGGCGCTTGTGCGTCCGAATCTCGAACTGCTCGCGGCCGTCCTTGTGAACGAACGGCCCGCGAATCACGGTGTACTTCTCGATCCGGGTCGGCAACGGCACCGGGCCGGCGACGTCGGCGCCGGTCCGTTGCGCGGTCTCCACGATCTGCTCGGCCGACTGGTCGAGCAGCTTGTGGTCGTACGCCTTGAGTCGGATGCGGATGCGCTGCTTGGCCATAACGGCTAGCCGATGACCTCGGTGATCACGCCCGCGCCGACGGTGTGGCCGCCCTCGCGGATGGCGAAGCGCTGGCCCTGCTCGATGGCGATCGGAGTGATGAGCTCCACGTCGATGTTCACGTTGTCACCCGGCATGATCATCTCGACGCCGGCGGGCATCGCGATGGCGCCGGTCACGTCGGTCGTGCGCAGGTAGAACTGCGGACGGTAGCCGGCGTAGAACGGCGTGTGGCGACCACCCTCCTCCTTGGAGAGCACGTAGACCTCGGCCTTGAACTTGGTTCCGGGCTTCACGCTGCCCGGCTTGGCAAGCACCTGCCCGCGCTCGAGCTCATCGCGCTCGATGCCGCGGAGGAGCAGGCCGACGTTGTCACCTGCCTGGCCCTCGTCGAGGGTCTTCTTGAACATCTCGACGCCGGTGACCACCAGCGAGCGGACCTTGGCGTGGATGCCGACCAGCTCGATCGTCTCGCCGGTGTTCACGATGCCGCGCTCGATGCGGCCGGTGGCCACGGTGCCACGGCCCTTGATGCCGAAGACATCCTCGATCGGCATCAGGAACGGCTTGTCCGTCTCGCGCGCCGGGGTCGGGATATAGCTGTCGACAGCGTCCATCAGCTCCTTGATCGAGGAATAGTCCTCGCTCTCGGGGTCGTCGCTGCCCGACTCGAGCGCCTTGAGCGCGGAGCCGCGGATGACCGGCACGTCATCGCCGGGGAACTCGTACTTGCTGAGGAGCTCGCGCACCTCCATCTCGACGAGGTCGACGAGCATCTCGTCATCGACCATGTCGACCTTGTTGAGGTAGACCACCAGGCTCGGGACCTCCACCTGGCGCGCCAGGAGGATGTGCTCCCGGGTCTGGGGCATCGGCCCGTCGGCGGCCGACACGACCAGGATGGCGCCGTCCATCTGGGCGGCACCGGTGATCATGTTCTTGATGTAGTCCGCGTGCCCGGGGCAGTCGACGTGCGCGTAGTGGCGGTTCGCGGTCTGGTACTCGACGTGGCTGATCGCGATCGTGATGCCGCGCTGCTTCTCCTCCGGCGCGTTGTCGATCTGGTCGAAGGCGCGGAAGTCAGCGCCGCCGGACAGCGACAGGAACTTCGTGATCGCTGCAGTCAGCGTCGTCTTGCCGTGGTCGACGTGACCGATCGTGCCGACGTTGACGTGCGGCTTGCTGCGGTCGAACTTCTGCTTGGCCATAAGGGGTCCTTCGTCGCTCCTTCGTTCTGTGTTAGCTCTTCGACTTTGCGATCAGCTCGTTCGCGAGGCTGGTGGGTACTTCCGCGTAGCGGCTGAACTCCATCGAGTACGTCGCACGACCCTGGGTCATGCTCCGCAGCTCGGTGGCGTAGCCGAACATCTCGGCCAGGGGGACATGGGACTGGATCATGCGGCTGGTGCCGCGCTCATCGATCCCATCGATCTGGCCGCGTCGCGCATTGAGATTGCCGATGACGTCGCCCATGTAGTCCTCGGGCGCGGTCACCTCGACCTTCATCACCGGTTCCAGGATGGCCGGATCCGCCCGGGCGACCCCGTTCTTGGCGGCCATGCTGCCGGCGATCTTCATCGCCATCTCGGACGAGTCGACCTCGTGGTACGAGCCGTCGATGAGCGTCGCCTTGACGTCGATGACCGGGAAGCCGGCCACCACACCGCCGGCGAGCGCCTCCTTGACGCCCTCCTCGATGGCACGCCAGTACTCGCGCGGCACGGCGCCGCCGACCACCTTCGACTCCCACTCGAAGCCCGCACCGCGCTCGAGCGGCTCGAGCGTGATGACCGCGTGCCCGTACTGCCCCTTGCCGCCGGTCTGGCGCACGAACCGGCCCTCGGCCTTGATCCCCTGCCGGATCGCCTCGCGATAGCTCACCTGCGGCCGGCCGACGTTCGCCTGCACCTTGAACTCGCGCAGCATCCGGTCGACGAGCACCTCGAGGTGGAGCTCGCCCATGCCCGCGATGCGGGTCTGGCTCGATTCCTGGTCGGTGTGCACGCGGAAGGTCGGGTCCTCCTCGGCCAGGCGCTGGAGGGCGATCGCCATCTTGTCCTGGTCCGCCTTCGTCTTCGGCTCGACGGCGAGCTCGATGACCGGCTCCGGGAAGGTGATCGACTCCAGGACGATCTGCTTGTCCTCGGCGGACAGGGTGTCACCGGTGGTGGTGTTCTTGAGGCCGACCGCGGCGGCGATGTCGCCGGCGCTGACCGACTCGATCTCCTCGCGGTGATTGGCGTGCATCTGCAGGATGCGCCCGACGCGCTCCTTCTCGCCCTTCGTGCTGTTGTACACGTACGAGCCGGTCTTGAGCGTGCCGGAGTAGACCCGGAAGAAGGCGAGCTTGCCGACGAACGGGTCGGCCGCGATCTTGAAGGCAAGGGCCGCGAACGGCTGGCTCGGATCGGTCTCACGCAGGACCTGGTCGCCCGACTTCGGCTCCGTGCCGCTCACCGGCGGGACGTCGAGCGGGCTGGGCAGGAAGTCGATGACCGCGTCGAGCATCGGCTGGACGCCCTTGTTCTTGAGGGCCGATCCGGTGAGGACCGGGACGATCTGGTAGGCCAGCGTGCCGACGCGCAGGGCGGTCCGCAGCTGATCCGCGCCGATCTCTTCGCCCTCGAGGAACTTGTGGGCGATGTCGTCGTCGAGATCGGCGAGCGCCTCGATCATCTTCTCGCGCCACTCGGTGGCCTGCACCAGGTAGTCCTCGGGGATGTCACCGACGTCGATCTGGTCGCCGAGGTCGTTGCCGTAGGTAATGGCCTTCATGTTGATGAGGTCGACCACGCCGCGGAACTTGTCCTCGGCCCCGATCGGGATCTGGAGCGGGACGGCATTCACGCCGAGGCGGTCCTTGATCATGTCGACCACGCGCCAGAAGTCGGCGCCGGTGCGATCGAGCTTGTTGACGAAGCAGAAGCGCGGGACGTGGTACTTGTCGGCCTGGCGCCAGACCGTCTCGGACTGCGGCTCCACGCCGGCGACACCGTCGAAGACGACGACCGCGCCGTCGAGCACGCGGAGGCTGCGCTCAACCTCGACGGTAAAATCCACGTGGCCGGGCGTGTCGATCAGGTTGATTCGATGATCGGCCCAGAAGCAGGTCGTGGCGGCAGCGGTGATCGTGATCCCACGCTCCTGCTCCTGCTCCATCCAGTCCATGGTGGCGGCGCCCTCGTGGACCTCGCCGATCTTGTAGATCTTCTTGGTATAGAAGAGGATCCGCTCGGTCACGGTGGTCTTGCCGGCGTCGATGTGGGCGATGATCCCGATGTTCCGGGTGCGGTCCAGCGACACGGCGCCGGTTCCGGTGGACCGCCCTGCGGTCTGCGTCGTCATCGGCCTACCACTTGAAGTGGCTGAAGGCCTTGTTGGCTTCGGCCATGCGGTGGGTGTCCTCGCGTCGCTTGACGGCGGAGCCGATGCCGTTGCTGGCATCCATGAGCTCAGCGGCGAGCTTGTCGGACATGCTCTTGCCGTTGCGCTTGCGGGCCGACTCGATCAGCCAGCGCATGCCGAGGCTGACGCGCCGATCGGCACGCACCTCGACCGGGATCTGGTACGTGGAGCCACCGACGCGCTTGGGCTTGACCTCGATGAGCGGCATCGCGTTGCGGAGGGCCTGCTCGAGGACTTCGACGCCCGCGCGGCCGGCCTGGCTCTCGCACCGGGACAGGGCGTCCTCCAGGATGCGATGCGCCAGGTGGCGCTTGCCACCGTACATGAGCTTGTTCGTGAACTGATCGAGCGTGAGGGCGGTGC
>JBQTHZ010000117.1:0-11541 GCA_052388515.1 Chloroflexota bacterium | reverse complement strand
GTAGTCGGCGAACTCGACGCTCTGACCCCGGCGCACGCTCCGGCGCTCGCCCTTCATGCGGCCCGCCGTCATCCGCCTCGACGCGAGCTCCAGCTGCTCCAGCCGGCGCAGGAAGGCCTCGTCGAAGAACGGCGCGCGCTCGGTGGCGGTCATCGTCTGGGAGCAACGCCGCTCGGGAACGTCGCGCGCGGCACGGGACCGCTACTCGGCTGGTTCGGTGGGCGTCTCGGCGATGATCGCGCGCACGACCGAATCGGTGCTGATGCCTTCGGCCTCCCCCTCGAAGTTGAGGATGATCCGATGCCTCAGGGCTGGTGGCGCAACGGCCTGCACGTCACCGTAGGCGACGTTGAATCGCCCGTCGAGCAGGGCGTGGATCTTCGCGCCAAGCACGATTGCCTGGGCACCACGCGGTGACGCGCCGTAGCGAACGTACGCCTTGACGATGTCGGGCACCTGCTCCGTCTCCGGATGCGTGCCGCGCAGCAGGCGGATCGCGTAGGCCATCACGTGCGAGGCGATCGGCACGTCACGCGCAAGCCGCTGCATGCCGAGGACGTCAGCCCCGGTCGCGGCCTTGCCGACGGTGGGCGCCTCGACCCCGGTCGTGCGATCCATGATCGCGATGAGGTCCTCCTCGGACGGGAACGGGACGTCGATCTTGAAGAAGAACCGATCCAGCTGGGCCTCCGGCAGGGGATAGGTGCCTTCCATCTCGAGCGGGTTCTGCGTGGCGAGGACGAAGAACGGCTCCGAGAGGGTGTACTGCTGCTTGGCGACCGTGACGCGGTGCTCCTGCATCGCCTCCAGCAACGCCGACTGGGTCTTCGGCGTGGCGCGGTTGATCTCGTCGGCGAGGATCAGGTTCGAGAAGATCGGGCCCTGCTGGAAGCGAAACCGGCGCTCGCCACCCTCCTCGACGATGATGTTGGTGCCCACGATGTCGGCGGGCATCAGGTCCGGCGTGAACTGGATTCGGCTGAAGCCCAGGTCAAGTGCCTCCGCCATGGTGCGCACCAGCATCGTCTTGCCCAGGCCGGGGACGCCCTCGAGCAGGGCATGCGACCCCGCGATCAGGCTGATCAGCGTCAGTCGCACCAGCTGCTGCTGCCCGACGATGAATCGGCCGACTTCGGCCTCGATGCGCCGCGCGATGTCGGCGAACTGCTCGGGCACCAGCACCTCGTCGGTCGGCGCGGTCGTGGTCGGGATCTGCTCGGTCATGGGTTCGTCGCTCACTCCGTGGGTTCGAGGCGGGAGAAGTAGTCGCGCACGAAGTCCTTCAGCGTGATCGGCACCTGCTGCCGGTCGAGCGCCGTCTGCGCGTAGTCGTTGAAGAGATCGAAGACCGATGCGTACGGCACCACGCTGTCGTTGTCGAAGCCCACGCCCGAGCCGGAGCCCGTCTGATCGGTCCCACCGTTGCCTCCGCTGCCGGCGATGAAATCGGGGTCGCCGGGCCGCCCGAAGCGGTCGAAGTCGGAGAGGATGCTCCCCTCGTCATCCGTCTCGGATCCCTGGTTGCCGGACGTCGGACCGTCGAAGCCGCCGGTGCGCAGGCCTCCACCGGGGATGCGGCGCACGGTGGTCCCGCCTCCGGCACCTGGCTGATTCCCGGGGCCTGGCTGGGTCCCGGGCTGGTTGCCCGGCTGACTCCCGGGCTGGCTGCCAGGTTGATTCCCGGGCTGGCCTGGAGCACCGGGTGGTCCCGGCTGTCCCGGCTGCCCCGGCTGCCCAGAAGCGCCGGGCTGACCGGGTTGGCCCGATGCGCCCGGCTGTCCCGGCTGCCCGGAGGCTCCGGGCTGGCCCGATGCACCCGGCTGGCCGGTGGACGACCCGGTCGGTTGGCCGGCACGAGCGACCTGGCGAGCGCCCTCCTGGAGCGCGGACTGTGCGCGCGCCACGTCCCGCTGCACCTGTCGATCGCGCTCCGCCTGGCGGAATGCATCGGCTGCGCGCTCGAGCGCCTCGGAGGCGGCCCGTTCATCCTCCTCCGTCCCGCTCCGTGCTGCGGCGTCGAGGGCATCCGCCGCCTCGGCCAGCGCACTGGCGGCGGCGGGCTGCGACGCAGCACCGGCCTGCGCTGCCTGGCGCAGCTCATCGGCGCGGGCTGCGGCCTCTTCCGGCGTGAGCTCATCGGTCTGTCCGGCGAGCTCCTCGAGGTCCTCGGCTGCCTGCTCGGGCGAGCCCTCCGGATTGGCCTCCTCGTCGGCCGTCGCCGCCTGGGAGGTGGCGCGGGCCAGCTGGGTGAGCGCGACATCGGCCTCGGCCGCCTTGGGGTCGGTCATCCGAGAGAGCTGTTCCTGGACCGATCCGATGCGAGCCAGCGTCGCCTCCCGGTCGTCGCCCTGCTCCCGCAGCTGGCGGGCAAGCTCGCGAAGCTGCCGCTCGAGCTCCTCTCGACGCGGATCCGGGTTCTCGACGTTCTCCTCGCCGACCTCTTCGGCCACGTCTTCGACCCGCTCGGCCACGCGCTCGGCCGCCTCGCGGGCTGCCCGACGCTGATCGAGGAGATCGTCCTGTGGGTTCGGCCAGGCGACCAACAGCAGCGTCAGGGCGAGGCCGACGCCCGCCGCTGCGAGCGGTGGGCGCGCGAGCCGTGGCCGGAACGCGCGGCGGAGGTCGATCTCGTTGAGGCGAGCCTGCGCGTCGGCCAGCTGGCGCGCCTCGAGCGGATCGGCGCTGTCGCGGCCGGCAAGCTCGAGGGCGGTGCCCAGGCGCTGGCGCATGCCGAGCTCCTCGTCGGCGCGGCGCGCGGCATCGACCAACGATGGGCGTCGGCGGATGGCATCGGCCAGCCATGTGATGAGTCCAAGGCCGGCGATGCCGGCCTGCATCCAGGGCGTGGCCTCGAGCGGAAATGCCCGGGACAGCAGCTGAACGGCGGCGATGGCGAGGATGGCACCGGCCGCGACGAAGAGCGCGGAGCGGACCGCGCGACGCCACCAGAGGCGCCGGCGGAGTCGTCGCATGCGCGCGAGGGCATCGGCACCGAGTCGTTGCCGGATCGCCTCGGAGACGAGTCGGTCGGTCATCGGTCGGGCTCCTCGTGGAGCTCCTGGATGGTGGGCGCGCTCTCGTCGACGGAATCGCCCACGACCACCGCGGCCGGCGCGAGCGCGATGGGTGGCGCAGGACGCCGGAAGGCCCAGCGCATGCCGGCGGGAACGACGAGTCGCGTGGCCGCCAACGTCAGGAGGGCCGAGATGACGACGAACGTGATCGAGACCCGCGGCCACCAGTAGCCGGAGCCGGTATCGGCGACGTCATCGATCGGATTACCGAACTGGTCGACCGGCCGGCACACGTTTCCCTGGCACTCCACGCCGCCGTCGAAGTTGGGGGCGTCGCCGCGCAGCTGGGCGAGCATGCTGTTGATGCCGCCGAAGCCACCGGGCTCGGTGTTGGCCACGACGTCGAGCATGGCGATTCCGGGGTTGACGTACATGAGCTGCTCGGGCGCACGCTCGGGCGCACGGGGCGCGAACCCGTTCTCGGTCTGGTTCGCGACGACGCTCCAGAAGATGAAGAGCAGGGTCGTGCCGAGCGTCAGACCAAGCACGGTGATGTAGGTGAGCACCGTGGCCGCCTGCGTGCGCTTGAGGAGCGCGGAGAAGAAGAGGCCGATGGCACCGAGCATCAGGGCGGTGGCGAGCAGGACGAGCTGCTGGCGGACGATATCATCGACCGATGCGCCGCCGTACATGAGCACGATGGCGGTGATCGGCACGGCTGCCACGATCATGAGCACGACGAAGGCGAGGGCGGCCGCCAGCTTGCCGATGACGATGGCGCTCGGACGCATCGGCGTGCTGATGAGCAGGTCCAGCGTCTGCTTCTCGCGCTCCAGGCTGATCTGGCCGGACGTGAATGCCGGGGCGATGAAGCAGACCAGGATGAGCTGGAAGATCGAGAGCAGACTGAAGATCGACTGGCCGATCAGCGCCGACGCGTTGGCCTGACCGCCGAATCCGCCGAAGCCACCGGTGATGTTGCGCGCATTCGGCGCGATCACGACGTACACCCCGTACGTGATCAGGGCCAGGATGGCGAGGTACACGGTGAGCACGATGAATGCCCGCCGCCCTCGCATCCGCGAGCGGAGCTCCTTGACCATGATGGTGACGACCGATGCGACGAACTCGCGTGCCGCGGTCGGGCGCGCCGGCCGGATCGTGGCCGTCCCGATTGCCGTCATGCCGCCGCCTCGTCGTCCATCTGACCGGTCACTTTCAGGAAGATCTCCTCGAGATCGCTCGTTGCCTGGCTGAATCCGACGACCCGATGACCGGCCTCGACCATGGACCGGAGGAGATCTGCCTGTGCCTCGGGTGGACCGTCGAACGATGCTTCGACGCGGACCGCGCCGTCTGCGTTGGTCGTGCCATCGAGGACTTCGGCAATGCGCGAATCGGTTCCAAGCCACTCCCGTGCCGCCTCGATCGCCGCCTCGTCTCCGAGCAGATCGATGCGCAGGAGGGCGGTCGCGCGCAGCGAACGCTGAATCTCGTCGATGCTGCCGGCGCGCAGCACGCGCCCACGGTCGATGATGGCCACGCCGGTGCACATCTCGCCCAGCTCAGGGAGGATGTGACTGCTGATCAGGATCGTCTTTCCCATGCCGCGCAGCTCACGCAGGATCTCGCGGAGCTCGACGCGGGCGCGCGGATCGAGCCCGGAGGCGGGCTCGTCCAGGATGAGCAGCGCGGGGTCGTGGACGAGCGTATGTGCCAGGCAGAGTCGCTGTCGCATGCCGCGCGACATGCTCTCGACGTATGCGTCGCGCTTGTCGGCGAGCCCGACGATCTCGAGCAGGTCGTTGATCATCGGTCCGCGCCGACTGGCCGCCACCCCGTAGCAGCGCGCGAAGAAGTCGAGGTACTCCCAGACGCGCAGGTCGTCGTAGACGCCATAGAAGTCCGGCATGTAGCCGATGCGGCGCCGAACCTCGAGCGGGTCAGCCCCGACCGCGATGCCCGTCACGTACGCCTCGCCCGCCGAGGGCGCGAGGAGCGTGGCGAGAATCTTCATGATCGTCGTCTTCCCGGCACCGTTCGGACCGACGAGGCCATAGATCTCGCCCGGGCCGACGAGCAGGTCGACGCCGGCTACGGCGAGCTGGTCGCCGTAGCGCTTGACGAGGGCGCGCGTCTCCACCACCGGTGTCATGGTCATCATTCGCTGATCACGCCGCTGGCGCGGGCGCTGACGAAGACGCTCGGCTGTCCGAAATTCTGGTCCTGCTCGACACCGGTGAGCCGAATCTCGATTCGGCCGGTACCGCTGATGGCGCTGGCCGGATCATCGATCTCGAAGCGACTGCGTTCGCTGATGTCACCGAGCAGGGTCCACGCGCCACTCAGCGGATCACGCACCTCGATCGTGAAGCCGCGCGGCCAGAAGCCGCCGAAACCGCCCTGGTCGCCGAGCACCATGGACGGATCGGGTCCGACCAGGATCTCGAGCTCGGAGACCGCCATGTCGGTCGCGTCGAGCGGGAGGGCGATCCCGTACGTCGCGGATCCATCTCCGAGCATCACCATGCCCGGGCCGCTGTTCGTCGTCTCACCCTCGGTCGCCAGCACCGTGACCCCCATCTGCTCGGGACCGATCTGCACTTCGCCGCTGCCGATGGTGGGGCGAACGCTGACGACCTCGACCGACTGCTCATAGCGCTGTGTCTCGAGGTCGTCGATGGTGACCGGCAGCGGGCCGGCGTCGTCGTGCCACCCGATCACGTACGGGCCGCGGGACCCCGCCGAACCCAGCTCGATGCCGGGCATGAAGCCACCGAAGCCGACCAGCGAGTCGATCACCTGGCGCCGGAGGAGCAGCTGGCGCTGCTCCTCCGTGGCGTTGTCGAAGCCACCGAAGCCGTACACCTGGTCGGACGCGGACGAGCCGTTGAAGTTCGTCGTCTCCATCGTGAACTCGGCGCTTTCGCCCGGTGCGAGCTCGTCGTCGATGAGGTCCCCACCAGAGCTGCTGACGTAGGCGACGTCCTGGACCGGCACCGTGCCATCGTTCGTGACGGTGCCGATCATCTCGCCATCCTCGCCACGCCACGTGACACTGAGTACGGGGTCGCGTTCGACGATCGCATCGGCCCGCACGGCCTCGAAACCGAAGACGCCGATGGCGAGCCCGCGAAGGTGTGCGGGGTCGCCCTGCTCGATCTCCACATCGGTCGCGGCCACCGGCCGGCCGTCGAAGTTCATCGGCCGCATCTTGGCGATCAACGCATCGGCCTCGACGGTGAGGTCGTAGGTCGCTCGATCGGGGGAGAAGATGCCGGCGTAGCTCTCCACGGTGGCCGCGGAGCCCGCGCCGCTGGATCGGATCAGCGATATCTGGTTGACGATCACCTCGCTGCCCTTCATCGAGTTGCCGATCCCGAACGAGCAGGCGGTGAAGAGCACCACCAGGAGGGGAGCCGTCACCCAGGCCAGCTCGCGGCGATCCATCCTTCGCAGAACGATGTAGCTGATGGGGCCGATGAGCAGGATGTAGGCGACGATGACGACCAGCAGCAGCTCGGCCGGCGGGACCTCGAGCGACGGCAGGTTGCTGAGCGCGCTGCCCATCGAATTCAGCGCCTCTTCGGGCGGAAAGCCGCCGAAGAACTGCTCGAGCGCCGCGTTCGTCGGCAGCAGCCGCCCCCAGAGGTGGGGCGATCCCTCCCAGCCGCGGAAGACGTCGGTCGCCATGTCGGCCCCGAGGAGGATGACCCGTCCGCCGCCGATGGTGCGCATCGACGCCAGGATCGTTCCGTCCTCGGCGCTGATGAGGCTGCGTGCACCGTCGCGCAGCGTGCCGGACGAGATCGTCGTTGCTTCGACGGCCGGCTCCTCGGCCCCGGACCATGACGCGAGGGATGCCTGCGGAACATCGTCGATGGCCGTCAGCCCTTCGAGCGGCAGGATGTCGGTGAAGCCCGCCGTGCGGGTCTGCCAGTCCGGCCCCCCCACCACCACCAGCTGGCCGCCGTTCCCGACCCAGCGCTCGATGCTCCGCCGCTGCGCCTCGCTGAGGGCGGAGCTGTCGTCGGCCCACACGATGGCCGAGAGGCCCTCGAGCGGCTCGGATCGTTCCGGCAGATCGGCCAGCGTGAGCGTCAGTGGCGCCGGAAGGCCGGCCTCATCCCCGATGCTCAGCTGGGGCCGAAGTGTCCCGCCACCGTCGCCCACGACGGCAACCTGGCTGGACGCCTGCTCGAGCACCTGGGCCTCGACGATCGCCTCGACCCTGCCGTTGGGCTCGTCGTACTGGACCGTGACCCGGCGCTGGAACGCTTCGGGCTGAAGGTAGAGCATGACGACCTTGCGCGCTCCGGCCGGCATCTCGACGAATCGCTGCACGGTCCCCGCGTCGGTGGCCGCGGCCAGGGTTCCCTCGGTCGGCTCACCGTCGTTGACGAGCGTGACGGAGATCGCCATCCAGCCGCCGACCATGTAGCGGCCACCGACGAGCGCGCGTGCCTCCATCTCGATCGAGCTCGCGGCATTCACCGGAGCCGCTGGAAGGAGCAGCGCCACCAGGAGCAGGACCAGGCCGGCGACGGGCATGGCCCATCGGTTCGCTCCCGGATTGGCCGTTCGGATGATCATCGTCCCCTCGGTGCGGTCGGGTCGCCGGATGGCGCTGGCCACCGGTAGACGCGCCGGGCCGTGGTGGAGTTGCACGGCTCGCTCGGTGCCGCCGAGTGTACGGGAGCCGGAGCGCCCGATGCTAGAGTGCGGGTCCGCGCATGGATGCCTCCATCTCCGACGGCCGCCACGAGCTCGAGCGTCATCTCGAGAACCAGATGCGCGCCCAGGAGCGTCAGCTCGTGTGGGTGCGATTGGGGCTGGTGCTGGTGGCCGCCGCCCTCCTGCTCATCTTCGAGCCCGGCCTCGAGTCTCGCACCGTCCTGTTCGGCCTCATCGGGGTCGTGGGCCTCTCGACGCTGGCCATCCCGTGGCTGCTCACGCACTTCCCGGCCCGCGAGGTCGGTATCGTCAGCACGGCCCTCGACATGGCGGCCGTCACCGTCGCGGTGTACGTTGCCGGTGTCGAGATCGACGCCTACCTCCTGTACGGGCTCGTCATCCTGGGCACCGCCCTGCGCTTCGGACTCGGCGCCTCGATCTGGTCGTCGATCGTCATGAGCGGCCTCTACGCGGCCGTCGTGCTCACCGGCTCAACCGACGAGCTGCGCCAGCTGCTGCCGGCCCGGGTCGCCTACCTGGTCGGGATCGGCCTCGTCGCGGGACTCTTCAGCCGCGTGGTCATCCAGCGCGCGATGGAGAACGCACGCCTCCAGCAGCGCCTTGCAGAGGATGAGCGCGACCGCGAGCGGGTGCTCGAACGCGAGCTGCTCAGCCGCCTCGGACGCGACTTCGCGGCGTCCCTGGACCGCGAGACCACGATCCGGACGATCGCGACGAGCGCCGCATCATTGCTGGGTGACGCGACGTTGGTGCTCATGATCGACGATGCGGAGCGCCGGCTGGTGCCGGTCGGGAGCGGCGGGCCGAACGATGAGCTCGCTGCCGTCTGGCGGGCCCATGTCGCCGAGCGCAGGCCACGTGTCGGCGAGGGCATCATGGGCGGGGTGGCCGCGACCGTCGCATCGGTGGACGGCAATCGCGACAGCGTCGCCGCCGGCGATCCGGATGGGTTGACGGCGCTCCAGCTGGATTGGGTGCTGGCCGTGCCGATCCTCGCCGGGGGCCGCCTGCTTGCCGTGCTCGCCAGCGCCGGCCGCGGCGGGGGCCAGGTGAGCGACCGGGTCAGGCGCATGGCCGAGGCGGTGGCCGATCGGGCCGGTCCGGCACTCCAGAACGCGCAGCTCTGGTCGGACCTCCAGGAGCGGATGGCCCGGGAGCAGGCGGCGCAGCGCATCAAGGACGACTTCCTGTCGATCGTGAGCCATGAGCTGCGAACCCCGCTGACCAGCATCCAGGGGTATTCGCAGCTTCTCGAGAGTCGACTGCGGACCGATCGCGCCGGCGAGAGCAAGGAGATGGCGCACCTGCGCGTCATCCGCTCGCAGGTGGGACGCATGCGGCGACTGGTCGACGACCTGCTGGACGTGAGCCGGATCGATCGCCGCGGCGGGGTGAGCATCGAGACGGTCGACTTCGACCTGGCCGAACAGGTCCGCGAGGCGGTCGCGCGCGTGCAGCGGGAGCACCGGGACCGCGACATCGCGCTCACGGCACCCGAGGCCCTCGGGATCCACGCCGACCGAGATCGGATCGACCAGGTCCTGAGCAACCTGCTTGAGAATGCCGTGAAGTACTCTCCCGACGGCGGACCGATCGCGGTGACCGTCGAGCGCAGTGGCGGCGAGGTCGAGGTGCGGGTTGCCGATCATGGCGTGGGCATCCCGGATGAGCACCGCGAGAACGTCTTCGAGCGCTTCTACCAGGCCGATGACGATGCGGGGCGTCGCCGCTTCGGCGGCCTGGGCCTGGGTCTCTACATCAGTCGCGCCATCATCGACGCGCACGGAGGGCGGATCTGGGTCGCGCCGAACGCGGAGGCCGGACGGGGGTCGGTGTTCGGATTCCGGATCCCCCGCGTGGCCATGCCGCTCATCTCCGCCGGCATCGCGCCGACCGGCGAGCCGCCGCCATTCGTTGTGCGGAATCGCGAGCGATGATTCGCGATCGGCTCCATGAGCTCGCGGCACGGCAGGGGCTGGAGCTGATTGGCGTGACCGATGCGGGACCGCTTCCGGAGGCCCGCGCACACATGGAAGCGAGCGTCGCCGCCGGCCGCATGGCCCGCATGGACTGGATGGGCGGCGACCGGCCGCGGCTCGCGACCGAGCCACGGGCCGTCGACCCCGCCGCGCGATCGGTCATCGTGGTGGCCGCCCCCTACGCCGGCAGCGACCGCGGCGGATGGGATCCGCGGCCGGACGCGCTGCGCTCGGCGCTGGCGCCGATCCTGTCCGGCTCGCCGAGCGAGCCGTCCGGTCGCATCGCGCGGTACGCGCTCGGGACCGACTACCACGCGTCCCTGCGCGAGCGGCTGGAAGCGCTCGCCGCCGACCTCCGACGCGATGGGCTTCCATCCGGCGAGGTCGCCTATGTCGATGATCGACCACTGGCGGAACGTGCCCTGGCCGCGCGCGCCGGGATGGGCTGGATCGGCAAGAACTCCAACCTGCTCACGCACCATCGGGCGGGCTCGTGGGTCTTCCTCGGCGCCCTCCTCACGTCAGCGGAGCTGCCGGCCGACGAGCCGATCCGGACCACCTGCGGCTCGTGCACGCGGTGCCTGGTCGGCTGCCCGACCAACGCCATCGTGGCGCCGCAGACGGTCGACGCACGCCGCTGCATCAGCTACCTGACCATCGAGCATCCCGGCGTGCTATCGGAATGGGAGGCCGGGGCCATCGGCGACTGGATTTTCGGCTGCGACGTGTGCCAGGAGGTGTGCCCCGTCAACGCCGATGCCGACGACTCCGGGCCGCTGCTGGTGCCTCTCCTGCCTCTGATCGAGTGGCTGCTGCCGCTCGGCGGTCGTGCCTTCACGCGAGCGGTGGGTCCGTCCGCCCTCACGCGGGCGGGGCGTCATCGGCTCCTGCGCAACGCGATCGCGGCGCTGGGAAACGGTCCCGTCCTGCCGGACGATGCGTTGCCGCTCCTCGAGCGTGCGTCGCGCGATCGCCGGGCGGAGATCCGAGAGCAGGCCGCACGGGTGCTCGGCCACTAGAGGCGCCGATCGCACCGGCTCTTGTCGCGAGGTTCCGTCATATGGCACTACCAGTGCCGTTCGCACGCTTCGCGCTCATCGGCGCCGTCATATGGCATCCTCGAGGTTCCATCTGGGCACCAATTGGGCGTTCTACCGCGCCTCGGGCCGCGTCCGCAGCCATCTGAGGATGCTCGTGGCACTCCCTGGTGCCAGCTGACGGAACCTCCGGCCGCGGCACGCTTCCTCAAGCAGCCGTCCAGGCAGGATTCGACCGATTCGTCCGGCGGACTATGCTTGCCAGCGATGCCCCGAGTCGCGCCGTTCGCCGGCCTCCACTACGCGCTCGCGCGCTTCGGCGACGCGGCCATTCCCGAGCGCGTGGCACTGGCCGATGACAAGGAAGCCCAGCCGATACGCATCGCGGATCTCACCGACCTGGCATGCCCGCCGTACGACGTCATCGACGACGCCAAGCGCGCCGAGCTGCTGGAACGCCATGATCGCAACGCCGTGCGGCTCGAGCTCAGCGCGCAACCCGATCCGCACAGGGCCGCATCGAGCGACCTGGCGGCCTGGATCGCGGACGGCACCCTCGAGCGGCGAGCCGAGCCAGGTGCCTACCGCTACCGCCATGCGACCGCATCGGCGCCGGACGATCCGACGGTCGCGGGGATCGTGGTGCGCGTCCTCCTCGAGCCATGGGGGAATGGCATCCGGCCGCACGAGCACACGATGCCGGGGCCGAAGGCGGATCGGCTCGCGCTCCTGCGCGCAACGAAGACGCAGCTGAGTCCGATCCTGGCGGTCTACTTCGATCGGTCCGAGCGCTACCACCACATCATGGCCCGGGCG
>JBQTHZ010000116.1:0-8641 GCA_052388515.1 Chloroflexota bacterium | reverse complement strand
GTCGCTGAACTGGTGGCTGGCCAGGGCAATGCCCATCGGGAAGGCCAGCAGGGCGGTGACCAGGATGGTCAGCAGGACGGGGCGGCTGGGCCGCCGGACGCGAGGGGCTCGGATCACGTGGAATCCTCCTGGTGTTGAGGCGTCACGGGTGGACACGAGATGCGGCGGGGGTCCGCGGCTCGAAGGTCGGGCGGCAGGACGAGCCGGGCCGATACGCTCGGGATCGCGACGAGTCGCGGACTGACTACTCCTCGGACGCAATGACTGACCCTGCGGGAGATACGGGGATGAGCAGGTTGAACGCCACGTCCTGCGCGGCGCCATTCACCGTGGTGTCAACGGCGATGTCGAAACCGGTTGAGTTGCAGTCGTGGCCGAAGGTGGTGGTCACCGCAATGCCGTAGGACTGGAAACCCCCACCGCTGTCCTGTACGGTCCCAACCGCGACCTCATGCTGCCATCCCGCGCTGTCTGGCAGGGTGATGCAGTAGGTACCCGTGGGACTGGTCGCCGGTCGGAGAACTTGAACTCCGTCCAAACCGACTGAATGGGACCGAATAATCCCGTTTGCCCTGACATTGAGCCAATGCGTGGTAAAGGACGCTGCGTCACGACCCTCGAGCTCAGCGGCGTTGACGACCGGGGTCTTGCCCGGGGCGAGGGCGCCGAGACGGTTCATGAAGGCCGCCATCTGCTCGCGGGTCACGTTGGCCTTGGGGCAGTACCTGCCGCTGCCGCAGCCGGCGGTGACACCCGCGTCGACGAGGGCGTCGATATCGGCGTGGAAGGCGTTGGAGTTGGGAACGTCGCTGAACTGGTGGCTGGCCAGGGCAATGCCCATCGGGAAGGCCAGCAGGGCGGTGACCAGGATGGTCAGCAGGACGGGGCGGCTGGGCCGCCGGACGCGAGGGGCTCGGATCACGTGAAGTCCTCCTGGTGTCGGAGTGTCAGGTGTTGACCAGTGATCCGGCAGGAGGGCCGCGGCTCGAAGGTCGGGCGATATGGCGAGCCAGGCCGATACGTTCGGGATCGCGACGGATCGCGTCAGCCAACATCGGTACCGTCCTGGAGTGAAGCAGATGCTCCGCGCCGTATGCTACGCGCGCGGCGGCGGGAGGGGTACCCCCGTACATGGACCGGACTTCCGGCCAGTCGTGCGGGTTGATCGACTCCGACTACAATCGTGGCGGCCTGGCTTGCCTGCGATTCATCGTCGTCGGCAGCCGGTTGCCTGATGCCATTGATGACCGCCGCACCCGTGCCACGCCGCTGCGGCGAGTGGAGAGAACGCCTGAATTGACCGAACTGCCCGATTATCGCCTGACCCACCTCCAGGCCCTGGAGTCCGAGTCGCTCCACATCTTTCGCGAAGTTGCCGCCGAGCTCGAGCGCCCGGCCCTCATGTTCTCCGGGGGCAAGGACTCGATCGTGATGCTGCGCCTGGCGGAGAAGGCGTTCTGGCCGGCGCGCATACCCTTCCCGGTCCTTCACGTCGACACCGGGCTGAACTTTCCCGAGGTGATCGACTTCCGTGACCGGCGGGTCGCCGAGCTGGGCGTCACCCTGATCGTCGCTTCGGTGCCGGACGCCATGGAGCGCGGCCTGGTGCAGCCCGAGCCGAATGGCTCGCGCAATCGGATCCAGACACCGGTGCTCCTGGAGGCGGTCGAGCAGCACCAGTTCACGGCGTTGTATGGAGGCGCTCGGCGCGACGAAGAGAAGGCGAGAGCCAAGGAGCGCGTCTTCAGCTTCCGGGACGAGTTCGGCCAGTGGGACCCCAAGAACCAGCGTCCCGAGCTGTGGAGCCTCTACAACGGCCGCATTCACCTGGGCGAGTCGATCCGGGTCTTTCCCCTCTCGAACTGGACCGAGCTCGATGTCTGGCACTACATCGGTAACGAGGGCCTCGAGATCCCGGACATGTACTACGCCCGCGAGCGGCAGGTGTTCGAGCGACAGGCGATGCTCTACGCCGCCAACGAGCTGTGTCCGCCGCGTGACGGCGAGACGGTGTTCGACGCCAAGGTGCGCTATCGGACCATGGGAGACGCGAACCTGACGGCCGCCGTCCGGTCCGACGCCGACACCATCGACAAGATCATCGCGGAGATCGCGGTCACCCGCCTGACGGAGCGCGGGGCCACGCGGGGCGACGATCGGGTGAGCGAGGCGGCCATGGAAGATCGGAAGAAGGAGGGCTACTTCTAGATGGAACTCCTCCGCTTCGCCACCGCCGGGTCGGTCGACGACGGCAAGAGCACGCTGATCGGCCGGCTGCTCTATGACTCCAAGGCCATCTTCCAGGACCAGCTCGAGGCGGTCGAACGCACGAGCCGCCTGATGGGCGACGAGTACACGAACCTGGCATTGCTGACCGATGGGCTGCGCGCCGAGCGCGAGCAGGGCATCACGATCGATGTCGCATATCGATACTTCGCCACGCCCGGCCGCAAGTTCATCATCGCCGACACCCCGGGCCACATCCAGTACACCCGCAACATGGTGACCGGCGCCTCCACCGCCGATCTGGCCATCGTGCTGGTGGATGCTCGCAAGGGCATGCTCGAGCAGAGCCGCCGCCACGCCTTCCTGGTGACCCTGCTGCGCGTCCCGCACCTCGTGGTCGCGATCAACAAGATGGACCTGGTCGACTACGCCCAGGACGTGTACGAGTCGATCAAGGACGAGTTCACCGCCTTCGCCACCAAGCTCGAGGTCCCGGACCTGACCGTCATTCCGATCTCAGCCCTGCGTGGCGACAACATCGTCACGCGCTCCGAGACGATGGACTGGTACGACGGACCGTCGCTGCTCCATCATCTCGAGAACGTCCACGTGGCGAGCGACCGCAACCTCATCGACGTGCGCTTCCCGGTGCAGTACGTCCTGCGACCGCAATCGACGCAGCACGCGGACTACCGCGGATACGCCGGCACGGTGGCCGGTGGCGTCCTCAAGCCCGGCGACGACGTGATCGTGCTGCCGAGCGGATTCGAGACGCGCATCGCCTCCATCGACACGATCGGCGGCCCGGTCGCCGAAGCCTTTCCGCCGATGTCGGTCACGGTGCGCCTCGAGGACGACCTGGACGTCTCCCGCGGCGACATGATCTGCCGCCCCAACAACGCGCCGGTCCCCACGCAGGACATCGACGCCATGGTGTGCTGGATGTCGGACACCCCCCTGAAGGCAGGGCAGAAGCTGGCCATCAAGCACACGACGCGCACGGCGCGGGCGCTGGTGAAGCAGCTGCAATATCGGCTCGACGTCAATACCCTGCACCGCGACGAGGAGGCCGATCAGCTGAAGCTCAACGACATCGGCCGCGTCAGCCTGCGCAGCACGACACCGCTCTTCCTGGACGCGTACCGGCGCAACCGCACCACCGGCGGGTTCATCCTGGTCGACGAGGCGACGAACAGGACCGTGGCGGCCGGCATGGCGGTCAGCCCGGAATAGCGCCGATATAGCCGAGCTCCTCGAGGCGCTTGACGATCTTCGCGGCGCTGGCGGCGGGCGTCTCCCTGCCGTCCGAGTAGCAGGTCACGTCAGGGTCGAGCGGCGGCTCGTACGTATCGTTCACGCCGGTGAAGTCGCGGATCTCGCCTGCCAAGGCCTTCCGATAGAGGCCCTTCACGTCTCGCTTTGCCAGCACGTCGATGGAAGCCTCCATATAGACCTCCACGAAGCGGCCGATGCGCGCACGGACCTCGTCCCGCGTCGCTCGGTACGGGCTGATCACGGCGGCGATCGCGACCACGTCATTTCGCGAAAGGAGCTCGCACACCCAGCCGATGCGACGAATGTTGACATCCCGGTCCTCGCGGCTGAATCCCAGCCCGTGGGTGAGATGCGTGCGCACCACGTCACCGTCGAGCACCTCGACCTTCAGCCCGCGCGCGCGCAGGTCGTGCTCGAGGATGGCGGTGACGGTGCTCTTCCCCGACCCCGACAGGCCGGTGAACCAGATCGTGAAGCCGGTCGATTCGCGGTTCGCCGCCGTGCCGGCTCCACCGCTCAGGTGAATCGGCTCGTCAGTCGATGACAGGTCGGGCTGGGTCATGGTCCGTATCGTAGTGTGGCGCGCGCTCGGGCATACTCACTCAGATGGAGCAGGCGACGCGCAGGCCGCCGGTCGAGGTGACCGTCGAGATCCCCTCGGGCAGCCGCA
This sequence comes from Chloroflexota bacterium, assembly GCA_052388515.1. Lineage (GTDB taxonomy): Bacteria > Chloroflexota > Limnocylindria > QHBO01 > QHBO01 > JACDBZ01. The sequence continues at coordinate 4,470 of JBQTHZ010000116.1, read as the reverse complement.
ACAAGTACGAGTACGACCACGCGAGGCATCGGTTCGTCCTCGACAGGGTCCTCTACTCGAGCGTGCACTATCCCTGCGACTACGGCTTCATCGACGGCAGCATGGCCGATGACGGCGACCCGCTCGACGTCCTCGTCGTCATCGCCGAACCGACATTCCCGGGTTGCGTCGTGCGGGCGCGCCCCGTCGGCGTGCTCGACATGGCCGATGAAAAGGGCCACGACTTCAAGATCCTCGCCGTCGCCCACGACGACCCGCGCTGGGAGGCAACGAACGCGCTGGAGGACCTCTCGCCGCATCGGCTGCTCGAGATCGAGACCTTCTTTCGGACGTACAAGATGCTCGAACGGCGGCCGACCGACGTCCGAGGCTGGCTCGGCGTCGAGGATGCGTGGCGGATCATCGACGACGCGATGATTGCCGGCGAGCGTGCCGCCGGGGAGCCGTCCGGGGCTCAGCCCGGCACCTGGCGCTGAGGGACCGATGGATCATGGCGGTTGTTCTCTGCCGTGGAGAAGCATCGCGGATGCTGCGAGTCGGCGTGGCCCCAAATCGAGCCGGCTTGGCCCCAATTCTCAGCCTCGTGGAACGAAGGATGGTGCGCCGACCTCGCGCGGTCCTTGTTTTCACGGCGAGAGAAGACCGACGCCGTCCAGCTCACGGTTCTCCACCAGCGACAACAAGGCGCACGCAAGCGCGGGTCCTTGTAAGGGTGGCCGCAGCTCAGTCGAACGCGCGGTGGAGGAATGCGGCCATCTGGCCGCGGGTGACCGGGGAGCGGGGGCAGAAGCGATCGGCCGCGCAGCCGCCGGTGATGCCGGCCTCAGCGATGCGGTTGATGTTCGACTCGTGCTGCGATGTCGCGTCATCGGAGAAGAAGTCCGCAGACGCGAGCGGCAGATCGAGCGCGCGCGCGAGGAAGCTCGCCATCTGTTCACGGGTCACCGTCTGCCTGGGGCAGAAGCGCGTCGTGGTGCAACCCGCCGTGATGCCGGCTTCGGCGACGCGGTTGATGTCGTTCTCGTGGGATGACCCGTTGTCATCGGTGAAGTAGTCACGGCTGGCGAGCGGCAGCGACAGGGCGCGCGCCAGGAAGCTGGCCATCTGCTCGCGCGTCACCGAGTTCGAGGTGCAGAACAGGTTCGGCGCGCAGCCGACCGTGATGCCCGCGTCGTAGGCCCAGGCGATGTCGTTGGCAAAGATCGAGGCGTCGATGTCGTTGACGCACGTTCGCCCGCTGGCCTCGACCGTCACGCCAGATCCCGAGGCGCCGTAACGGACACGGGTCCAGGCGCACTGGTTCGACTCGTTGGACTCGACGAAGAAGCCGTAGGGATCCACGCTGGCGCGTACGGTGTACGTCCCTGCCGGCACGTTCGTGATATCGACCCACTGCCAGGCAAGGTAGTACTCGTACTCATCGCCCCACCCGACGCTGATCCCCATCCGATTGCTGAGCAGATTCGGATTCGTCCCGCACATGGAACCGCGATAGAACGGGCCGTTGTAGCCCGGCAGCGAGGTGGCCCACGGATCCGAGTCGAGGAAGCAGAAGCCGACCTTGGCGCCGCGGAACGTGCCGCCGGCGCCCCACATGTCGTAGCGCATCATCTCGTCGACGTGCCAGTGGTTGTGGCCGTCGCCGGCGTACGAGGAGACGGCATCGGTCACGAAGGAGCGGGCGACCGGGCTGTTGCGGGCCGTGGTCTGGTAGAGCACCTGCGACATGCGCATCGGCTGCGACGTGCTCGACCGACTGCCGCGCAGCTCGAAGTGCCCCTCGCCGACGTTCACCATCATCGCGGTGAAGCGCAGCAGCCGCCGACCGTTCACGGTCTCGATCCGGAAGTCGCCGAGCGGCGCCATCGACAGGTCCGGCCGGAGCTCCGTCCCGCCGCTGACGGAGCGCGGCGCCGTCAGGCTGGCCATCACCGGGACGAGCAGGCCCAGCAGGAAGACGCCGGCCAGCGCCACGAGGTCCAGCCGTCGAGGCGGGCCCCTTCGACGCCGGACGACGCCGTCGACCGGCGACCGGTGGCTCAATCGAAGCCCCGGTGGAGGAAGGCGGCCATCTGGCCGCGGGTGACGTCGGCGCGTGGGCAGTAGCGTCGCGTGTCGCAGCCGCCGGTGATGCCCGAGCGCGCCAGCGCGTTGATCTGGTTGTGGTGGATGCTGCTGCCGTCGTCGTCGAAGTAGTTGGTGCTGGTGCCGGGCAGGTCGAGCGCCCGAACCAGGAAGCTCGCCATCTGCTCGCGCGTGACGTTCGACCGTGGGCAGTACCGATTCGTATCGCACCCACCGGTGATGCCGGCCTGCGCGACCCGGTTGATGTCGCCCTCGTGCGGCGACGAGTTGTCATCGGCGAAGAAGTCGCGGGTGGCGTTCGGCAGGTTGAGCGCGCGCGCCAGGAAGCTCGCCATCTGCTCACGCGTGACCGACGCGTTCGGGCAGTACTTCCCACCTCCGCACCCGCCGGTGATCCCCTCCCGGTAGATCCACAGGATGTCGTTGTAGAACGCCGAGTTCGCGATGTCGGTGAACGGAGAGGACACGATGCGGTAGAGCCGGCCGGCGTGATCGGTCATGTAGATCTCGCCGTTCTCCGCTTCTCCGAACGAGCTGATGAGCGCGTTCGTGTCACGGTGGAAGAGCAGGCTGGAGCCGTTCGCCGAGATCGTCCAGATGCGCCCCGAGCAATAGTCGCCCAGGACATACTGGCCGACCAGGTCCGGCTGGAGCGAGCCGCGATACACGTAGCCTCCGGTCACCGAGCAGTTGCCATTGACATGCGTGTACTCGGCGATCGGGTCGACATAGGGGTACGGAGCGGTCGTGTCGCAGCCGGTCGTCTCGAACCAATGCTTCCCCTCACGGCAGTCCCAACCGTAGTTGCGGCCGCCGCTTCCGGCGGGTTCGCGGTTGATCTCCTCGTAGTTGCCCTGGCCGACATCGGCGATCCAGAGCTGGTCTGTGGCACGATCGAAGCTGGCGCGCCAGGGATTGCGGAGGCCGATGTCCCACACGATGCCGCCGAACGGATTGGAGGGCGTCGAGTAGCCGCCGTTGAGATTCGGCGCGATGCGCAGCACCTTCCCGAGGTGCGAGGAGGCCCTCTGCGCATTCTCGTCGGGATCACCGCTGCCGCCACCGTCACCGGTGAAGATGTACAGGTAGCCATCGGGACCGAACAGCAGCTGGCCGCCGTTATGGTTGGCCCGAGCGCTGTGCTCGATCGACAGAAGGGGGTCATAGGTCGCGACCGATGCGCTCGTTCCCGCGCTGTTGGCCGTGAACTCGGCAATCACGAGGTCGCCGCCGCCGTTCGTGAAGTAGGCGAACAGCTTGCGATTCGACTCGAAGCTCGGGTGGAAGGCGAGGCCGAGGAGGCCGCGCTCGCCCCCGGTGGTCAGGCCACCCGATACGTTCCGGATGTCGAGGAAGTTGCCCGACAGCAGGCGGTTGTTCTGGACGACCCGGACGGTGCCACCCTGCTGGACCACGAACAGGCGGTTGGTCCCGTCCCCCGCGTTGACCGCCCCGACCGGTGACGAGAGGCCGGAGACGACGAGCTGGATGTCCACATCGCCTGCCGAGATCGCGGCGGTGGCCGTCGGTGTCGCAGATCCAGGCGGAGCGAGGTGCGCGGCGGTCGGCGCCGCCGAGACCATGAATACGAACCCGACAACGATCGTCACTACCAGCTGCCGCATGCCCTTGGCTCCCCAATGATGATCGGAACGGATGCATTGTGATCCGCGCCGATCAAGCCGTCTTGGCGATTCTGCGCAGCGCCCCGCTCACCTCGGTCCCGGTGCGTGGCCGATCCGAGCATAGGCCGCCAGGAGCGCCGCGGCCGAGGTCGACCAGTTGTACCGCTCCTCGACGGCCTTCCGACCGCGCTCGCCCATGGCCAGCGCGGCGTCGCGATCGCCGAGCAGCTCGTTGAGGGCGGCCGCGATGGCTTCCGGGCGCTGCGTATCGACCACGAGGCCTGCTGCCGAGCTCGCGACGACGTCCCTGACCTGCGGGAAATCGCTGGCGACGACCGGAATGCCGGACGCCATGTACTGGAAGAGCTTGTTCGGCAACGAGTATTCGTAGTTCAGGCACGACGGCACGATGGGCGACACGCCGATCGTCGCGGAGCTCGCATAGTCGACGACCTCCTCGGGTGGGACCGGCGGCAGGACGTGGACTCGCTCGCCGACACCGGTACGCCGCGCCTCGACCACGAGCTCCGCGCCCTGGTGGCCTGAGCCGAGCAGAACGAGGTGCGCTGTGGGCACGCCGGCCATCGATCGCACGAGATACTCGATGCCGCGCCCGCCCATCAGGCCCGCGATGTAGTGCACGATCGGCGCGCTCGGGGGAACGTGCACGAGCCCTTCCAGCTCGCGGATCTCGCGGCGCACGGTGGCGCCTGGACGCTCCGGGTACTTCGGAAACTGATCGACTCGGGCCAGCCGGTAG
>JBQTHZ010000115.1:0-12594 GCA_052388515.1 Chloroflexota bacterium | reverse complement strand
TCCAGATCCCGTGATCTCCCTCGTCCACGAAGAAGACCCGGCCGCCCGGGCGCAGGCAGCGCGCCACGAGGGCCCAGAAGCGATCGAACGCGGCGACGGGGACATGCGACATGAAGTTCCCGAAGAGGACGACGTCGTACGTCTGCGGCGGCTCCCACGCGAAGAGGTCCGCCACCAGGTACCGGACGGCCGGATCGGCGACCTTGGCGCGGTTGGCCTCCAGCATCTCCTCCGAGGCGTCGAGTGCGATGAGGGTGGTCGCGTACTCCGCCAGGATCCGCGTCCATTGCCCGGTGCCGGCCGCAAGCTCCAGGACGTCGCCGGTCGGCTCGAACGCGCGGAGCGCGGCTCGCGTGGCGTCCGCGTGCGGAGCGAAGGGATCGCCGGCCGGCGTGGTCGTCGCGTCGTACTCGAACGCGCGCGCGCGGTAGTAGCGGACCTGGTCGTCGAGCAGATCGCGCTCATCGGGCCGCATCAGCGTCGCTCCGCGGGCACTCCGAGCGTGACGGCCGCGGCCACGGTGGCCGTGGCGAGTGCCAGCGCCTGGCCGGCCGACAGCCCGGCGTCGCCGGCGAAAAGCTGCGTGGCGGCGCTCGGGATGGCGCCGAGGACGACCGGGATGAGGGTCCAGCCCAGGACGAGGACAGTCGGAGCCGTCGCGCCCGGGAGGCGCAGCATGCGAGTGGCGACGGCGGCGAGGACGCCGAGGAACGCGGACAGCAGCAGGATGAGGATGAGCGCGGGCTGATCCCGCGCTCCCGAGGCCTCGACCAGTCCGACCACGCCCTGGTACGCGATCGCGACGGCCACGGCCAGGAGGACGCCGAGAACGACGGATCGGACGCCGATCATGAAGCTCGCTCCCCTGCCAGCCGCTCGGCGATACCGCGGGCAATCCGATACGACTTCCCGGCGCCCATCACCAGCACCGCATCGCCGGTTCCGAGGTGCTCGGTGACGTAGGCGGTGGTGGCGTCCACGTCGCCGGTGGCGATCGCGGGCACCGCCGAGCTGCGCTCGATCGCATCGGCCAGCGACTCGGCGCTGGTGGCGGCCACGGCTGCCGGCGAGTCGCGCGAGGCGAAGATGTCGGCGATGACGACCTCGTCAGCATCGGTGAAGGCAGTGGCGAAGGCGTCCATCAGGAGCGCCGTGCGCGAGTACATGTGGGGCTCGAAGACGGCCCACAGTCGTCGATCGGTACCGACCAGCTGGCGCGCGGCGGACAGGGCGGCCCGCACCTCGGTCGGGTGGTGGCCGTAGTCGTCGTAGATCGTCACGGTCGCAGTATCGGCGATCAGCTCCATGCGGCGTCCGGCGCCGGCGAAGGTTCGCAGGCCCTCGGCAAGCAGGTCCAGGTCGGCGCCGAGGCTGCGCGCCATGATCAGCGCGGCCGTGGCATTGAGGACGTTGTGCCCGCCGGCCAGGCTCATCTCGAAGCGGTGATCGAACAACGTGAACGCCGTCCCCTCCCGGTTGCGGAGCACGTCGCCGGCCATCACCTCGCCCCCCGGCCCATACGGAAGAATGCGACCGCCCCAGTCGTTCAGGCGACCGACGAGCTCGCTCGCGCCCGGATCGTCGGCCGCCACCACGAGCAGGCGGCCATCCAACGCCGGATGGGGGCGCATGCCGCGAGCGAACCGCTCGAAGGAGTCCATGACCGCGGCCCGGTCGGCGAAGTAATCCGGATGATCCATCTCGACGTTGGTGACGATGGCCCCGGCGGGACGGTAGTTCAGGAAGTTGTCGCCGAACTCATCGGCCTCCACCAGGAACGGCGCGCCCCCGCCCGGCCTGACCGATGCGCCCCAGGCGTCGATGAAGGCCCCGACCTCGACGGTCGGGTCCAGGCCTGCCGCGATGAGCAGATGGCCGAGCAGGGCGGTCGTGGTCGACTTTCCGTGCGTGCCGGTGACACCGAGGCCGATCCGGCCGGGTGCCGCCTGGAGCTCGCCGAGGAGCGCCTGCCAGGCGACGATCGGGATGCCGCGAGCCTCGGCAGCGGCGAGCTCCTCGTGGTGCGGCACGGAGCGCAGCGCGGGGCTGATGCCCACCCGATCGACGCCGTCGAGGTGCCCTGGGTCGTGGCCAACCGTAGGGCGGATGCCGGCCGCTTCGAGCGGCGGTGTGTACGGGGACGGCGTGTCGAGATCGCAACCATCGACGGTGGCCCCGGCGCGATGCAGCAGCAGCGCGGTGCCGGCGGCTCCTGAGCCGGCGATGCCGATGACATGGATCCGCTCGCCGCGGTTGACCACTCCCCTACCTCTCGGACGCCATGCGCGTCGCAAGCTCCAGCACAGCCAGCACCGAGGCCCGCTTGTTGCCCGCGCGGTCGTGCGGCCAGCCGTGGCGCTCCACCACCGCTGCGCCGTCACGCTCTGCCGCCGCGACGTAGGTCAGGCCGACTGGCTTCTCAGCCGATCCCCCATCCGGGCCGGCGATGCCGGTCACGGCGACGGCGAGGCGCGCCACGGGGAAGCGTGCCAGCGTGCCGGATGTCATCGCCTCCGCCACCTCGGCCGACACGGCGCCGACGCGCTCGATCAGGTCGCCCGGCACGTCGAGAAGTTCCTCCTTGACGGTGTTCGAGTAGCTCACGATGCCGCCGAGGTAGTGGTCGCTCGCGCGTGGCACCTGGGTGATGACGTGCCCGACCAGCCCGCCGGTGCACGATTCGGCGCTCGCCATCTGCCAGCCGCGCTTGACCAGCGCACGACCCAGCCGTCGGGCCGCGGCGTCGAGCTCGTCGTCCGTCGGCGCGCGCGAGGCCGGCATCGGTTCAGCGGTAGTTCGTGAACTGGAGGGCGACCGGATACTCGAGCGCCTTCAGGTCGGTGATGATGGCCTGGAGCTCATCCTTCGACTTGGCCGACACCCGAACGGCATCGCCCTGGATGCTCGGCTTGGCCTTCGGAAACGTCTCGCGGATGCGCTTGGAAAGCTCCTTGGCCTGCTCGCTGGTCAGGCCACGCTTGAGCTTGACCTCCTGCCGCACCATGGAGCCGCCGGCGGGCTCGATCCTGCCCCACTCGAAGATCTTGAGGCTCAGGCTGCGCCGGACGGCCTTCGACTCGAGCAGGTCCTTCGCTGCGCCCGCGCGATACTCGTCATCGGCGGTCAGCACGATCGCATCCTTGCCCAGCTCGTACGCGACCTTGCTGCCCTTGAAGTCGTAACGCGTCGCGATCTCGCGCCGTGCCTGGTCGAGCGCGTTCACCAGCTCCTGCTGGTCGAAGTCGCTCACCACGTCGAATGATGAATCTGCTGCCATGACGCCCCTATCTTCCTCTCACGTGCCTGCCTGTGCGATCCGCCACTCGACGACGGCACCGTCGTCACCCATGAAGCCGATCCCGATCCCATTGAGCGTCAACCGCACCGCCCCGGCGTTCCCGGCCCGGACGCGGATGGATTCCTCCGCGCTGAGCTCGATGATGTCGCCGTCGCCTGCAATCCCACCGGAGACGCCGTCGACGGCCAGGTCGTCCTCCTCGACCTCGAGATACGAGTCTCCCCCATCAAGCGTGATCGTGCCGGTCAGGCCGATGCCGGGCGGGACCGTGACCCGGCGCGTGATCGGCTCCGCCGCCGGCGGCGTGACGACCACGTCCCAGGTGCCCGGAGCGAGCGCCAGGCTGCCGGCGAACGCACCGGCTGCATCGGCCGTCAGGGTGGCGGGCTCGGGCACCGACGGCGCGACCGTTTCGATCTCGACTGGGCCGCCGGTGGCGTCCGTCACCGAGACGTTCGGCGTCGGGGCGGTGACGAGGGCCGCGGTCAGGCTCAGCGCCGCGCCACCCGGGGCCATGCCGGCCACGGGGACCGGTCCGGTGAGGGTCGCATCGGCTTCGGGCTGCTCGAGCGTGACCCCGGGCCCCTCGCCGCCGGCTGGCCCAGGGCTCTCGGCGGCCGCCGTTACGACGTTGACGCGGCGCACTCGTTCCTCGGAATCGCGGTCGGTCACCGGATCTCGCGCGCGGATGTGGATCTCGTTCGATCCGGGCAGGAGCTCGACCGTCAACTCGAAGCGACCGTCTTGGTCGGCGGTCGTGCTCGGGTTCTCGGGAAGGCCGGTGATGGAGATCGTGGCATTCGGAGCCGTGATGCCGCGAATCGTGATCGTCTCATCCGGATGCGCCGAGACGTCTCCGACCGGCTGGACGATCTGCAGACCCGGCATGCGGGCGAAATTAACGAACTGGTAGCCGATCCACGCCACCAGCGCGCCGACCACGATCGTCAGGATCGCGGCCACCACGGCGCCCGGTGTGACGACGAACGTGCGTCGGCGGTGGACCGAGATCGGCCGAGGTGGCGCCGGTGCAGCTGGCCGCTCGTTCGCTGAAGCGGACGTCTCGAGCCGGTACAGGTCGATCAGGTACTCCGGATCGAGCCCGAGATAGGCCCCGTAGTTGCGCAGGAATCCCTTGGTGTAGACCGCCCCGGGCAGCTCGCGGTATTCGCCGCGCTCGAGGGCCGAGAGGTACCGCTCGCGTATCTTGGTGTCGCGCTCGACGCGCGTCAGATCCGCTCCCTTTGCCTCGCGGGCAGCACGAAGCACCGCCCCGAGCTCGTGGACCTGCTCGGTCACGGCTCAGCGTCCTCGTCGGAACCGACGTCGCCACCCCATCCGTCGCTGGTGACGAGTACCTCGCGGAAGCGGCTGCCGTCGGCGGCGCCCACGATCCCTCGGTCCTCCATCTGGTCGAGGATGCGCGCCGCCCGTGCGTAGCCGATCCGCAGGCGACGCTGGAGAAGCGACGCCGATGCCTTGTCGGAACGGCGCACGATGTCGACGGCCTGGGAGAGTAAAGCGTCGGCGTCGTCATCCTCTTCCTCCTCGCCCGGTCGGCCACCAGGCTTGCCGTCGCGTCGCGGCGCGGTGATCTCCGGCCGGTACTGTGGGCCACCCTGCCCGCGCCAATGCCGAGCGACCGACTCGATCTCGGCATCGGTGACGAGCACGCCCTGCAGCCGCACCGCGCGCGGCGCGTCGATCGGCTGGTAGAGCATGTCACCGCGTCCCAGCAGATCCTCCGCACCGGTCGTGTCGAGGATGGTGCGGCTGTCGATCCCGGAGGTCATGGCGAATGCGATCCGGCTCGGGATATTGGCCTTGATGAGTCCGGTGATGACCTGCACCGATGGACGCTGGGTGGCGACGATCAGGTGGATGCCGGTCGCCCGCGCCAGCTGCGCGATGCGGGTGATCGTGGCCTCCACCTCGTAGGCACTGATCATCATGAGGTCGGCCAGCTCGTCGATCAGGATCACGATGTACGGCATGCGGGGCTCGCCGGCACGCAGCGCCTCGTTGTAGGCCGCGATGTTGCGGACCCCGCGCGACGCGAACTCGGCGTAGCGACCCTCCATCGTGCCGACCGTCCATTTCAGGGCGTTGACCGCCTTCTCGGGCTCGACGATGACCTCGCACAGCAGGTGCGGGATGCCCTTGTACTGCGCCAGCTCGACGCGCTTGGGATCGATCAGGATCAGCTTCACCTCGGCCGGGGTCGCGTTCATCAGGAAGCTGTCGATGATGGCGTTGACGCACACGCTCTTTCCCGATCCGGTGGCGCCGGCGATGAGGAGGTGCGGCATCTTGGCCAGGTCCGCGCTGAAGGGCTGGCCGGCCACGTCCTGGCCGAGCGCAAACGCAAGCTTCGACTTCTTGCTCTCGTCGACGTGATTGCGGCTGGCAAGGACCTCCTTGAGCGTCACGAGGTCGAAGGCCGAGTTCGGGATCTCGACCCCCACGTAGGGTTCGCCGGGGATCGGAGCCTCGATCCGGATGCTGCGGGCGGCCAGCGCCAGGGCAAGGTTGTCCGAGAGGCCCTCGATGCGGCTCAGCTTGATCCCGGGATCCACGTCGAGCGCGTACTGCGTGACGACCGGTCCTTCCTGGATGCGGGCCACCTTCACGCCGATGCCGAAGTGAGCCAGTGTCTCGCGGATGCGCTGGCCCTTGGCAGTGAGATCCATCTGCGCGGCGCTCGACTCGGGGGCATCGGCCAGCAGCTCGATGGCGGGGAGCTCCCAGACGCGCTCGACCGGCTCCAGGGCTGCATCCACGCCGTCCGCCGCGCTCGCCTCGGCGAGATGCACCTCCTCGGTGTGCTCGAGCTCGGCGGTCGCCGGGTGCGGCCGCAGCTCCTTCTCCTCCGACGCCGCCGGTTGGATCGGTATGGCGGCCGACGGTCGCGACGGGCTGACGCCGGGGGTCGCCGGCCGCTCGCGGCGAAGGATGACGGGCGGCTCCTCGTCGGCCTCGGACCCACCCGCCAGGCGGTCACGCATGCGGTCGATCAGCCCCGGCCGAGCGTCCTCCTCCGGTGATTCGGCTCGTCCGCGTGCGTCGGCGACCCGTGGCCGGCGGCCGGCGGCGCGGCGCGCCTCCTCGCTCTCGCGCTCCTGGCGCTCGTCGCGCCCGGCAAGGTACGCGGCCACGAGGTCGCCGATGGTCATGTTGAAATAGAGCAGCAGGCCGACGCCGGCCAGGAGCGCGAGGACGATCCACGCGCCGGCACTCCCGACGGCGCCGATGAGCAGGGCGCTCACGCCGAAGCCGAGCACTCCCCCACCCTGGCCGGTCGGGACTGCCTCCGCCCCGCGGCCGACCGTCAGGTGGAACATGCCAAGGAGGGCCAGGGCGAACAGCGCGGCCCCGGTGGCAGCCATCCAGCGCTCGGCCGGCATCGTCTTCATCCAGAGCATGAGCGCAAAGCCGGCAAGGAGCGGGGCGGCAAACGCGATCCCCCACCCGAGCATCGTCGAGAGCAGGTCGTGCCAGGGCCGGATGATCGCGCCCGCGTCTGGCGCGAACAGGGCGATGACGCTGATGATGGCGAGCAGGAGCAGAACGAGCGCCAGCGCCTCGCGCACGAACCGTGCGCTCAGCACCACCGGGTTCTTCTGTCGACGACGCCGCGTCGGCCGGCGCCGCGTCGTCCTCCGTCGGGTGGCCACGGACCGGGTCAGACCTCCATCACGATAGGCAGGATCATGGGCCGTCGCTTCGTGCGCTGGTGGAAGAATCGGCTCAAGGTGTCCCGGATCTTCGTCTTCACATAGCCGGCCTCGGCGGTGTGCTCGTCCTCGTGCCGCTGGCGAAGCGCCTGCATGAGATGGTCCCGCGCGGCGCCCATGATCGGATCCTCGGGATCCGACAGGAAGCCGCGGCTGACGAGGTCCGCCACCCCAACCGGCTGACCCGTCTTGCCGTCGATGGTGAGCGCCACCATGACCACGCCATCCGATGCCAGCATGCGCCGGTCGCGCAGCACGACCCCGTCGATGCCGTCGATGGCGGCGATCCCGTCGACCAGGACGGCCCCCGCGCTCACCGAACCGGCGATGCGGCCGCTCTGGCCGTCGAACTCCACGACCTGCCCGTTCTCGAGCACGAAGATCTTGTCGACGTCGACGCCTGCGCCCTCGGCCAGCAGGGCGTGCTGCACGAGCATGCGGTACTCGCCGTGCACCGGTACGAAGTGGCGCGGCTTGACGAGGCCCAGCATGAGCTTGAGCTCCTCGCGTGAGCCATGCCCCGACACGTGGCAGTGGACGAGCGGCTCGTAGTGCACCATCGCCCCCTCCTTGAAGAGGTTGTCGATCGTCTTGGCAACCGCCTCCTCGTTGCCGGGGATCGGGCTGGCCGACACGATCACCGTGTCGCCCGGCTCGATGGTGATGTTGCGATGGTCTCGGTTGCTCATGCGCGTCAGCCCGCTCATCGGCTCACCCTGCGAGCCGGTGGTCATGACGACGAGCTCCTCCTTCGGCAGTCGCTGCAGCTGCTCCTTACGGACGAGCGTGCCGTCGCGGGCATCCAGGTAGCCGCGTTCGAGCGCGATGGCCGTGTTCTGCTCCATGCTGCGACCCAGCGCCACCATCTTGCGGCCATGCGCCCAGGCAGCATCGATCACCTGCTGCACGCGGCCGATATTGGATGCGAAGGTGGCCACGATCACGCGGCCGGGCGCCTCGCCGACCAGCCGATGGAGGCTTTCGCCCACCGTGGTCTCGGAGAGGGTGTAGCCCTGCTTCTCGGCGCGGGTCGAGTCGCTGAGCAGGAACTCGACGCCACGGTTTCCGATCTCGGCGATGAGCCCCAGATCGGCTCGCCGGCCGTCCGGCGGCGTATGGTCGAACTTGAAGTCGCCAGTGTGCACGATCGTGCCCAGCCTGGTCGTGATCGCATAGCCGACCCCGTCCGGGATCGAGTGGTTGACCCGGAACGGTGTGATCCGAAACGACCCGACGGCGAACTCCTGGTTCGGCTCCACCACGTGGAGCGGGGTCGAATCGAGCAGCTTGTGCTCGCGCAGCTTGCCCTGCACCAGGCCCTCGGTCAGCCGCGTGGCATAGATCGGCGTGCCGGGAATCTTGGGCAGGACGTACGGCAGCGCGCCCGTGTGGTCCTCGTGGCCGTGGGTCAGGATGATGCCCCTGACGCGGTCACGATGCTCCTCGAGGTACGTGGCGTCCGGGATGACGAGGTCGATGCCGAGCATCTCCGGCTCGGGGAACGCGAGGCCGCAGTCCACCACGAGAATCTCGTCGTCGAGCTCGATGACGGTGATGTTCTTGCCGACCTCGCCCACCCCGCCGAGCGGGATGATGCGCAGGAACTCGGACATTCAGTGCTCCTGGAAGAGGGTCATCTGTTCGGCGTCATCGGCGACCGCATCCGGACCGGGTGCCGGAGCTGCCACCGCCTCGGCCTGGACCGATGCCGCCCGCTCGTCGTCGAGCGCGCGACGGGCATCCATCAGCGCCACGGGCAGGCCCCGGATGTCACGGAACAGCGTCTCGCGCAACGAGGCCTGGTGCAGCGCCGCAGCAGGATGGTACATCGGGAAGACGTGCTGGCCCGCGAATGACCGACGAAGCTGGCCATGCACGGCGCCGATGCGTGCGCCGGGGAGGTAGCGCTGCAGCGAATGGCGGCCGAGGGTCACCACGATGGCTGGGTCCAGCGCGCGTTCCTGCGCGTCGAGATACGCCGAGCAGGCAGCGATCTCACTCGGTTCGGGATCGCGGTTGGCCGGAGGTCGGCATTTCACCACGTTGGTGATGAAAACATCGTCCCGCCGCCAGCCGATGGCACCGAGCAGTTCGGAGAGCAGCTGTCCCGCCGGTCCGACGAACGGACGGCCGGTGCGGTCCTCGCGCGCGCCGGGTCCCTCGCCGACGAGGAGAACGTCGCTCAGGACGTTCCCCTCGCCGGGGACGGTCTGCGTGCGGCCCTTGGCGAGCGCGCATCGCGTGCAGCCGTGAATCGTCTCCGCGATTCGCGCCAGCGACGCCGCGCTCCCGTCCGGCTCGCTCGCGGTGCCCATCGCGCGCGGCCGAGGCGGATCAGCTGTTCGTGCCGGCCTTGGCCATGTGCCGCTCCATCGCCGCACGGCGGCTCAGGTTGACGCGGCCCATGCGGTCGATCTCGGTCACGATCACCATCAGCTCGTCGCCGATGCTGACCACGTCCTCGACCCGCGGCACACGATAGTCGGCGAGCTGGCTGATGTGGACCAGCCCCTCCTTACCGGGCAGGATCTCGACGAAGGCACCGAAGTTCATGATCCGGGTCACCTTGCCGAGGTATTCCTTGCCGACCTCGACGTCCTTGGTCAGTCCCTCGATCCAGGCGATCGCCTTCTTGGCGGCCTCGCCGCTGGTGGCGGCGATCTGGATCGTGCCGTCGTCCTCGACGTTGATCTGGGTGCCGGTCTCGGCGGTGATCTGCCGGATCACCTTGCCGCCGGCGCCGATGACGTCGCGGATCTTGTCGACCGGGATCTTCAGGGTCGTGATGCGCGGCGCGTACTGGCTCAGCTCCTCGCGGCTGGCGCCGATGACCTCGGTCATCTTGCCCAGGATGTGGAGCCGCGCCTCGCGTGCCTGCTCGAGCGCGTCACGCATGATCTCGGTGGTGATGCCGGCGACCTTGATGTCCATCTGGAGTGCCGTGACGCCGTCCGCGGTCCCGGTGACCTTGAAGTCCATGTCGCCATACGCGTCCTCCTTGCCCGAGATGTCGGTGAGGACGGCGTAGCGGCCGGAATCCTTGTCGGTGATCAGGCCCATTGCCGCGCCGGCCACCGGCGCCTTGATCGGCACGCCGGCGTCCATGAGCGCCAGCGTCGAGCCGCATGTCGATGCCATCGAGGTCGAGCCATTCGAGCTGACGCACTCGCTGACCACGCGGATCACGTACGGGAACTCGCTGACGTCGGGCAGGACCGGGACCAGGGCACGCTCGGCGAGCGCGCCGTGGCCGATCTCGCGGCGGCCGGGTCCGCGCATGAATCGCGCCTCACCGACCGAGTACGGCGGCATGTTGTAGTGGTGCATGTAGCGCTTCTCGGTCTCCGGGGAGATCGTGTCCATGCGCTGCACGTCACTCGACGGCCCAAGGGTCGCGATCGAGAGTGCCTGAGTCTGCCCCCGGGTGAAGAGGCCCGAGCCATGGGTGCGCGGCAGGACCCCGACCTCCACGCTGATCGGGCGGATGGTCTTGGTGTCGCGGCCGTCGATCCGCACACCCTCGCTGAGGACGAGCTCCCGCACGGTCGCCTTGGTGATGACGTCCATGAGCGGAGAGCCGATCCCGTGGCGCCGTCGGATGTCCTCCAGCCGGTCGCCCTGCTCGGCACGGTTGTAGCCATCCCGGGCGCGACGCACCTCGTCCGCGATGTCCTGGCGCAGCGCATCGAGGCGCTCCGACAGGCCGCTGGTGAAGTGCAGGAACAGCTCGGCAGTCGCCTCCGCGTCCGGCATCGCGCGATGCGCGGCAGCATGATCGCGGCCGAAGACGAAGCGCACGAGATCGGCGAGCTTGTAGCCGCCGGCATCGGGATAGAGCTGGTAACCGAGCTCAAGCGTGTCAAACACGGCGCTCGGACTCCAGCTTCGGTCGTTGGGGAGGTGGCGAAGCACGAACGGCAGGTCGAACGCGGCGTTGTGGGCGATGACCGGCGCATCGCCGACCCAGTCGACGAAGCTGCCGAGCACCTCGGCGGCGGTCGGCGCGTTGGCGACATCATCGGTCTTGATGCCGTGCACCTGGTGGCCGACGATGGCGCGACCTGGATTCACGAGTGACTCGAAGCGGTCCACGATCTGGCCGTCCTTCAGGCGCAGGGCGGCGATGTCGACGATGTAGCCGTGCTCAGGCTTGAAGGCCGTCGTCTCGAGGTCGAAGACCACGAACTCGTTGCGGCCCTCCGAGAGCAGCTTGCCGAGCTGGATGACCGATGCGGCCTTCGGGCCGACGAAGGGAACCTTCTTCGGCGTGCCCGCCGAGGCGACGAGCTTGTCCTGGAGGTCGATCGACTTCTGGAGCTCGCTGTGGCCGTAGGCGATTGCATCCGCCATGACGGATTCCGGCAGGATCTTGGCGCCGGCCTCGACCATCATCACCGCGTCGCGCGTGCCGGCCACGACGAGATCGAGCTCGCTCTCGGCGAGCTGGCTGTTGGTGGGATTCGTCACGAACTCGCCGTTCATGCGTCCGACGCGGACGGCGCCGACCGGACCCTGGAACGGGATGTGGCTGACGCTCAGCGCCGCCGAGGCGCCGTTGAGGGCCAGGATGTCCGGGTCGTTCTCCTGGTCGGTCGAGAGGACCGTCAGGACGACCTGGACGTCGTTGAAATATCCCTTCGGGAAGAGCGGGCGGATGGGACGGTCCGTGAGGCGCATCGCCAGGATGGCCGCCTCAGACGGGCGCGACTCGCGCTTGATGAAGCCACCGGGGATCTTGCCGGCGGCATACATGCGCTCCTCGTAGTCCACGGTGAGCGGGAAGAAATCGGCGCCCTCGCGGGGCTCCTTGGATGCGACCGCGGTCGCCAGGACGACGGAGTCGCCGTACCTGACGATCACCGCGCCGTCCGCCTGCTCGGCGAGCTTGCCGGCCTCCATGCTGAGGACCCGGCCGCCGATCTCGGCTTCGTGCTTGATTGCCACTGATTCCTCCAGTGATGTTCGTTCGGGCATCCGACGCTCGATTCCCGTGGCGCGCTCTCGTCGAGCGCGGCGTCAGGCGGGGGTCGATGCCACTGATGGCTGTGAGATGTGCGAGACCCAGTGCCGAGTGGCCCATGCGACTGAGCCCAGGTCGAATCGCGGTCGGTACCTAGCGGCGCAGCCCCAGGCTGCTGATGACGGTGCGGTATCGGTCGACATCGTTGCGGACCAGATACGCGAGCAGCCGCCGGCGCTGCCCGACGAGCTTCAGAAGCCCGCGGCGCGAATGATTATCCTTCGGGAAGCTGCGCAGGTGCTCCGTCAGTGACTTGATCCGCTCGGTGAGAAGCGCAATCTGCACCTCGGGTGATCCGCTATCGCCCTCGTGCGTCGCGTATTCGTCGATGATTGCGCTCTTCGCGTCCTTGGCGAGCGGCACGTATTCCTCCACTTTCATTTCCGTAACGCTCGGAGTTTACCAGAGGACCCCCGTGGCCGCCATTGGTCGGATGGCGGATTCCCTACCGGCAGGCTCGATACCGACATGACTCCCGGCATCGGCTCAACGCTGATGACCGCGGTCGACGACTTCTGGGGCCCGCCAGGCATTCGCGAGCT
>JBQTHZ010000114.1:0-15830 GCA_052388515.1 Chloroflexota bacterium | reverse complement strand
ATCGCCAGCGGGAAGTCATCGCCTGAGTACAGTCAGGGCAGACCGTAAGGCAATCGCATTCGAGTGGGCAGAGGGGTGAACAACCCGACGCTGGACCGCGACCACGTTGTCCGCAAGTATGTCGACGCCGTAGATCGCAAGATCCAAATGGCGGCTTACCACCTTGAGCGCCTACGCGCGACGGCGACACCGGGAACCGACAGCGCATCAATCCCCGTGCAGGCTCACTTCGAGGGAGTCCTGTACTGCGCCGTCGCCATGCAACGGGAGTCACTGAGGAGAGGCTCGTGACCCTCGATGGACTGCTTCGGCGTCTCCCGTTAACCGGCTACCCGGAGTACGCGAACGTCGTGCGAGTTTGGAACGATGAACCTATTGCTGGCGATACTCGGAAGGCCAGACGTTTGGCCACGCATCACCACTATGGCAAGACACCGGACGGCCCGAAGATCGTCGTCCAAGATGTCGGCGGCGGCGATAGATCCCTTGAGGATACTGCGCAGCAGTCGTTCAGCACCTACAGCGACTCTCGCCGATACTCGGGTCGATCGAGAGGTCTGTGCTCAAAGAGAGCGGATAACTCGACCGATTTCGGAGGGTCCGCCACTCGGGGGAGCACATCGTACTCATCCGGGTACTCCGAAGTCAGCTGCTCTGATCCGCTGAGCTACGGGCGCGTCGGCCCAAGTCTAGACAATCACTCGATGGCGTACCTGGCAGGAGTCTCACGGCCGACGCAGTCCTCCCGGTTTACCGCTGGTCCCCACGTCCCTATCACCCCCGGGCTGTAGGCGCCGTGCTGTGCAGCTTGGTCGGATCGGCTCGCCCGCGTGAGGCGTGGGTACGGGCCTGCGGCGACTCTCTACGGCGTCAGCGTGTTCGACTATCCGGGTCCTGAGTTGCGGCCATACCTGGCACGTCCGGGCGAAGCTTCAACCCACAGGCCCCGTAGTCGAAGTGAATGATGAGCCAGTTGCTAGGTGCTGAGTCAAAGGACCGGTTGCCCTCGCTTGTGGAGCGACCACGCACGGCGTCGTCGAGCTCATCAACGGCGAGCCATGCATCTCGATCACGAGCGTCGTAATTCAGCCGGAGGTGTTGCCCGTCCAACTCCTCCACCATCACCCCGACCCGACGTGCGCTATCGATCTGCGTCTGTATCAGCGATACCGCCGGAGGACGATCCGGCACGCGGGCCAGGGCGGCGCGATCGTTTCGACGACGCAGTCGATGCAGCGTCATTTCGACTCCTTGCGTGTTGACGCCGAGATCAGCGCACTGCTCTGAGCTGTGACGCTCTGGACGACGTCGTGTGGGCACTCGCCAACTCAGCACCTCATGTGGGCGGCCCGATCCCCCGATGTCCGGGTGTTGACTACTCGCAACAATAGCCGCCCTGTCTAGCGCGCCAGACTCGACCCATAGAGACGCAAATCACATGACACATGGAGCGCGTCCAGCAGGTGTTGGAGATCCGCGGCTACAAATGGGGATTTGGACCCAACCGAAGATGCCCTCAAGGCTCCTTGAGGTCGACGGCGAGGTCGGTCCCGACACGTGGCAAACGCTCTTCGCAAGCTGAGTCCTCCTGCGCTCGGCCAACGCCCCCCGCCATCGTCGTGGCCTTGCTCACGGGACTGGAGCGGCGCCGAGGCCCGAGAGTCCGCCCCTCGTCCCGCCTCACGCAAGCGGCTCGCCGCCTCCCCGCGACCGATGCGAATGCCAAGGTCCCCACACAACAGTCGATAACTCGACGCTGAACGCTCCCCGCTCACGCTCGCTGCTACAGCGCATCGGCCGAACAGCCGTCACTCGACGACGAACTGGGGCGCGGCATCCGCTTTGCAGGGAGCACGCCATGACGACAACGCGCACCGTCACCATCCGCGAGGCCGATACGATCTGGCACGAGGCGGGCGGCTGGTTCGACGCCCGCTGGCATTTCAGCTTCGACCGCTACAGAGATCCCGAGAATGACGGCGTCGGCGCCCTTCGGGTCTTCAACGACGACCGGATCGTGGCCGGGGCCGAGTGGCCGCTGCATCCGCACCAGGACATCGAGTCGAACACCTATGTCGTGTCGGGCCATTTCCTCCACGCCGACTCGCTCGGCAACAACGGGCGGCTCGAGGCCGGCGCGGCGCAGGTCATGACCTTCAGCCACGACGGCGACCTGCACTCGGAGAAGAACGGTTCTGCGGATGAGCCGATGCGCTTCATCCAGTTCTGGATCCTCCCCAGCGCTCGCGGCCTCCGGACCAGCGTGCGGCAACGGCAGTACACGCTCGAGGACCGTACCGACCGCTGGCTGCAGATCATGGGGCCTGAAGGCGAAGATGGCCTCGATCTCGCGCAGGACGCCCGCGCGCTCGTGGCGCACCTGACCGATGCGGGCCGGCTCGAGCACACCTTCGACCCTGCACGCGGCGGTTACCTGTACGTCATCGACGGCCGGCTGTCCCTCAACGGCGACGCGCTGAAGACCGGCGACTCCGCAAAAATCACCGGCGATGCCGAGCTCGAGATGTCGACTGACGTCGCCGCTGAGCTCATCCTCATCGATGTCCCGCTCCAGTTCGAGCCGGTCGGCGTGTGGGCCGGCGGGTGGTGAGTCAGGCCCTGCCACAGCGATAAGGCGATCTGCACGATAGCCGGATCCCGCAGCCGCAACCGTATGGCCGATTCCGGGCCGAGATGGCAGATCCCAACCCGCCACACCGATGACCTTTCCACCGTTTCACCGTCCTACCACGTACCAACGGTCAACCTACCCACGCTTGCGGAGGACACCATGCACGCGCTGTATTCCTGCCTCTGGTTCGATGGCAAGGCGGAGGAAGCCGCTGCCTTCTACACCAGCCTGCTGCCCGATAGCCACATCGACAGGGTGTGGCGCTCCCCTGCCGACACGCCGAGCGGCCCCGCCGGGATGGTCCTCACGGTCGACTTCACCCTGGCCGGCCAGCGGATGCAGGGCCTGAACGGCGGGCCCGACTTCCGATTCAACGAGGCGGTTTCCTTCGTCATCGAGTGCGAGGACCAGGCCGAGGTCGATCGGCTCTGGGACGCGCTGACGGCGGACGGCGGCGAGCCCGGTCCATGCGGATGGCTCAAGGATCGTTACGGGCTGTCCTGGCAGATCGTCCCGCGCGAGCTCAATCGACTGATGGACGACCCCGACCCGGAGCGCGCGCGACGCGCCATGGAAGCCATGCTCGCGATGGGCAAGATCGAGGTCGACGAGCTCCGCAGGGCTGCCGACGCCGCATAGAGCTCCTTGCGGCTGGCATCGGCTTCGCGGCGGTCCGCCGTTACTCATTCAGGGCGCGCTGATGCCCCAAGGCTCAGATCATCCGCGAGCGGTCTGATCCCAGGGCCCGGCCGCTTCGTTTGACGGGGACTCAGTACGGCCAATACGGATTGGGGCCGGGATGTCCCTCGCCGTTCCATCGCGCGCCGGTGCGGAGCACGACCTCCTCCACGAGGGCAACGTCGACGACGTCGCGGGGCTGCGCTCCGACGTCCGCAAGCACGGCCGCATGGCCGGCTTCGGCGCTCTCCGTGGGTGCCGACAGGCTGCCGCATCGGACGTCGTCGGCCAGGGCGCGCTCCGGGATGTTCATCGTACCGGTGAAGCCATCGGACACGTTGCCCGCCACGTGGATGGAGTTCCTGAAGGAGCCGCCGGCCTTGTTTTCCTGCGTGCGCCAGAAGTCGGTGGTGCCGTCCACGGGTCCGGAACGGTAGTAGCCGTTCACGATGTTGGCGCTCCGTGGATTGCCGTTGGCAGCCTCGCCGCCGAAGTTGTAGTGGGTGTTCTCGACCAGGTCGAAGCACTCGGCCCCCTGCACCGCCGGACCGCGCTTGTCGGAGGTGTGGAAGAGGTTGCGGTAGAAGGTGATGCGTCGTGCGTGGCCGTTGACCTGCTCGGCGATGTTGGCGGCATACGAGTGCCCGCCCCGCTTTTCTGTACCTTCGCTGTGCTTCGAAAGATGGAGCCCGGGGCCGATGATCGAGTACTGGACGGTGACATCGCGGACGTCGCCCAGCAATGAGATACCGCCCACGTCGGGACCCCACATCATCGACACGCCGTCGACGATGAAGTCGCTGACTCGCGTCTCACGGCCGTTGATCGTCAGAGCCTCGCGATCATCCATGTTGTCGTCACCGATATCGCCGGGGCGGATGCGAACGTCGCGGATGATGACCTCGGAGGTCGTGAAGACGAGCCATCCACGCAGCGTCACCGGGCCGGCGGAGGTGGACCCGTCGATTGTCACGTTCGGGTTCGTGACGGTGATGCGTTCGTCGAAGCGAAGGGTCGCGCCGCTGGTCGGCACGTCAAAGGTCACGATCCGCGGGCCGGAGGCCTCGAGCGCCGCGCGAAGCTCGTCGGCGGTGCTCACCGTCAGCATCTCGCCGCCCGATCCGCCGACGGTATCCGCCCCATAGCCGACGACCTCGTCCGTGCGGGGCGTGGTGGACGCGGGCGGCTCTGACGCTGGGCGCGCGCTGGCGGTCGTCGACTCTGCCGGAGCGGTCGGAGCCGCATCGCCCAGGAAGGACGCTGCGACCAGGGCCGCCAGCAGGGCGAGCAGCCCGACGGCCACGGCAGGCATGGCGAGGCGCCGAGCAGCAGCGGACGATCGATGCATGACGGCGTCATGGTAGGGAAGCTCATGGAAGGATGTCGCCGGAGGGCCGAGTCGTCGCGTCAGACCCGCATGCTCCCTCGTCGTCGCCGTCGAGTTGCGGCCGCCGTGATCTCCATCGCCTGGCCGATGGCACTCCCGAGCTCCGAGAGCTCCGTCGCCGCGATGGTGTCGACGTCGCGGACGACGACCGCGTCACCGTCGTCGGCAGCCGTGACCTCGGCGATGAGGTCGATGCCGGCACGGACCTCGACCTTCGTCCCCAGGTCCAGCCGTCTGAGCGTGAACCTGCCCGTTGGCCCGGCGAAGCGGAGTGGAATGGTGGGTGCGCGACGCATCGCGTACGACCACCTGATGACCCTCAGCGCCGTGTAATGGACGAGGCTGCTGGTGCACAGCCAGGCCGCACCCAGGACGGTCGCCAGGGCCAGGTGCCGTGGCTCGTGGGCTTCGAAGCGCAGCACCACCACGAGTGCCGCTGCGCCGACCAGGGCGCGGAACAGCGTCTGGGTGACCGCCGGCGAACGCAGGCCGCGCGGCGTCGCCGGAAGCGGCCCATCGGCCGAACCGGCAACCCATCGGTACCATCCCCTGCTGGCGGACGTCACTCCGAGCATCGAGGGCTTCTGTCCTCACTGTGCGTTCGGGAGCGGAAGATAGCTCCGTGGTGCGGTCAGGAACATGGGAGCACGGTACGGGGGACGCGCCACCATGGTCCCATCGGCTCACCAGAGCGCCAGGCCGGTCTCCTCGTCGTGCTGTCGAACGAGCGAGACGTTCCCGAGCTCGCGGAGCATGACCTCGCCGGCGAAGACCTCGCAGCCGGGCAGAAGGTGACCGCCGACCGTGCCGCCGTCGGCATCGGCGAAGGTGGCGTGCGCGTGGAGGAACGGGCGATCGTCCCGCAGGGAGACATTCCCGACGAAGCCCACGATCTCGTGATGGCTGGCTGACTCGAGCTCACGGTAGCGATGGTCATCCTGCTCGTAGTAGGCATAGCGTGCATGGCGCACGGCGCCGATGACCGTCACCTGGGCGGCAATGATCCCGTGCTCCGCGCAGAAGCGCTCGATCTCCTTCACCAGGTCCGAACCGCTCTCGAGCCGGCCGACGAAGGCACGGCCGGCCGTTGCCTCCCAGAATCGCATCGGTCCTCCTATTCGAACTGCTTGAGATGGCGCACCATCGGGGTCGACGCAGCGACGCGTGCCGGGTACAGGCCGGCCAGCGCCGCTACACCGGTGCCGACCAGCACGATTGCGATGAGCAGCCCCCAGGGGAGCCGTACGCCACCACCGAGATCGGCCGATGCGCCACCGTTGACGAGGGCGAAGGCGACGGCCAGCCCGGTGACGATGGCCAGCACGCCGGCGATCGCGCCCATGATGGCCGCCTCGGCCACGACCATGGCCTGCACCTGGCCGACCGTCATGCCGTGCGAGCGGAGGATCGCGATCTCGCGCACGCGCTCGCTGATGCCGATGCCGAGCGTGTTCACGATCCCCAGTGCGCCGATGACGACCGCGATCAGGGCCAGCACGTCGAACAGGCCGACGAGCCGATCCAGCGATCGGGCCAGCTCCCCCGACAGGTCGCGCGACGTGAGCGGCTGCGCCGCGAGCTGCGTCGCCGTCTCGCGCACCGCGGAGGCAAAGCTGGACTGGCTTACATCAGGTTCGGGAACCATCACCCACAGCGAGGCCGCGGTGACGCCGAACAGGTCACGGGCATCGGCCGCACTGATGAGCAGCGCGCCGTCCGGCGTACGCGCTGGAATCGTGTACTCGACGATGCCGGCCACGACGAAGTCCATCGCCTCTGCTCCGGGACGGCCGATCCCAAGGGTGTCCCCCACCTCGACTCCCTCGCGAGCGGCGAGCGGGGCAGGGATGAGCACCGAGCCGCTGTCGCGCAGGTCAGCATACGCATCGGCGCGCGCCGCACCCGACACGATGAGGGCGCCGGCGTCCTGGAACACGTTCGGATCGATCCCCGCCAGGACGATCTCCTCCTGCTCGCCGTCGACGATCCGAACGGCCGGAAGCTCGAGCACCGGGCTCGCCGCCTGCACGCCCGGAGTTCCGTCGAAGGTCGGCCGGAACGATTCCACCTCGAGAGGGACGCTGCTGCGGATCGCGTTGCCGCCGGGGAGGATGGACGCGACCCACCGTTCGGCCCCCGCCCGCGCCGACTCGGCCACCGTGCCGAGCGCCACGACGGCCGCCAGCGCAATCATCATCGCTCCCACCGTCAGGCCTGTCCGCACGCGATCTCGTGAAAGGTTGGCGCGGCCGAGCAGCCCCTGGGCACCGAAGAACCACTCGAACGGACGGCCGATGACCCTGCCGAGCGGCTCCAGCACGAAGGCGGTGGCGACCGCCCCGCCGAGGAGGAGCGCCAGCGACAGGATGAGCGGCACCAACGGCGTGCCTGCGCGCTCGATCGGGAACAGGAGAATCCCGGCGGTCACCACGATCAGCTCCGCCACGATCAGCGTGCGCAGACGATCGCTGAGCCCGGCACCGGACCGCGATGCCGGGCGCAGGGCATTGACGGGCGAGAGCCCCGCCGCGCGCAGGGCGGGGACGACGGCACCGGCAAGCGTCATTCCCAGGCCGAGCACGAAGGCCAGCAGGAGACCGATGGTGGGCAGCGGCAGTCCGACCACGAGAGCCGCGCGCGTCGAGGACAGGAAGCCGATCATGCCGGCAGCGAGCCCGATGCCAGCCATCACACCGAGCAGGCTGCCGGCGACGCCGAGAGCCAGTCCCTGGCGCAGGACGATGCCGAGCACCTGGCGCGAGGTCGTTCCCGCGGCGCGCAGGAGACCGAACTCGCGGGTCCGCTCGCCGACGGTCATGGCCAGCGTGTTGCCGACCAGGAATGCGCCGACCACCATGGCCACCAGGCCGAAGATGAAGGCAACGCTCCCGAAGCTGGCCTGCGCCGATGCCAGGCGCTCCGCCGCGTCGGCCGCCGTCTCGACGATGAACGGCTCGTCGAGGGCCTCGGTCACGCGGGCGAGCACATTCGAGACGTCGCCATCGCCGAGATCGAGATCCAGGTAGCGGATCGGGGCCGGCACCTCGAACGACTCGTCCAGGGTGGATCGCGACACGACGAGCACCTCGCCCCGCTCCAACGCCGCAAAGCCCGTATCGGCCATCAGGCCGATGATGCGGAGCGGCGGCATTCCCTCGCGCCGCCCGTCCAGTCGGAGCTCGTCGCCCAGGTCGAGCCCGTGCCGCGCCGCCCAGGACGCGGCGACCAGCGCATCGGTGGGACTGTCCGTCGAGAGCGGCACGCCAGCCACCAGGCGCGGCTCCCTGACGCGCGTGTCGATCTCCGGATCGATGCCGATGGTGACGAGCGAGAAGACTCCCTCGTCGTCGCCCGGCGCGGTGTGGACGATCAACCGTCGCTCGGAAACGGGCGCCGCGGTCCTGACCTCCGGGATGGCGCGCAGCGACTGGACGGCGCGGGGCGTGAAGCCGGCCTCGTCGAACGCGCGCAGGCGGACGTCGGCGGCGCCGAGCAGATCGACGGTGGCGCTGCGCAGCGCGGCATCGGAGGCCGCGCTGGTGATGACGGTGGCGGCCACGATTGCCACCCCGAGGGCGACCCCGACGACGGCCAGTGCGGTACGCAGGGGGCGGGCCAGCAGCCCGCGCCAGGCGATCGTCGCCAGGCGCATCGGCGTCTAGAGGCCCATCTCGGCGAGACGAACGATCAGCGGGCGGGCCTCGTGGTCGCGGCGGCGGCCGAGCACGATCTCATCCCGGACCTGTCCGTCGCGGACGACGAGGACGCGATCCGCGTAGGCCGCGGCACGTGCATCGTGGGTGACGAGCACGATCGTCTGATCCAGCCGATCTGCCGAGTCCCAGAGCAGGTTCAGGATCTCGGTGCCGGTCGTGTAGTCGAGATTGCCGGTCGGCTCATCGGCGAGCAGGATGGCCGGCTTCGTGGCAAGGGCGCGGGCCAGTGCCACGCGCTGCTGCTCCCCGGCAGAGAGCTGGTCGGGCCGGTGATCCCGCTTGTCATCGAGGCCGACCAACGCCAGCAGCTCGGCGATCCGCTCGCGATGCCGGCTGGCCGGGTCTCCGGCGATGAGGAACGGCAGCGCGATGTTCTCGGCCACCGAAAGGAGCGGGATCAGGTTGAAGAACTGGAAGACGAAGCCGGTCTTGTCCCGCCGCGTGAGCGTCCGACGCTCCTCGTCCAGTCCGGAGATCCCGATGCCGTCGATGACGACCTCGCCCGACGTCGGCAGGTCAAGCCCGCCGAGCAGGTGCAGCATCGTCGACTTCCCGGAGCCGGAGCTGCCCATGATGGCGACGAACTCGCCGCGCTCCACCTGGAGCGACACGCCACGCAGCGCCTCGACCTCGCCGTCGCCGAGCGGATAGCGCTTGACGAGGTCTCGGGCCTCGAGGATGACCGCCATGAGATGCAGTCTATCGGCCACGCCATCCCGCAGTGTGCCCATCCGTTCGGTCGGCTACGCCGCATCAGTCGCTGTCGGAGTCCCACCATCCGATGTTGCGGCCCAGCGCAAGCAATTACGAAGAAGCCGCCCGATCTACCCGACTCGGGGCCATCCCTTGCTCCAGCGCGCAAGCCCTGGCTGGGGTCGGCCTCAACGTCGTGGATACTTGCGCTCCAGAGCAACCGCGCAGGCCCGCCCCGGCGCAACGGAGAGCAACAGACTCATCCGAAGAGGAATCCCAATACGCTGCCGACGATGCCGTCGAAGAAGCCGCTCTGGGCTGGCGCCGCGGCCATGACCCGCATCCCTGCCGATGCGGTTGACGGTGGCGTGCCATCAGTCGCGGCGACCGGATCCGATACCGGATCGGAAACACCGAGCGCATCATCGGCGGAGAGCCGAGCCGCGACATCCACTGCCGTTCGCTCCATCACCATGATCGCCACGCCGTCCAGGCCGGCGGCCGAGGTCGGTCGTCGCGGGGCGTCGACCGCCATCTCCTTCGGTTTCGGCGCCGGTGTGGGCTTCGGTGTCGAGGCTGGCGCGGCCGGTGCGGCCTGGGGCGCGGATCCACCGCCGCCACCACCGCCGCCGGACCCTCCACCGCCGCCGGGCGCGGGCGCAGGCGCTGCGGCGGAAGGCGCCTGCATGAACAACTCGGTGTACATGCGGGTGTTCTGCACGAAGCCCTGGTACATCTGGTTGTCCGCGGCCGCGGCACCAACGCCGCCGTGGGTGAAGCGACCATCCAGGACGTTGGCACGGTGTCCCGGCGAGGCCATGAACTGCTCGTGCGCCCGAATCGGCGACTCCTGATCGGTCCGGCCCGAGTTCCAGCCAATGTTCTCGCCGGCCCAGTCGTAGCGCAGGCCGTTCGAGTCGTAGTAGGTGTAGACCAGGCACCCACATCCGGGGATGGTATGGCTGAAGTAATCCTTGGCCAGCATGTCCGAGCTGCGCCATCGGGCCAGGCTCACAAGGGTGCCGTGCTGTTGAAGCGGCGTTCGGCCGTTGTTCGTGCGCGCTCCGTTCAGGAGCTGCCAGAGAGTGGCCTCGGCGGAACCCTGGTTCCAGCCCGTGGTCGATGTCGGACTCCATGTCAGCAGTCCGGCTGCCAGCAGCAGGCTGATGCCGAACGCGATCGTCCGAGCCATGATCCGTCGCGGTTTCCGGGCCGTCGGGTGAAGCGCCATCCGTGTCTCCGGGTGCGTGAGGTCGGGCGGCTCGGGCGCCCACGACCACCGTAGGGATGCGGATCGGCCAGGTCAGTAGCCGAGTCGTCCCGTCCGGTGGCATGACCCGGTGGGGGTTGAGTACGGGTCAGGGGCCGGACCATCGGGTCACCACTCCGTTGCGGGCACGCACCCTGCTTGCATGGATGCGCGGAGGGAGGAGCCCCATGGCAAGGCAGCATTCAGTCCTCGTCGTGGACGACGACACCAGCGTTCGATCGCTCTACGTCGACGCGCTGACCGAATCGGGGCACCTGGTGGCCGCGGCGGTCGACGGTGCCGATGCGCTCGAGCGACTGCAGGGCGGGTCACTGCCATGCGTCGTGCTGGCGGACGTTCGGATGCCGCGCATGGATGGTTGGGAGCTGTCACGCGCCGTCGCGCGGGACCCGCAGCTGGCGAGCGTTCCCGTCGTGGTCGTGACCGGCGACAAGATCCTGTCCTTCAGCTCGCCGGCGCGCGACAAGCCATTCTCGGTGATGGAGCTCGACGGCATCGTGCAGCGCTCCTGCGCCCTGCACCGCAGCCCCGGCGGCGACTCCGGCTAGGGCCTCTCGGCGGGCCCGTCCCCGAGGCGATCGACCACCTCACGAAGGTCCGACGCTGAGGACCCGATCTCCGATGCAGCGGCCCTCTGCTCACCTGCTGCCGCACGAAGGTCTCCGGCCGCCTCGCGCAGGTCGCCGCTTGCCTCCCCGGCGGTGTCCGTCGAGCGTTCCGCCTCAGCGGTCTCCGCTTCCTGCTCCTCCTCGACCCGGTCCGCGGCGATGGCGACCACCTGCTCCGGCGTCGCGTCGGGTTCCTCCCGCCGAACCTCTTCCAGGACTTCCTCGACCTCGACGGCCGGCGTGTCCTCGATGGCGCGCAGGTTGACGGCGTAGTTGAAGAAGACGTTCAGGACGGCGAGCACCGGGATCCCGAACAGCGCTCCCCACAGGCCGGCGACCTGCGAGCCGACCAGCAGACCCACGAGGACCAGGATCGGATGCATGCCGAGCGCCTCGCGCATCAACCGCGGCTGGAGATAGTTGACCAGCACCGTCTGAACGATCAGCAGCGGCGGAGCCACGATCAGCAGCCAGCCGGGATTGAAGACGGCCGTGGCGACGATCGGCGGCACGAGCGCCAGCGGCGGGCCGAAGAACGGAATCAGCATCGCAAGTGCCGACGCGGCAACGATCAGGAATCCGTACGGCAGGCCGGCGATCACGACGACGGCGACCGTCAGGGCCGTCTGGACCGCCGCCAGGATCACCTGCGCCCGCAGGAAGCCGCCGAAGGCGCTCGAGACGGTGCGCTCCAGGATCTCGAACTGGTCGGCATAGCGCGTGGGAGCCACGCGGTTGAGCTTGGCCAGGATCCGGGAGCTATCGGCGAGCATGTAGAGACTCAGGATGATCACCAGCACGAGCGCGCCAAGGACGGCCGCCGTGACGGCCGGCACCTCGCCCAGCGCCGAGCCGGCAAACCTGGTCGCGGTCGCTTCGACATCGCGGTACAGGCCCACCAGGTCGGGTTCGAAACGGCCGAAGGAGATGGCATTCTCCCAGCCGCTCAGCGTGGCCTCGATCCTGGCACGCGTCCGCGGGAAGTCCTCCGCCATCTCCCCCATGGAGGCGCCGATCGACGAGACGGCGTAGAACAGGAGGAAGCCGGTGCCGATGAGGGTCGCGGCGTACACGACGCCGATCGCCGCGCCCCGTGGCATCCAGTTTCGCGCGACGATCACGCCCACGACGGGGGACAGGATGAAAGCGAGCAGCCAGGCGACGAAGACGATGAGGACGATCTGCGCGAAGTCGCCAAGGATCCGGACGAGCAGTCCGACCAGGAGCAGGGTCACGTAGATCGTCGCCACCACGAGAAAGGCGGATCGCCACCATCGCTCCCGCCTGCCGCGCGTGACCTCGTCCTCGATGCCGTTCACCGCGCCGATCATCGCAGCATCCGGGCATCACGCGTGCTACAACTTCGGCCATGGAAGAAGCGCGACTCACGGTCGAGGAGGGCGGCGGGCCCCCGGTCGGAACCGCCTGGACGCTTCAGATCGAGGATGACGGTGGCTGGTCCGCCGATCTCGAGCATGCGGCCCCGCTTCCCTGCGTCGGCGACCGGATCGACTTCATCGGCGGGGATGGGCGCCAGCACCGGTACCGGGTGACCGAGGTGATCCACACGCTCCAGGCTTCCGCCAGTGAACGGCCGCCGGTCAGCGAGGAGCGCACCAGCCCGAACGCCATCATCACCGACGAAGCCGCCGCGGAGCCACCACGCTCGCTGCGCGCCGGCCTGCCGCGCGTGATCGTCGTCCCGGTCGACTAGGCTCGCGACAAGGCCATCGGTGACCGACCCCGAAACGTCCTACCGTGCCCTGCTGCGCGTCCCCACCCTTGCACGCGTGCTCGTCTCCATGCAGATCGCCCGCGTTGCGCAGTCGATGGTCAGCGTTGCTCTCGTGCTCTTCACGCTGGACCGATACGGATCGGCCGCATTTGCCGGGCTGGTGACGTTCGCCAGCGTCTTCCCCGGACTGCTCATCAGCCCGCTGGCGGGCGCACTGCTCGATCGCCACGGTCGCATCCGGCTCGTGCTCCTCGACTACGTCGTGGCCCTGGCGGCGATGGCGCTGATCGGCGTCCTCGCACTGCTGGACATCCTCGCGGGCGGGCTCCTGCTCGTCATCGCCGTCGTCTCGTCGCTGACCGCAATCCTCAGCCACGTCGGCGTGCGCAGCCTCTTCCCCATCCTGGTGCCGGAGCATCTGTGGGAGCGAGTGAACGCGGTCGACTCGAACGGCTACGTGGTGGCCATCATCCTCGGCCCGCCGGCAGCCGCCGCGATGGTGGCACTCTTCGGCGGACCCATCGCGCTGATCGTCATCGGCGTCGCCTTCGGTGCCGCGGCGCTCGCGCTGCTCGGCGTGCCCGATCCGCCGGCCCCGACCGCGTCCAAGGGCCGGCTGCTCGAAGATGCCTGGGACGGCCTCGTCTACACCTGGCGCAACCCCACGTTACGCGGGCTCGGCTTCGCGATCACGCTCGTGAACCTGACGGCTGGCATGACCACCATCGTGCTGCCGCTCATCGTCATCCAGCGCTTCGGCCTGAACGAGGCGGTGGTCGGCCTCGTCTTCGCCGCATCCGGCGTCTCGGGCATGGCCTCCGCCTTTTTGTTCGGGCGCATGGACACGCGCGGCCGCGAGTGGTCGCTCCTGGTCTGGCCGATCGTGGCGATGGCGCCGGTCGTCGCCCTGCTCCTGATCGCCGCCGGACAATCGGCCTTCGTGCCGCTGGGCGTGGCGCTGCTTGCCGCCGAGTCGTTGCTCGTCGGCGTCCTCTACGGGCCGATCGATATCGCGCTCTTCACGGTGCGCCAGCGACGAACCGATCCGGCCTGGATGGGACGCGCCTTCGCGGTCTCGATGGCGTTCAACTTCCTGGGCCTGCCGATCGGCGCCGCCGTGGCGGGCCTCCTCGCCGAGGGCTCCATCGAGCTCGCCATCCTGGTCCTGGGCGTCGGCGGAGCGCTTGGCGCGGCCGTATCGGCGGCCTTCCTCGTGCCGCGCATGGATCAACCGCAGCCGTTGCTCAGGCGGGAAGGATCGAGACGGTGGTGATCGGCGTGGTGCGCAGGTTGCCGATGAGGAGCCGCTCGCCAGGCACGATCCGCGGCACCACGGACTCCCAGCCGCTTGCGCCCCACGCGATGCCGGGCCGGTCGGCCGGCAGTCGGCGCCAGTGCACGCCGTCCTCGCCGATCGAGAGGACGTAGGTCGAGCCGGAAGCCGTTCGCGCGAGCACCACCGAATTCATGGCATTCCACCCTCGTCGTCGCTTCCATCATCCGGGTCCATCGGCTCATGCGTCAAGGTCGAAATGTCGGTAGGCTGCGGAGCACCCACGGAGGAGCGGGTATGGACCGATATGATGCGATCGTTGTCGGCCTCGGCGGAATGGGAACCGCGTCGGCGTTCCACCTCGCCCGTCGCGGCCAACGCGTGCTGGGCCTGGAGCAGCACGACCTCCTCCACGAGCTGGGCTCGTCACACGGCCTGACCCGCATCATCCGGCTCGCCTATCACGAGCACCCTTCGTACGTCCCCCTCCTGCGCCGCAGCTACGAGCTGTGGCACGAGCTCGAAGGGATCGCCGGCGAGCCGCTGCTCATCACGACCGGCTGCCTGGAGGGCGGTCCCGAGGACGGCCCGACCTTCCGCGGCGCGCTCGAGGCGGCAGAGCTGCATGACCTGCCCCACGAGGTCCTGACCGCCGCCGAGGTCCGTCGGCGCTATCCCGCCTACGCCGGGTTCGAGCCGTCGACGCACCTGGTGTGGCAGCCGGATGGCGGCTTCCTGATGGCCGAGCGAACGATCCTTGCCCACGTCAACGGGGCGATCTCGCACGGCGCGGATCTGCGGTTCCGCGAGCCGGTCCGCTCGTGGGAAACGACCGCCGAGGGAGGCGCTCGCGCGGTCACCGAGCACGGGACGTACGAGGCGGACCGGCTCGTCATCACGGCGGGCCCGTGGGCGCGACGGCTGGTTCCGCAGCTGGACATCCTGGCGATCCCGGAACGGCAGGTCGTGGGCTGGCTGCAGCCGACGCGTCCGGAGCTGTTCACGCCGGAGCGGTTCCCGGTCTTCGTCGTCGACGTCGAGGAGGGCACCTACTACGGCTTCCCGGTCCACGACGTGCCAGGCTTCAAGTTCGCCCGTTACCACCATCAGCGTGAGCCGATCGACCCCGATGATCCGGACCGCACCGCGCGGCCCGAAGACGAGGCGATCCTGCGGGCCTTCGCAATGCGCTACTTCCCCGATGGCGCCGGTCCCACGGTGATGATGAAGGCCTGCATCTTCACGAACTCACCGGACGAGCATTTCATCATCGACCGGCTGCCGGAATCACCACAGGTCAGCGTGGCCGCCGGCTTCAGCGGGCACGGCTACAAGTTCTGCAGCGTCGTCGGCGAGATCATGGCCGACCTGGCGATGCGCGGCGAGACCGGCCACGACATCGGCCTCTTCCGACTCGATCGCTTCGACCCAGCATGAGCGGCGTCGAGGGCGGTATCACCCCGCACACTCGAGGATGAGCCCCTCGTCGGGGCCGATCAACAGCTCATCTGCCGGATCATCGGCTCGCCGATCCGGGCCGGTGCTCACCAAGATCCGCGCGCCGGCGATCTCGCCGGGAGCCTCCCAGGTGACGGCGTCGCCACCGATGTTGAGCACGATGGCCAGCCGCCTCCCACGGTGCGCGCGTAGGTACGACAGGACGCTTCCGGTTGCAGGGAGCGGTGCGTATGAGCCGATCGCAAGGGCGGGATCGGCGCGTCGCAGCTCGAGGAGCCGCCGGTAGAGGCTGAGCATCGACGTCGCGTCGTCCCGCTCGGCTTCGATGCTCTGCTCGGCCGCGTCGGCCGGCAACGGCAACCACGGGCGGCCGGTGGTGA
>JBQTHZ010000113.1:0-7408 GCA_052388515.1 Chloroflexota bacterium | reverse complement strand
CTGACTGGGGCGTTGAGGCAGGGCGCATGATGCTCCACCGCAGTCGCTGGCGCAAGAGGCGGACCTGAGGACCCGCCGACCAGCCGTCGTCGGGCGGCGGCGTCCGCGCCGTTCAGCGAATATAGCGTTACTGATATAACCGCTGAAATGGACGCGCCGGCAGCCGGCCTGCGGGGCCGGGCTGTTGGGAGGCCGGGAAGTGTCTGAAGACCGTGAACATCGGTCGACTGGGCCGTCGCCGGGCGCCGTTCGCCGCGTTCAGCGAATATAGCGTTAGTGATATAACCGCTGCCGTACTTGACTGCGCCTCCCATTGCGCTCCCACGCGAATGGTAGACCCACTGCCATGAAAGCTACCATCGATAAGGCCGATCCGAGTTGGCGCACCTGGGCATCTCTGGTGGATCGGTCTATCACGCCCTCGTCGGTGCGGCCGCCCGCCAGCATCGGAGTTCACTCGTTAGCCGTGACCTCCCGTGCGCTCCCGATCTACCAGGCTCTGGGCGTCGATGTGGAGCGGGCCCGAATACTGAGGTGCTGAAAGCGGCTTACCCGGGCGGTTCGCCAGCCTGTCAGCCGATATAGCACAACTGATATAACCGCGGATAGCGCCGCACCTCGCTGGCCGAACCGAAGGCGCGGAGCTCACCACGCCTGGACAGGCCAAGGCGCGCGGCTGTTCAACGAATATAGCGTTAGTGATATAATCCGTGAACGGAACGCGATTCGGGTCCGGCAGACAGTCCAAGGGCTCGCCAGCCGGGGGGACCTCGCTCATCGGCTATTGGCGTTCGCCTCCTTTCGATAATTCGCTGAGCCGCCAGGCGGCATTGATGAGGCCGACGTGCGAGAGGGCCTGCGGGAAGTTGCCGAGCGGCTCGCCCGTCACGAGGTCCACCTCCTCGGCCATGAGCCCGAGATCGTTGGCGGACGCCGCGGTCGCCGCGAAGCGCACTTCCGCGCCGTCGTGATCCCCGAGCATCGCGAGGCATTCGGACAGCCAGAAGCCGCAGAGCACAAACCCGCTGCCCTCATCGGCCCAGCGTTGCACCCCGAGGTCCGACGCCAACCGCTCCTCGATCCGCTCCACCGTGGCCCGCATGCGCTCGTCCGAGCCCTCGATGATGCCCACCAGCGGCATGAGCAGGACCGATGCGTCGAGCTGGTCCGAGCCGATCGCGCCGGTGAACGCCCGCACCTCCGGGTTCCAGCCGTCGGTGAGGACGGCGCGCCGCACGGCATCGCGGGCGGTCGACCACGCGGCGACGCGTCCATCGGCGCCAAGCCGTGGTGCCAGGGAGATCGCTCGATCGAGCGCCACCCAGCACATCACCTTCGAGCTCAGGTAGTGGCGTGCCCGGTCGCGCGCCTCCCACATCCCGAAGTCGGGGTCGCGCCAGCGGGAGGCCGCCATGTCGGCCAGGCCGACGAGCGTCTCGCGAATCGGTCCGGTGATGCGCTCGTCGAGGTAGTCGCGCATGAGGTGGGCGCTGTCGATCACCTCGCCCAGCACGTCCAGCTGTGACTGGCTCCAGGCGTCGTTGCCGATCCGCACGGGACGGCTGTCGCGATACCCAGCGAGGTGCTCGAGCGTGTGCTCGGTCAGGTCCCGCTCTCCGTCCACGCCGAACATGATCTGGGCGTGGTCACCGTCGAGCTGCCCCAGCGACCGGGCGATCCAGTCGAAGTAGCGCGCCGGCTCATCAGGGCATGCGGCGACCCACAGGGCGCGGACCACGAAGCTCAGGTCGCGCAGCCATGCAAACCGGTAATCCCAGTTCCATGCGTCGCCGATGCGTTCCGGCAGAGAGGTCGTCGGTGCGGCGACGACCACCCCGTTCGGGGCGTAGGTGAGTGCCTGGAGGACCATCGCGCTGCGACGCATGGCCTGTCCGTGCGGCCCCGGCAGCAGGTCGTGTGCCGATGCCCAGGATTGCCAGCCCTCCCGCGTGTCGCCCAGCGCAGCCTCCGCCGAGCGTCCGTCGTGCGGTCCGGCGGCCAGCACCCACGAAGCCGATTCGCCGGCTGCCAGCCGGAGCGTTCCCCTGAGCCGATCGCCCTCGGGCGTCAGCGGCACGGATGACACCAGCCGCATCGGCGAGGGTCCGCCGATCAGCTCCCAGCCGTCCGCCGTCTCCTCCAGGTGGGGCCGGGTCAGGCCGTACTCCGGTCGAGCGGCGAGGTCGACCTCCAGCTCCATCTCGCCGCGCAGGCACTCGGCACGTCGGACGAGGTGGGTCACATCCCCGCCGCTGATCTCGTGGTCCCGGCGTCCCGCGCCGAGCGCGAGGGCATCCGTCAGGGTCGCCTCGCCGGTATCGGTTCGAAGGGTGGTCTCCAGGATCGGCCCGTCGTCGAGGTAGCGGCGTTCCGTGGCCGCGTCTGTGCGCGGGCGGATCGTCCAGTGGCCGGCTTCGGGGTCGAGCAGCGACCCGAACACCGACGCGCGATCGAAGCGGCCGGGCGAGAACCAGCAGATGGTGCCGCTGCGATCGCTGAGCGCCGCGGTCCGGCAGTCGGAGAGCAGGGCGAGGTCGTCGATGCGCATCGGGTCGTTGCGTTGCAAGCCACGGACCGGCATCGGTCGTGCAAGTGGAGCGTCGATGATTCGAACGATGATCAGCGGCGTCATCGCCGGCGCAACGGGAGAGCTAGCGTTGAACGTCGCGAGCTACGCGGACATGGTGATCCGCGCCCGTCCATCCAGCTCCATGCCGGGCAAGGTCGCCGGGCGCATGGCCGACCTGGCCGGCGTCGAGCTCTCGCGGCCGGGCGAACGGGCCGATATCGCCGAGACGCGGAAGGAAGCATCGGGCGCGCTGCTCGGCTACGGCATGGCCGTCGGCACAGCGGTCGCGTTCGCCCTGCTGCGGCGAGCCGGGATGCGCCTGCCGGTGCCGTTGGGCGGCGTGCTCATGGGTGGCGCTGCCATGGCCGTCAGCGATTCCGCGGCGACTGCCCTCGGCGCGACCGATCCCGCGACCTGGGGCGTCTCCGGTTGGCTCGCCGACATCATTCCGCACGCAATCTTCGGCGTCGCCGCCGCGGCGACCCTCGAGCTCCTCGACCCGTAGCGACGGGGGGCACCGAGTCTGGTACGAATCGGTTTGGGAGTGCTCGCGTTTGGTGTGCCGCGAAGTGTGCTATGATTTCACACACCATGACGCACGCTGATGAACGACTGACGCGCACGAACGTGACGCTCCCGGCCAGCCTGCTGGCGCAGGTGGATCGGCTTGCTGGCCCGCGTGGTCGCAGCCGGTATGTCGCAGAGGCGGTCGCGCAGCGGGTGCGCCGCGATGCGCTGGGGGTGGTGATCCGCGAGACCGCCGGTGCGATGGTGGGGCAGCCAGGCTGGATGACCCCGGACGAGGTCGTCCGCTGGGTGGACGATCTGCGCTCCGAGGAGACGGACTAGGACCGGTGCGCTACCTGCTCGACACGACGCTGATTGTCGATCACGCCCATGGCTATGAGCCGGCGATGGCCCTGTTGCATCGGCTCTACGAGGAGGGTGCCGACCTCTTCACCTGCGACGTCGTGGTGTGCGAAGCGCTCTCCGGCGGCTCGGATGAGCATCGGTCGGTGGTGTCGCGTCTGCTCGCGCCGCTCGACTACGTCGCGACCGACCCGACCGCCTCGAGGCAGGCCGGCGCGGCGCGCCTCGAGCGTCATCGGTCGGGGGGCAAGCTCGGGCTGGGCGACGCGCTGATCGCTGCCGTCGCCTCCGGCCTGGACGCCACCGTGGTGACGCGCAACCGCCCCGACTTCGAGCGCCAGGGCGCATCGGTCCTCGCGTATGACTGACCCGACGATTTTCCGCGGCATGCAGGTCTGTGGCTTCGGCCTGCCCAACAGCGAGCTGCGGCGGGAGCTGGTGGCCCTTGTCCTCGCCGGAACCAAGACCGCGACCGCCGGACTGCGCGTCGAGTTCGACCTCGACAACGAGACCGTGCCGACGCCAGGGATGCGCGAGGTGGTCATCGACGCCGAGGGCCGCTTCGTCGGCGAGATCGAGACGACCGAATGCCGGACCCTCCGCATGGCGGATGTCGACGACGACTTCGCCCGAGACGAGGGCGAAGGACTTACCGATGCCGCCGATTGGCGCACCGCCCACGAGGGCTTCTGGAACGGCTACATCGACGAGCTCCGCGATCGGCTCGGCGACCGGGATTGGTCGCTCACCGACGACACCGAGGTCGTGTGCCAGCGGTTCCGACTGGTGGAGCGCTACCCGGAGCCGATTGCGGGCTAGCTGCGCGACGCCTTGCCCGGCCGCTGCAGCGGAGGGCGCGATCGTGGTGCGCCTCGCATTCCCATCACCGAATATAGCGTTACTGATATATCTGCTGAGCGGAGACAAACCTCGCCCGACCGCCGGTCCCGAACAGGCCACCGTTGCCTCTTGACACCGGGCATATCGTTGCGGTCCGTTCCATCCGCAGGCCCCGGCGGCAATCAACGCACCGTGCCCGGTGGAGATCCCTGTGGAATCACCGCTGCGCGACGTCGCGTTTCTCGTGGTCCTCGGCCTTCTCTTTGTCATCACCCTGCAGGTGCTGTGGCTCACCAGCGACGAGGGGCGACGGCGGCATCGGGACGACAAGTAAGGCTCCTACGCCCACGATTCCAGACAGCATGTGGCAGGATCCGATGCCAGGATCGGTGCACCAAGGAGGTGCACAGGTCGTGGACATGAAGATCGAGCTCGTTGCCATCCCCGTCACCGATGTCGACCGGGCGAAGGCGTTCTACGTCGACCAGGTCGGATTCAATGCCGATCACGACCAGCAGGTGAACCCGGAACTGCGGTTCGTGCAGCTGACGCCGCCCGGATCGGCGTGCTCCATCTACATGGGCTCCGGCCTGACCGAGATGGCGCCCGGGTCGCAGAAGGGCCTGCAGGTCGTGGTCGAGGACGTGGCGGCGGTCCGCGAGCAGCTGATGAGCCGCGGCGTCGAGACCGGCGAGGTCGACGTGCAGGCATGGGGATCGTTCATCTACTTCAGCGATCCCGACGGCAACACCTGGTCCGTGCAGCAACTGCCGCCGCGAGACTGAGCTTCGCGGCGGCGCTGCGTCGCATCTTCAGTTCTGCCTTCAGCGGAGCGTCGCTATCGTCACGGGCTTGGCAATCCCGCGTAGCCGCTCCTCTCGCACCTCGCCGCGCTCCGGCTGCGTTTCTGCAGCATCGAGGACGTCGGTGCTGACGACGATCTCGTCGGCGCCGGCGAGGGCACCGATGCGAGCAGCGACGTGAACCCCACGCCCCTCGAAGCCCGTCGGCGTCACCACCGCCTCCGCGCTGTGCAGACCGATGCGAATCGAGGGCGCGAACCCGTTGCGTCGGCGGTGTTCCTCCAGCTGCCGTCGGATCGCCAGGGCGCAACCCAGCGCGGCGTCGGCTGACGGGAAGGCGACGAAGAAGCCATCGCCGGCATGGTGGATCTCCTTGCCGCCGTGCTCCGCCAGGAGCGCACGCAGCATCTCGTCATGCCAGCCGAGCAATCTGGCCCATGCCTCGTCACCGATTGCCTCGATGAGGTTGGTGGATCGCACGATGTCGGTGAACATGAACGTGCGCACCGCTCGGCGAGCGGGACCCGCAGACGTCGCCTCCGCCGCGCTCCGGAGCAGGGCTGCGGCCCTTGCGGCTTCGGGAGCGGCTCCCAGGTGCTCGAATGTGGCGACCGCCGCATGCAGCTCCATCGTCGCCTCGTCGCGGTTGCCCGATCCGAGGAAGGCCTCGCCGAGCGACACGCGGGAGCGCGCCGATTCGTAGGGAGCGTCGGTCTCCTGCCACATCCGCCAGGCGTCGCGCAGTGCCCCGACTGCCGCCTCGAAGTCCCGGCGTGCCACTGCCACCTGGCCGCGCGCCGTCGAGGTCGAGGCGCGCAGGACATGCGTGCCGTAGCCTTCGGCGATCAGCCGGAGCTCCTCGGCGGCCGCCGTAGCTCGCTCGATGTCACCGATGGCGAGCGCCACCTCGACCTCGGCCGGAAGGAGCCGCGCGCGCAACAGCGGAGTGTGGGACGTGTCGGCGAGCGCTCGCGCCAGGGTCGCTGCGGCCGCATCGGTCCTGCCCTGTGCGTGGCGGAGGAGCGAGAGCCCGGGTTGCGGATCCCGTCCCATGCCATGCGCCTGGGTGAATGCCGTCTCGGCACCGTCCAGGTCGCCCATCCGCAGCCGGATCTCACCGATCTGATAGAAGCCCTCGCCCGCGTAGTCAAGGCAGAAGTCCTGAAGCTCGGCGCAGGCCCGGCGCGCCTCTGCCTCCGCCTCCGCCCACGCGCCCCTGAGGCGCATGATCTCCACCCGGCGAACCCGGCACATGCCGGGAAAGCCCGTGATCTCCTGCCGATCGCACCAGCGTTTGGCGATCTCCGCGAACTCGCCGGCGCGTCGGTAATCGGTGAGGTCCTCGCAGGCGACCGTCGCGTTGCAATACACCACCGCGGCGGTGTACGGGAGCACGTCTCCGCTCACCGCCGTCACCACCGCCTCGTCGAGCAGGGCCATGCCCTCCTCGACCTGTCCCGCGGCGACCAGGATGCGCCCCTTGTCCTGGAGCGCGAGCGCCTCGAGGTCCGGGTCGTGCAGCCGCGCGCCGATGGCGAGCAGTTGTTCCGCGTGCTCGAGCGCGTCGGCGAAGTCGCCTCGGCCGAGCGCGGCGGCGATCAACGGCCGCTGGAGATAGCCGTGCTCACGTGTTTCCGGGAGATCGGTTAGCAGCCGTCCCGCACGTTTCACCCATCCGGACGCAATGGCGCTCTCCAGGCGGTGGCTGTAGTCGTTGGCCAGGGCGAGGGCGGTGCCGGCCGCGCGCGGGCGATCATCGGCCGCCATGTGGGCGGCGAACGCGCGCTCTCTCAGCTCGATGGCGAGGCCAAGGCGCCCAACCCACCATGCCGCTTCACCCAACGCGTCCAGGTCGGCCGCGGTGACGCCGCCCTCCGCCTCGGCCTCAGGGAGGAGGTTGATCGCTTCCGGCCAGTGCCGCCTGGTGAGCGCGTCTCGAGCGCGATCGAGGGAGGTACGTTGTGGGGTCGGCGCTGCGTTCACTGGGGGCCGCTGTGCGATCGTGCGGCACACGGTAGTCGGCTGCAACATGCCCGTCCAGATCGTTCCCACTCGCGGTGCGTTGATCAGGCAGTCACGGAGCAGGGTCCCGAGATACGGATCTCGAGCGCACGGGTCGCCGGTCGCAACATGGCCGCGTTCCTCGAGGCGGTCGGGCGTGGAACGGCCTGACTTCCAGCCGGAGGCGGTGATCCGGCGTGGCCCGCGTGAAGCCCTTGGACACCTATTCCCCTGGTGACTGGTAGGTCATCAATTCGGCACCACGACGCCGCATCGGGCGCTCGTCTGAGCGTGGTGAGGGTCCGGATCGGGCCAAATGAGTCCC
>JBQTHZ010000112.1:0-6255 GCA_052388515.1 Chloroflexota bacterium | reverse complement strand
CGGCAAGCAGGTCGAGATCATCGGGCTGAACGTGGTCGAAGAGGCGGAACTCGGTGTGCGCCACCAGCAGGCCCGTCGGCTCCAGCGCCGATGCGAGCGCCCGCGACTCGACGAACGGCACATGATGGTCCTCGGTCTCGTGCATCAGGTGAACCTCGGCCCGAAGCTCATCCAGGTGCCGCACCGGCGAGATGGCGTCGACGAATGTGAGCGCCCCGTGCGGCAGGGCGTCGATCGCGCGCTCTGCCTCGTCCAGGCTCGGCGCTGTGAGAAGGTCGTGAACCGCTCGCGCCGCGGCGGTGCTGAGGGAGCCGCGGAGAGCAGCGTCGGGGGACGGTCGCTCCGCTGCCAGAATCGGCTCGGAGAACGCGTCTTCGAGGAGGTCGCGGTCCGCGTCATCGCGGACCTGGTCGAGCATGAAGCGCAGGTACACCTCGCGCGCCAGCGGCGTCGGCGTCCATGGCACGGCAGCCCCGGTATCGGCTCGGTAGGCATGCGCGGAGACGGCAGCCAGGTACGTTGAGGCGTCGGCAAAGGCGCCGAAGGCATTCACCCACTGGACCTGCGAGCTGATCCGTGGGTCGCCGGCGGCAAGCAGCGCGAGGGAGCCGCCGACGCTGAAGCCGACGATCCCGACCCGTTCGCGATCCACCTCTGGCCGCGCCGCCAGCAGTTGGAAGGCGCGCACGATGCCGTCGATCTCCCCGACTTCGAGGCGCCCTTCCAGCAGCGTCTGCGAGTCCGGAACGAGGACCGCCACCCCGGTGCGCGCCAGGCCGTCGGCGACGCGCTCGATGGCCGGGTGGTTACGCCCGAGGTTGTTGACCCCGAACACGAGCAGCATCGCGCCGGCCGGGCGATCGGCCGAGGCCCACGACGGCAGCCACAGCTCGGCGAGGTCGGGAACGGCGCCGGGCTCCGCGCTGCGGTAGGGCAGGCTCGTGCGCTGCGGAGCCTCGCTGAACAGGTTGAGCGGCTTCGGTCCGGCGTCGAGCAGGTTGGGGAGCATGACGGCGGTCTGGATCGCGACGCGGCTCGGTTCCCAGGCCACGAGCATAGCGGCCAGGACGAGCAACACCAGGCCGATCCGTCGCAGGCGGCGCATCGGCTCATCCTACGCAATGGACGGTCGAGGGCGCACCGCCGAGGATGCTCGCTCTCCATCGCGATCCATCGCCACGACAGCGCCCGAAGCCGCCGGCCAGCGCGATTCCCGCGATCCATGACCAATGGCTGAGCCTGAGCGGTGCCGGGCGGCGCGGCTCAGGCGCATCGGTCCTTCATGAACCGTGAGAATCGCGCCGCAGAACGGGCTCGGGCGCACCGACCTCGATGGATCGCGACGACCGGGACACTACCCCTTCTCGGAGTTCCGCCGCACCACGTCGTGCTCGAGCTGGAGCCGGAGCCGATACAGGACGTTCCACTCCTCCGTGTTGAGGCTGGCGACGTCGATCCGCTCCTGGACGTCGTCCAGCTTCGCTCGCAGCGTCTCGACATCGCCGTTCGCCGACTCGTGGAGACGCTGGAGCTCGTCCTCGAAGCCCTGTGACTCCTCGTTCCAGGTCAGGTACGTGTTGCGAAACGCCAGCTCGCGCTCCATGGCGGCCCGGATGCGGTAGGCGTCCTCCTTCGGTCCCTGGATCGAGACGTTGGTGGCATAGGCGAGGATATCGACGCCGTCTGCGCGCAACCGCATCGGCTCTCCGCGCACGACGGCGCCGAGCAGGTGCCGCGAGGCAAAGCCGACGGTGCGCAACGGCCATGACCTCGGACCGGTGGCCTCCGCGACCGAGACGTCATCGATGCCGATCGCAGTGAGGGCGCCGCGCACCGCGTTGAGCAGGTCGTCGTCATCGGTCCCTTCGCGCATGACGAGGGGGACCTGCACGAGCTTGCGCTTGTTCCGCCAGCGCTGGAAGAGCAGGATCGGCGTGAAAGCAACCATCTGCAGGACCGATGCGCCGAGCATGGCGGTGGCCGGATAGCTGACCGGGATCATCCGCAACCACGCCTTGATGCTGCGCTCCTCGTGGAACTCCGCCCAGACCGTGGTGGCCGCGATGAATGGCGGCGTGAGAACGATGGCCGCGACGAGGCCGAGGTAATGGATCGCCTCCACGTCGAAGTTCTCGCTGATCACGCCCGTCGCCTCCAGGGCGGCCCCGCCGAGGATCGGAACCGCGAAGCCGACGATGACGATCACCCAGCCTGCCGCCAGCAGGCTGACCACCGAGAGGATGCGACCCTGCTTGCCGGGAACCTGGCCAAAGTAGATGGCAGTCGCCCAGCCGAGCGCGAAGGACGCCGATTTGCTCAGCGCCTGCCACGCGAGGAGAAGGACGAAGGGTAGAAACGGCACGCCCGCTCCTCAAGCAATCAACATGCCGTGCCATGCCGGCCCGGCTAATCGAGGGTGAGGGGACGGACGATCATCGCCTCGGCGACCCGGCCCTCCCAGTCCTCGCGCGGCGCGTCACAGAACAGCTCGATCTCGTTGCCGTCGGGATCGGCCGTGTACAGGCTGCGCGTCACTCCATGGTCCGCCGTGCCCCTCAGGAGGCCTCGCTCGCCGAGGACACCATGCGCGTGCTTGACCGCGTCGAGGTCTGCCAGCTGCACCGCCACGTGATAGAGCCCAACGGCATTCGGCGCGGCCGACGGCGCCGAGTCGCCGACCCGCAGCAGCGCGAGGTCGTGGTGGCTGCCACCGGTGGCCGTCAGGAAGATCATGACGTTGCTCATCTCGTTGGAGACCTGGAAGCCGAGCAGATCACGGTAGAAGGCGAGCGAGCGATCCAGGTCGCGCACCTTGAGCACCACGTGGCCGATACCGAGCGGTTGCAGCATTGACCGATGATAGCCCCGGGTTGGCGGACCCGGGTCAGCGGATCAGGGCAGGCCCAGCTTGGCTCGGCAGGCAGGCCACGGCTGGTAGCCCCGAGCGGCGCGCAGTCGCTCGGCGACGGCAATCTGTTCTTCGCGGGTGGCTTCGTGGGGATACGCAGCGAACTCGGCGCCGCCATAGCTCTCCCAGGTGCCGAGGTTGAACTGCAGGCCGCCGTAGTAGCCGTTGCCGGTGTTGATCGCCCAGTTGCCGCTCGATTCGCATTCGGCCAGGTCATCCCACACGGTGTCGCCGTCGTAGGTCACGACCCGCTGCGGGG
Source organism: Chloroflexota bacterium (assembly GCA_052388515.1). GTDB lineage: Bacteria > Chloroflexota > Limnocylindria > QHBO01 > QHBO01 > JACDBZ01. The sequence goes on along the minus strand of JBQTHZ010000112.1, from coordinate 3,088 downwards.
CCGGCGCGGGTGGAGCGGGCGTCGGAGCGGGTGTCGCGACGCTGTGGAGGGTGGCCTCCATGGGGACGGCGGCCGGGGTCGGGATCACGTTGGCCCCGAGCTTTTCGGCGGCCTGCTGGACATCGGTGCTGGCGGTCAGGAGCCCCTGGCGACCGGGCAGGCCCCCGCGTTCGACGAGCGGCTCAGGCGCATCAGCCACGGTCAGCAGGCCGTCACTGATGTCGACTGGAAGCGGCGTCGCGGAGCGAGCCGCCAACGGGGCCAGCAGGGCAAGGCCACCCACGCTGATGGCGGCGAGGACGAGGATCCGTCGCAAGAGGTCGGGCAATAGAATTCATCCGGTACGGGGTCCGGCCGGCACGGTCCCTGCGTTGCAGGAGGCATGCCGGGGAGGGGCCACCCTAGCATTCACCGATTGACCTGTCGAGCACGGGAGGGTCCATGGCGCGTCGCAAGAAGGAGCCCGAACACCGTCGCGGTGCAGTCGTCGTCCGCGGAAGGAGCCCCGGCGACCAGAGGACCGAGGACCAGAAGCTCCTTCGTTCACGAGAGCCCGCCCTTCGATTCCAGGAGACCGATACGTGGCGCACGCTCCGCATCATGGGTGAGTTCGTCGAGGGCTTCGATGCCCTCGCCGACGTCGGCCCGGCGGTCAGCATCTTCGGCTCCGCGCGCGTCGGCCGACGGAACCGCTACTACGGTGCGGCTCGGCGCCTCGCTGCCGCCCTGGTCAAGCAGGGCTTCGCCATCATCACCGGCGGCGGCCCCGGGATCATGGAGGCTGCCAACCGGGGCGCGAAGGAGGCGGGCGGCCTCTCCATCGGCGCCAATATCGAACTGCCCTTCGAGCAGGGCCTCAACGAGTACGTCGACCTGGGCATGGAGTTCCGCTACTTCTTCGTGCGCAAGGTGATGTTCGTGAAGTACGCGGAAGGCTTCGTCATCTTCCCCGGCGGCTTCGGAACCCTCGACGAGCTGTTCGAGGCGCTCACGCTGATCCAGACCGGCAAGGTCGAGCACTTCCCGGTCGTCCTCTACGGCACGGACTACTGGGCGGGCATGATGGAGTGGATCCGGGACAAGCCCCTCTACGAGGAGAAGATCAGCCCGGAGGATCTCGAGCTCCTGACGATCACGTCGGACATCGATGAGGCGAGCGAGGCAATCACCAAGCACCATCGGTCGCGGGAGCAGGAGCGCAAGGAAGCGGCCAGCCAGCAGGCAACGAAGGAGGCGGTCAAGGACGCCGCCTCGGGCCGAGGAGCCTGATCGCCCCTGGCGCCGCATGGGCCGCTCGCTTCTGCCACGTCGGCCCGCTCGTTCGTTTGTTTGTACGCCAACCGGGCTGGCGCTTCCAGCTAACCGATGACGCCGAGCAGCCAGAGAATGATGATGATCAGAAGGATCGTTCCGATGATCCCGAGTCCGAACATGATGCGCTCCTGTACGTGATGGTCGATCGATGACAACGCAAAGCCCGTGCCAATCGGCGTCAGGCGAGCCGACCGCGGCCCAGGGCCAGCATGGCGACGATCGTCGGCTCGATCCCCGCAGGCTCAGCTGACGCATCGCGGACACTCCTCGGAGCTGATGACGCGTACCTCGATGCGCAGGGGAACCATCGCAACCAGGAGCCGAGCGAAGAGTGGCGGATCGGCAAGAGGAAGGTCCTGTGGCCGGCTGCCAGATCGGGTGATGACCACCGCCGGGGCGGTATCCCAGAGCGCGATGGAGACGCCGCCGGCGTACGCGGAGGTGTAGCGCACCCCGCACACCAGAGGATGGGCCGGACGGTCTTCGTGGATCGCGCGAGCCCATGCCTGCGTCTCCTGCCGAGGAATGTCCCCGACGTTCATGGCCGGCAGCCCACCGATCATCATGGCCCCCGCGCCGCGCAGGTTCTGCACGATGAGCTCATCGCGCACCACGAGCGCTGCCGCGCGGTAGCGAGGGCAGATCAGGGCAAGCCGATGCGCTCCGAATACCTCGGCGGCGGCCGTGCGCAATGAGTCGCCCAGGTAGATGACCGACCGACCATCCGGACAATCGGTCGGGGTGGCCGGAGGCGGCGTGTGCGGATCGAATCGCTCGAGCGGGCCAAAGCGACGGCGCGTCGTCGCGGAACGACCGGGTCCGGCGTGGTAGACCCGGAACCAGGGCTGCCGCCCATCCCACCGCCACCACAGGCCACCCGAGAGCGGCCGTTCAGGCGGCGAGAGATGAGCGACCAAGACGCTGCGCTATCCGGAGCGCGCGGCTGCAAGGACGTCGTCGACCTCGCCATGCAGCAGCGCACTGCGCGGCGCCGCGCCGTCGAGATCGGAGTTCGAGCGTTGGACCCATGACGACAGCGAGACGAGGCCGTCGAGGTACGCCGATGTCAGCTCCTTCAGCCCGGGAAGGACGCCCGTGGGGAGCTCGGGAGCCAACTGCCAGCTGGGGATACGCCACTCCCGGCCGACCTTGAGCCCGAGCAGCACCCCGCGATCGAGCATCCCGCTCACCGCCTGTTCGCTCTTCCCAAGCGCGCCGGCGACCTCCGCGCGGCTGAGCGACTCGTCCAGCACGGCCTGCCGGCGGGCCACCGCCAGCGAGAGGTTCTCAGCGGCTGCCCCGCGCACCCTGCGTGCCGATGGGGTGGCGCCCCAGAATTCACGGTCGAGGCCGCCATCGGCGTGGCCCTCGGGCTGCACCGCATCCATGAGGGCCTGGACGAACGAGCGCGGCTGGCGAAGCAGGGCATCGGCCAGGTCGCGAATCTGCTGCCGGCTGGCGGGAAGTGAGTCGGCGTCCATCATGGCTAGTGATGCTACGCAAGCTACGCAACCGGGTCAAGGTCGAGCATGGCGACTCAATGGTGGACACGACGCGTCTCGGAGACGAATCCGGATACGTCCCGCGAGCAGGCGATCCACTCCCCGTCCGGGAAACACCGCTCCAGACAGGGAGGCGCCGGACTCCTCGATTGAGCTCAACTCGTTCCCGTCGAGGTCAAGCAGCACCAGCCAGCCAGCCGCCCGACGACGTCAATACTCTGTCCTCAGGGGGCGAGAAGCGGCCGGGATCCTCGTATGTCTGGTCGGAGAGG
>JBQTHZ010000111.1:0-34852 GCA_052388515.1 Chloroflexota bacterium | reverse complement strand
TGGTCATCCCGATCCATTACGGCACGTTCCCGATCCTGGCCGGCACGCCCGACGAGCTGCGCGACCATACCGGCGCGGAGGTCGTGGAGCTCGAGCCCGGCGAGACCTGGGGCGAGTGACCCATCCTTACCCGGGGGCTCGCTGTCGTCTGTCCCCGCAGCAGGCGTACTCCTGGCACATATTCGCCGGACGACTCATATCTCGTCAGCCAGGCGTCGGGCGGGTCAGGTCTTCACTCCCTGACTGGTAGGCCGAGAATTAGCCGATCCGTGCCCTGACGCAGCGCTACGCCACGCTCAGATGCGCATCCCGGGTGATGAAACGCGAGCCGATCACGACCTTGCAGTCACGTCACGAATACGTGGCCAGCAATCGGGCTTCTCCTGGCCGGGGTCGGGAGTAGCGCCGCACGCCTGGGCGGTCGGATCACTTCCCGAGGTATGCCAGGTCGACTGGACGTGGCTTGACGCCGAAGGCCTCCTCGAAGGCGTCGCGATCGGTGTCGTTGGGACGCTGGAGCGAGCGTCCTTCACCGGACCCCGGCACCTGTCATCGCCTCGATCGATTGAGGGCTCGGGAGCACAAAAGCAGTTCGCCATGCGGCACTCATGCACGTCGCCGGTCGATCTATCGAGCACATGCCGCATCCGAACGCTCTTGCGCGCAATGCGCCCGATCTATCGAGCGCGCTTGGCCAGCCGGCGGCGTGCCTCAGCCTCGTCGGCGCGCATCTGGACCACGAGCGCATCGACGTCATCGAAGCGGCGCTCTTCGCGAAGACGACTGTCGAGCTCGAGATCGAGGGTGGCGTCGTAGAGATCGCCGTCCCAGTCCAGGAGGTAGGCCTCCGCGAGCACGCGGCCATCGTCGTGGAAGGTGGGGCGGACGCCGACGCTGACGAGCGCCGGATGATCCGGTCCGACCCCGCGATCCGGCACGTGGACCCGGCCGAGGTAGATACCGAGCGCCGGAAGCGCCGCCGCGTAGGCGAACGAGAGATTCGCGGTCGGGAATCCGAGGTCGCGGCCGCGCTCGTCGCCGTGCACCACGCTGCCGCGCAGGAGCGGTGCGGATCCGATGAGGGCGGTCGCCAGCTCGATGCGACCCTCCCCGAGAGCGTCGCGAATGCGGGAGGATGAGATCACGGTTCCGTCGGCAGTGAGCGGCTCCACCGCGATGGCATCCCATCCGTTCTCGGCTCCGATCTCGGCGACCCGCTCCAGGGTCCCGGCGCGAGCACGCCCGAATGCGCTGCCGGGGGTCATCGTGACACCGCGCAGCTCCATGGCCGGTGAGAGCCCGGCGAGGAACGCTTCGGGGGCAAGGTTGCGCAGCCCGCTGTCGAACCGAAGCTCGATGGCATGGTCCACACCGGCCCCCCGCATTCGCGCAAGCGTCAGCTCGGGCGGCAGCAACCGCCGCACCCTGGTGCCGGGTCGGACGACCTCGTCGGGGTGGGGGTTGAAGACGAGCGCCACGCTTGCGGCATCGCGCTGGCGAGCGCTCTGGACCGTCGCGTCGAGCACGTGTCGATGACCGCGGTGGACGCCGTCGAAGACGCCCAGCGTGATGACCGACGGACCGATGCTCGGCAGCTCGTCGAGTCCGAGCCCGCTCACCCGGCATCCTCCGACGGAAGCACCTTTTCGGGTTGCAGCAGGTTCGCCGTGATCGATCCGACGCCGATGAGGTCGCGACCCTCGAACACGGCTGCCCTGCCGTCGACATGAGCGTCCGTCAGCGACCGCGCTGATCCGTTGCGAAACGCCCGCGCCGCTTCGTGGTCGAGCGACACCCGCGGCAGCGGCAGGAGGTCACCGACCGGCAGGATGGCGTGCTCGAGGTGGCCGTCGGCTGCCAGCTCCTCCAGGCGCTCCGGGGTGACCGCCGTATCCACGCTCAGTCCGGCGGCTTCGGTCCGGCGCAGGGCGCGCAGGTACCCCCCGCATCCCAGTCGCTCCCCGACATCGCGCGCCAGGGCACGGACGTACGTGCCGGCGCCGCAGCGCAGGTCGACCCGCGCGTCGCAGCCGTCGGCTCCGCGCTCATACGCCAGCAGCTCCAGCGAGTGGATCGTGACCGGGCGTCGCGGGAGCTCGATCGGCTCGCCGGCGCGCGCGGCGCGATGCGCGACACGCCCGCCGACCTTGCGCGCGCTGAACGCGGGAGGCAGCTGATCGAACGTGCCGACGAAGGTTGCCAGTGCGGTGCGTACGCGCTCCTCGTCCGGCAGCGGGACCGCGACCGGCACGATCGGCCCCTCGGCGTCATCGGTCGCGCTCCGAGCGCCGAGCCGAATGACCGCGTCATACCGCTTGGACCCGCCGCTCAGCTCCGCGCTGAAGCGGGTGGCGGCACCAACCAGGATCGGAAGCACGCCCGAGGCCAGCGGGTCGAGCGTGCCGGCATGACCGATCCGGCGGGTGCCGGTCAGCCGTCGCATCTTGCCGACCATGTCGTGGCTGGTCGGACCGACCGGCTTGTCGAGGTTAACGACCCCGAGCATCGGCCCGTTCGAGCTCCCGCTCCGATTCGTCGAGCAGCCGGGTGGTGGCCGTGGCCAGCGGAGCATCGATCGCGCAGCCCGCTGCGCGCGCATGCCCACCGCCGCCGAACGGGGCGGTGATGGCCACCGCGTCGGCGCGTGAGGATGTCCGGACGCTGACCCGCACATGCGAGGCGTCCACCTCCTTGAAGAGAACCGTCACGTCCGCCGCCTTGGTGGAGGCGAGCAGGTCGATGAGCCCCTCGGAAGCAACCGGCTCGGTGCAGGTCTCGGCGAGCATGGCAGTCGTCATGGCTGCATGGACGATCCGGCCGTCGCGACGCTGTGCGATCCCCGCCATGATGCGGCCCCACAGCGCCAGGGTGCTGAACGGCTTGTCGGCGTAGATGGATCGATGGATGGCCGAGAGCGGTGCTCCCGCAGCCAGCAGATCGGCCGCGACCCGAAGGGTGCGCGGCGTGGCGTTCGGGTGCGAGAAGGTGTGCGTGTCCTGGACGATGCCGGCGGTCAGGACCGACGCGAGCTCCGCGTCGATCTCGATGCCCAGCGCGGGAATGAGGAGCGCCATCATCTCGCAGGTGGCGGCCGCTTCGGCATCGATCCACGTGATCGAGGCGCCGTCGCCGTCGTTCGAGACGTGGTGATCGACATTCACGATCTGCGCGCGCGCGAGCCAATCGGCCGCATCGGTCACGACCGCGCCGGTACGCGAGAGCGGACCATCGAGCACGACGGCGAGGTCCGGCTCGAGCCGTGGCGTGGTGCTCACCTCGCTCGCGCCGGGAAGGTCAGCCAGGGAGGGCGGCACGGGGTCGGCGGCGACCACCTCGGCCACCTTCCCGAGGCGTTCGACGGCGATCCGCAGTGCCAACGCCGACCCCAGCGTGTCGGCGTCGGGATTCTCGTGGCAGATGGCAGTGATGCGGTCGGCGCTCCGGATGGCCTCGACGACCGCCTCGCGGCTCACGATTGGCCCTCGTTCTCGATCTCGCGCAGGAGGCGCAGCACGCGGTCCCCTGCCTCGATCGAGTCGTCATGGCGGATCATCAGCTGCGGCACATGGCGCAGCGTCAAGCGGCCGCCGAGCTGGCGGCGCAGCCAGGGCGTGGCATCGGTCAGCGCCTTCATGGTCGCCTCCCGCTCCTCGTCGCTGCCCATGATGCTGACCCAGACCTTGGCCGTGCCGAGATCGCGAGCCGTCTCCACGCGCGTGATGGTCGCAAACCCGACACGCGGATCCTTCATCTCGCGGTGCAGCAGCTCGGCAAGCTCTGCCCGGATCTGGCTGTCGAGCCGATCCGTACGCTGGCTCATCGGCTAGGCCTGCTCGGTCACCATCTGGTAGCACTCGATGATGTCGCCCTCGGCAATATCCTCCGCATCGAGGCCGATGCCGCACTCGAATCCGGTCGCCACCTCACGGACGTCGTCCTTGAAGCGCTTCAGCGAGGTGATCCGGGTGTCGGCCAGCAGCTGGCTCGCACGGAACAGGCGTGCCTGGCCTCCACGGATGATGCGACCGTCGGTCACGTAGGAGCCGGCGACGTTGCCGGCTCGACCGGCCTTGATCACCATTCGCACCTCCGCGTGGCCCTCGACCTGCTCGACCAGCTTCGGCGCCAGGAGTCCCTGGAGCGCCTGGCCGATGTCATCGGTCAGCTTGTAGATCACGTCGTAGATGCGCACGTCGACCCCGGTCGCGTCGACCGAGCGTTGTGCGCCGGCATCGAGCTTCGTGTTGAAGCCGATGACGACCGCGTCCGACGCCGAGGCGAGGTTGATGTCGCTCTCGTTGATGTCGCCGGCGCCCTCGCGCAGGATGTTGATCCGGACCTCGGTCGTGTTGAGACGCTCCAGCGAGTGGCGAATGGCCCCCATCGAGCCCTGCACGTCGGTCTTGAGGACCACGCGCAGCTCCGCGACCTCGTTGTCCTTGATCTGGGCGCTGATGTCCTCGAGGCTGCTGACCTTCTGGCCGTCGGCGCCGGCAGCGACGCGATCGGCAGCCTCCGCCAGGTCACGTGCCGTCTTCTCATCGGCCACGACGCGCAGGATGTCCCCCGCCTCCGGCAGACCCTGGAGGCCGATGATCTCGACCGCCGACGCCGGCTCCGCCTGCTTCACGCGCTTGCCGGCGGCGTTGTTCAGGGCGCGGACGCGGCCCCACGTGCGGCCGACGCTCACGATCTGGCCGACCTTGAGCGTCCCGGTCTGAATGAGCACGGTCGCGACGTTGCCGCGACCGCGTTCGACCTTCGACTCCACGATCGTGCCGATCGCGTCGCGCTCCGGGTTGGCCTTGAGGTCCTGGAGGTCGGCGACGAGCAGGACCATCTCCATCAGGTCGTCGATGCCGCTGCGCTGCTTTGCGCTCACGGCCACGGCGATCACGTCGCCGCCGTACTCCTCGATGAGCACCTTGTTGTCGGCCAGCTCCTGCTTCACCCGATCGGGGTTGGCATCCGGCTTGTCGACCTTGTTGATCGCCACGATCATCGGCACGCGCGCAGCGCGGACGTGGTCGATCGCCTCCTTGGTCTGGGGCATGACGCCATCGTCGGCCGCGACCACGATGATCGCGATGTCGGTCACCTGCGCTCCGCGGGCACGCATGGCGGTAAAAGCCTCGTGGCCGGGCGTGTCGAGGAAGACGATCCGCTTGCCGTTGTGGACGATCTCGCTGGCGCCAATGTGCTGCGTGATGCCGCCGCTCTCCCCGGAGGCAACCTTCGTCTCGCGCACCGCGTCGAGCAGGCTGGTCTTGCCATGGTCGACGTGCCCCATGACGGTCACGATCGGCGCGCGTGCGACGAGCCTGGAGGGGTCATCGTCGGTCCACAGTGTCGGCTTCCCGTCGCCCTCACCCGGGCCGCCGGGCGCCACGAGGTCCTGCTCGCTGGCCGCGACCGCCGCCGCCCGCTCCGCGACCCCACCCTCGGTCGCCTCGAATCCCAGCTCGGCCGCCACGAGCGAGGCCGTGTCGAAGTCGATCGCCTGGTTGACGGTGGCAAAGATGCCGTTCTTGATCAGGACGTTGATGATCTCGGCCCAGCTGACGCCGAGTGTCTCGGCGAAGTCCTTGACCGTGATCGAGCTGGGCAGCTCGATCGGGCCGGTCGGGCGGGCCGGTGCCTGGGCCTCGAGCAGAGCGGCGCCGGCCGCCCCGGTGCGCTTACGTTGCGGACGCGGCCCGCGGCGTGGTCGGTATCTACGTGGTGGCATGTGGTGCTCCCTCGAATTCGAGCGTCCCGGGCGCGGGCTCGGCGCCGAGCGCTCGCTTCACGGCGGCCGCGCTGCGCTCGCTGTCGCGGCAGGACGGTTGCTGGCAGATGTACGTTCCGCGGCCCGGCGCTCGGCCGGTCTCGTCGCGGTGGATGGATCCATCGATCGCTCGCACGATCCGCGTCATCTCGCGTTTCGGATGCGAGGCGTGGCAGACGGCGCAGGTGCGCGAAGGGACGTGATCAGGTCGTCGCTTCGGCATCGACGCTGGCCTCCTCGCGCTCCGTGTGTTCGCCGTGGTCGCCGCCCGCGGCGGCCGTCGCGACCCCGGTCTCGGAGCGGATGTCGATCCGCCAGCCGGTCAGCTTGGCTGCCAGGCGCGCGTTCTGCCCCTCCTTGCCGATCGCGAGGCTGAGCTGGCGCTCCGGCACGATGACGTTGGCGATCTTGTGCTCCTCGTCGATTCGCACGCTCAGCACCTCCGCCGGGCTCAATGCTTCTGCCACGAAGCGGCCGGGATCCTCGTCCCACAGGACGATGTCGACCTTCTCGCCGTTCAGCTCCGCGACGATCGACTGGATCCGCGCGCCGCGCTGACCAACCGCGGCACCCTTGGCGTCCACGCCCTGTTGTCGGCTCTCGACGGCCACTTTCGAGCGGCTGCCGGCCTCGCGCGCGATGCCACGGATGACAACGGTGCCGTTGTAGATCTCGGGAATCTCCATCTCCATCAGGCGACGCAGGAACCCCCGATGGGTTCGACTGGCCACGATCACCGGTCCGCGCGTCGTGCGGCGAACCTCCATGACGTAGACCTTGAGATGCTGGCCGATCCGATACGTCTCGTTCGGCAGCTGCTCGGTGACCGCGAGCACGGCCTCGACATCCTTGCCCATGTCGAGGACGACGGCCGAGTCGGTCGTGCGCTGCACGGTGCCAGTCATGATCTCGCCCTCGCGGGCCGCATACTGCTGGAAGACGACGTCGCGCTGCGCCTCGCGCAGCCGCTGCCGGTAGACCTGCCCGGCCGTCTGCGCCGCGATGCGCCCCAGCTGGGCCTGCGTCACGTTCTCCGGGATGCGCACCTTGGCACCGACCCCCGTCGCGGGGTCGATCTTCTGTGCATCGGCGACGAACATCTGTGCCTCGGGATCCTCCACCTCCTCGGTGGTGGCCATGACCTCGTACTCGCGCGCGACGCTGATCTCGCCGGTCTCGGGATTCACCGTGACGACGACATTCTCCGGGGCGTCGGCATTGCGCCGATAGGCCGATTCGATCGCCTGCTCCAGCGTCCGGATCAGGATCTCCTGCGGCACACCCTTCTCGGCGTTCAGCTGGAGCAGTGCTCCGATGAAGTCTCGATTCATGGCCGCTCCTCGCTCCCGCGCCCGGGACAGACAACGGGGACAAACAAAGACGTGGGATGGCGAACCGACCCACGTCCTCGTACTCAGTTCAATATTCATGGTTCGTCGATTGGCCGGTCGAACCGTCCCGGAGTATACCCGTTTCCCCTTCACTCCGCACTCCGGGCACTTCGACACCAGGCCTGCGGCCAGGTACGTCGGTCGCCTCCGGGCAACCGTCCGGATTCACATCGGGCGGGGGTTGGGGGTCCGCGCTATCCGCCGGTCACGAGGCGCTGGATGTCCTGGATGCTGATGAGGATCACGAGCGCGATCAATACGGCGAACCCGGTCAGGTAGATGAGGGCCTCACGCTCGGCAGGGAGCTTGCGGCGGCGCGCCGACTCGAGCAGGACGACGGCGATTCGACCACCGTCCAGCGGCGGGAAGGGAAGCACGTTGAGGACCGCGAGGTTGAGCGAAAGGACGGCGACGAAGGTCATCTGCGCGGCGAGCGGAGCCTGCAGCACCTCGCCGGTCATCTCGGCAATGCCGATCGGTCCGCGTGCGTCGCCCGCCGCATCCGGGTTCAGGCCGATGAGGCCACCGACGGCAGCCGCCAGGCCGCCGGGGATGGCAAGGGCTCCCTGTGCCGCGCCGCCGAACCCCAACCGGAGCGCATCGAGCGGCCCGGTCACCGGCGACGGTTCCTCCTGCAGGCGAGCCGGCTCGTACGCGATGCCGATCGGACCCTGGCCGCGAGCCAACTGCTCGTCGCTCAACCGGCGCGGGATGATCACGACGTCGGTGGCCTCGCCGTCACGCTCGATCGACAGGGTGACGGCCTGCGTCGCCTGGCCGGCCACGTAGGCCGTCAGGTCGCGCGAGCGCTCGAAGACGCGGTCGTCGGCGGCGGTGATGATGTCGCCGGGCTCCAGCCGCCCCTGTGCCGGGCTGTCCTCCTGGACCTCGAGGATGGTGAGCGGTCCGTACCCGATCTGCTGCGGCAGGCTCACGACGGCGGAGAAGAGCGCACCGGCGAGGACGAAGTTCATCACCACGCCGGCGAGCAGCACCGCCATGCGGACCCAGATCGGCTTGCGGTTGAAGGCGCCGGCCATCGCGTGCTCGACCTCGACACCCGTCATGCCCTGCTCACGCAGGCGGCGCACCTCGACGTCCCCGTCCTCGCCGAGCATCTTCACGAAGCCGCCGAGCGGAATCCAGTTCAGGCTGTAGCGCGTCCCGCGCCGGGTGACCGACGTGATGCGCGGCGGGAACCCGATGCCGAACTCCTCGACCGTGATGCCCGCTCGCTTGGCGACGATGAAGTGGCCCAGCTCGTGGACGAGGACGAGGACGATCAGTACGCCCAGGAATGCGGCGATGGTGCCGAGGATCTCCATCAGGCGGCGCTCAGCACGGTTCGGATCTCGGCATCGAGGTCGGCGATGTCCTCGAGCCCTGGCTCGTCACCGCTCCCCCACCGCCCGACCGCATCCGCGATGGTCGTGGCGATCCTCTGAAAGCCGATGCGTCCGGCGAGAAACGCCGCGACGGCGACCTCGTCAGCCGCGTTCAGGATGGTGCCGCGGTTCCCACCCGCCTCGGCTGCGGCACGCACCACGTCGTATGCAGGGTAGGCGCCGACGGCGAGCGGCTCGAACTCGAGGTTCCCCCACGCCGCCGGGCCCGTCCGTCGCGCCGGCGAGGGCAGGCGATCGGGGAAGGTGAGGGCGTACTGGATCGGGAGGCGCATGTCGGGCTGGCCGAGCTGGGCCTTGTACGAGCCGTCGGCGAACTCGACGAGCGAGTGCACCACGCTCTGGGGATGGATCACGGCGTCGATCTTAGAGTACGGGAGCCGATACAGCCATTTGGCCTCGATGACCTCGAATGCCTTGTTCACCAGGGTCGCCGAGTCAATCGTGATCTTCGGACCCATCCGCCACGTCGGATGCGCGAGCGCCTCATCGGCGGTGACACGATCGAGCGTCCGCGGGTCGCGACCTCGAAAGGGCCCGCCGCTGGCGGTGAGAACGAGACGCATCACGTCGCCGATGCGTTCCCCGACCAGGCACTGCCAGATCGCGGAGTGCTCGCTGTCGATCGGTCGCAGCCGATCGAGCGGATCGCCGCCGAGCTCGTCGAGCAGGGCGGTGACGAGATGGCCACCGGTGATGAGGGTCTCCTTGTTGGCGAGCGCCACTCGCCGTCCGGATCGCAGCGCAGCCAGCACGGCCGGCAGAGCGGCCATGCCGGTGGTCGCCACCACCACGATCTCGACGCCGTCGAGGGTCGCGAGCTCCGCGAGCCCGTCGTGAGCCCAGCGATCCGGTGCAAGCTCGCGATGCTGCACGTCGGCGCACCACCAGCGAGCAGTCGGCCAGGCGGCGAGCTGCTCCGCGATCGGCTGGCCTCCGCGGGCGCTGGCAATGGCCAGGACCGTGAACCGCTCGGGCAGTCCGGCGATGACCTCGAGCGCCTGCCGGCCGATCGATCCGGTCGAGCCGAGGACGGCGACGCCGGTCACGCCACCCGTCCGGCGGCCAGCAGCGCGTACCCGGCCAGCACCGGGGCGGCGAACAGGAACGAATCGACGCGGTCGAGGATGCCGCCATGCCCGGGGACCAGGAAACCGGACTCCTTGCGACCGGCCGCGCGCTTGAGCATCGACTCCGCCAGGTCCCCGGCCTGCGCGGCGAGGCCGACCAGCGGCCCGATGACCAGAGGGTGCCACGGCTCGAGACCGACCAGGATCGCGCCGATTCCCGCGCCGACGGTCGCGAGGACGAGGCCTCCGGCAAGCCCCTCGATCGTCTTCGACGGGCTGATGTGGTCGAGCATTCGCCGTCGGCCAAGCCAGCCGCCGGTGATGTACGCGCCGGTGTCGTATCCCCACACCACCAGCACGAGCATGAGCGCCCAGGCGGCACCCGAACCGATGCCGAAGGCTCCCACCGGCGTGCTCGCCGAGCCGCCCGCAGGCGCGAGATGCGCCACGAGCACGATCGCCGGCAGCAGGAGCCCGACGTATGCCACGCCGAACGAGGTCATCGCCCAGGTCACGAAGCCGGCGCGCGGGTCCGACCGCGTGAAGCTCGCGGCGGCCAGCACGAGCACCACGGCAATCATCGTCGACGCCACCAGCCCCGGTGGGTCGAGCGCCGTGACCAGCGTGGCGACCGCGCCGCCCACGCTCGTGCCGTTGATCGTGATCAGGCCGGCCGAGACGAGCGCCATGCCCCCGATCAGGGTGAGGACCTGGGGCGGTTGATGGCCTGCGGCGTCGAGCAGAGCGACGAGCTCGACGAGGGCCAGGAAGCCCGCCACGCCGACGAGCAGGGACACCCAGGGCTCATTGAGGAGCAGGACGGCCAGGATGATGGGCGCGAGCACCACGGCGCTCACCACTCGGGTTCGCAGCACGCTCAGCCTCCGAAGCGCCGATCGCGGCGAACGTACTCGGCCAGGGCCGCGTCGAAGTCGTCCTCGGTGAAGTCGGGCCAGAACTTCGCACTGAAGACGAGCTCTGCGTACGCCGCCTGCCAGAGCAGGAAATTGCTCGTCCGCTGATCGCCACCGGTCCGAATGATGAGGTCCACGTCCGGTTGGCCCGCCGTGTACAGGTGCTCGGCGAAGTGTGACTCGGTGATGCCGTTCGCATCGGCGCGGGCGGCCAGGAGCGCCCGTGCGGCGTCGACGATCTCGGCTCGCCCCGAGTAGTTGAAGCAGATGTTGAGCGTCATGCGCGTCCCGCGGCCGGTGCGCTCCTCGGCCGACCGGATGGAGCGCTGGACGTCTGACGGCGCCTCGTGGAGGCGGCCGATGACCCGAACACGGACGCCCTCCTCGATCAGCTCATCGGTGTACTGTCGGACGGCGCCATCGATGAGACCGAAGAGGCCGGAGACCTCGTCCTCGGGCCGATTCCAGTTCTCGGTGCTGAACGTGTAGACCGAGAGGGTCTCGACGCCGCGATCTCGCGCTCGGCGCACGATGGGCCGGATGGCCTCGATCCCCTGGATGTGTCCGGCGAGGACGGGCAGGCCGCGCTCGCGAGCCCAACGACGGTTGCCGTCGGCGATGATCGCCACGTGCCGGGTGCGGACCTCGTCCGGCACGGTCAGACCTCCAGGATCTCGGCTTCCTTGCGCTCGGCCCGGGCGTCGATCACCTCGACATGCCGATCGGTCAGCTTCTGGAGGTTCTCCAGCTCGCGGCGCTCCTCGTCCTCGGACAGATCGCCATCGCGCAGTGCCTTCTTCAGCAGGTCGGCCGCCTCCCGGCGGTGGTTGCGGACCTCGACCCGCGCCTCTTCGGTGCGTCGGCGGACCTGCTTGACCATCTCCTTGCGCCGATCCTCGGTGAGCGGCGGTACGTTGAGGCGCACGACCGTCCCGTCGACGTTCGGCGTCAGGCCGATGTCGCTCCTGGTGATCGCCTTCTCGATCGCGGACAGGACCGATCGGTCCCATGGCTGGATGACGATCAGGTGCGCGTCCGGCGTGCTGATGCCCGCCACCTGGTTGAGCGGTGTCTGCGCGCCGTAGTAATCGACCATGATGCGCTCGACCAGTGCCGTCGAGGCGCGGCCGGTGCGGATGCCCGCGAAGTCACGCTCCATGGCCTCCGCGGCGCGCTGCATCTTGGGTTCAATGGCAACCAGCGCTTCGTGGGTCATCGGTCAGTCTCCTGAGATCAGCGTGCCGATTTGCTCGCCGGCGATCGCCCGAGTGATATTGCCGGAGACCGTCATGTCGAACACCACGATCGGCATTGCGTTGTCCATTGCCAGGCTCACGGCCGTCGCGTCGAGCGCCTGCAGCCGATTGCTCAGCAGGTCGGTATAGCCGATCCGGCTGAAGCGCCGCGCTTCGGGGTGCTGCTCGGGGTCGGCATCGTACACCCCGTCGACGCGCGTCGCCTTCAGAATGACCTGCGCATGCACCTCGACGGCCCGCAGCGTCGCGGCCGTATCGGTCGTGAAGTAGGGGTTCCCGGTTCCGGCCACCATGACCACCACGCGGCCCTTCTCGAGGTGCCGAACGGCGCGGCGCCGGATGTACGGCTCGCAGATCTCGTTCATGGCGATCGCGCTCATCACGCGCGTCGGACAGCCGGCCTGCTCCAGGGCGTCCTGGATGGCGAGCCCGTTCATCACGGTCGCCAGCATGCCCATGTAGTCGCCGGTCGAGCGATCCATGCCGCGGGCGCTGGCGGCGAGCCCGCGGAAGATGTTGCCGCCACCCACGACGACCGCGACCTCCGTTCCATCCACCCGGCCTGCGGCCAGCTGGTCGGCGATGAGACGCACGACGTCGGGGTCGATGCCGTACTCGTGGGCTCCCATCAGCGCCTCACCGGAGAGCTTGAGGAGCACCCGGCGGGGAGATGCGATCGCCGACGTGGTGGCCGCTTCGGTCACCTCAGGCGGCCTCTTCGGTCTCTGGCTGCGACATCTCGCCCACGCCCATGCGGACGAAGCGAGCGACCCTGATGTTCTCGCCGAGGAGCGCGACCTTCTCGGTGATCAGGTCCGAGATCTTCCGGTCGCTATCTCGGTAGGGCTGATCGAGCAGGCAGATGGACTCGAGCCATTTGTTCAGCTTGCCCTCCACGATCATCGGAATTCGGTCCGCCGGACGGCCGTCGCGCGCGGCATCGACCGCGAAGAGCCGCTTCTGCTCCTCGAGCACGTCCGTCGGCACGTCGTCGCGGCTGACGTACTGCGGAGCCATGCCGGCAACCTGCATGGCGATCTCGCGAGCCAGCTGCTGGAAGTCATCGGTGCGCGCCACGAAGTCCGTCTCGCAGTTCAGCTCGAGCAGCACGCCGAGGCGCGATCCGTGATGGATGTAGCTCGCCACGATGCCCTCGCGCGCCGCGCGTCCGGCCTTCTTGGCGGCCGTCGAGAGCCCCTTCTCGCGGAGGAAGAGCACGGCCTTCTCGACGTCGCCCCCGGACTCCTCGAGGGCGCGCTTGCAGTCCATGATGCCGGCGCCGGTCTGCTCCCGGAGCCGCTTCACATCCTCGGGCTTGATCATCAGTGTGTTCGTCATGTCCTCTCCGCCTGCCGCCTACGGGCGCGGCTCATGGTCCCTGGTGTGCTCGGCGATCTGTCGCTCGTGCTCCCGATCCGGATTGTGCTCGGGCTCTCCCTCTTCGATGTGGGCGGCTCGCCGCGCGCGCGCCCTGCGCTCCTCTTCCTCGTCGTCCTCCGGCTCGGGCTCGAAGACGAGCGCCTCGCCGCTGGCGAGGGCCGCGGTGTAATCGGCCTCTGAGCCGAGGGCCGTGTCGTCGACCGGCGGCATCGCCTCGGCCTGCTCGAATTCCTCGTCGAGCTTCGCCTGGCGCTCCTGCTGCGCGACGCTCGCCGCGTCGGCGACGAGGCTGCAGATGAGGCGCACGGATCGGATCGCGTCGTCGTTGGCCGGGATGACCCAGTCGATGAGGTCGGGATCGCAGTTCGTGTCGGTCATCGCCACGATCGGGATCTCGAGGCGGCGCGCCTCGGCCACGGCGATCGCCTCGCGATGCGGGTCGACGATGAAGACGGCACCGGGCACGCGGCGCATCTTGCGAATGCCCCCGAGCGCCGCGTCGAGCTTGTTGATCTCCTCCGCGAGCTTCGTCGCCTCCTTCTTCGTGAGGCGCTCGAACTCGCCGGCCTCGCGCCTGGCCTCGAGCGCCTCGAGGCGCTGGATCCGGCGCTTGATCGTGGTGAAGTTTGTCAGCATGCCGCCGAGCCAGCGGGTGTTGACGTAGTGCTGGCCGGAGCGCGTCGCCGCCTCGGCGAGCGCATCCTGGGCCTGCTTCTTGGTGCCGACGAAGAGCACGCTCTCCCCACGGCGCACCGTCTCGCGCACGAACTCGAGCGCAGCCTCGAGCAGCGACACGGTCTGTGCCAGGTCGATGATGTGGATCCCGTTCCGCTCGGCAAAGATGTACTCGCGCATCTTCGGATTCCAGCGGCGGGTCTGGTGCCCGAAATGGACGCCCGACTCGAGCAGCTGCTTCATGCTGGTGGCAGCCAAGAGATACCTCCGGTTCGTTCCTCCGCCCGACATCGGCTCCCGAGGTCCACCGTTCGTGCGACCTGATCGCAGAGCGGCACCGAGGACCCAGCAGGATCCGCCGAGCGTGTGTGATGGGATCTCGCACGGATGCGCGAGGTGCCCAGTATACCAGAGGCCGCGAGCCGGCCGATCGCCCCCCATCTGGGCCTAACCGCACCACACGGTACCGAAGTACTCCCGGCGCATCCGCAGGTACCTTGACCCTCCCGCGATCACTCCTAGCATCCGCCCGCGTCGTGCTGCGTCCCGCGCAGCCCACCGCCACCCTGGCAGCCGCACCTGGAGGAACGATCCATTGCAACGACCCGGCCTGATCGCCCCCCTGACCGGTCTCGCAGCCACCCTGGTGGCCGGACCGATCCTGGCCAGCGTCGCGCTGGCGGCCGATCCCACGGTCATCGTGCAGGCAGGTGACACGCTCACCAGCATCGGGAAGCGACACGACGTCGACATCCCGGCTCTCGTCGACCTGAACGACCTCGTCGATCCCAACCTGATCTTTCCCGGCCAGCGTCTCCGGATCGCCGTCGAGCCCGCTGCTTCTGCGCCCGCCGCGCCACCCGCTTCCCGCGTGCACACGGTCAGCACTGGCCAGAATCTGACGACCATCGCTCGCCAGTACGGGGTCACCATCGCGGCGATCGTGAAGGCCAACGCCATCAGCGACGCGAGCCGCATCTACGCCGGCCAGCGGATCTCCATCCCAGCTGCCGGGGTCAGTGTGGCTCCCGCGGCCTCGACGGCTCCTGCACCCGCCGCCGCGCCGCCCGCTCCCCGCGTGCACACGGTCAGCGCTGGCCAGAATCTGACGACCATCGCCCGCCAGTACGGGGTCACCATCGCGGCGATCGTGAAGGCCAACGCCATCAGCGACGCGAGCCGCATCTACGCCGGCCAGCGGATCTCCATCCCCGGCTCGGCACCGGCGACCACGCCGACGGGGACCGCCGACATGCCGGCCTCGATGGCGACCCTGGTCGCAGAGCGCGACGCCGTCCGGCGCATGATCGTCGAGGAAGCGGGCCATTACGAGGTCCCTGCCGCCTTCGCCCTGGCGGTCGCCTGGCAGGAGTCGGGGTGGCAGCAGGGCGTCGTGAGCAGCGCGGGTGCCGTCGGCGTGATGCAGCTCATGCCGGACACCGCCGACTGGGTGGGCGAGGCGATGCTGGGGGCAGGCGTCCAGATCAACGATGCGCGCTGGAACATTCGCGCCGGCGTCAGGCTGCTCTCGCACTACCTCGATCGCTATGACGGTGATCGCGACCGCGTGCTCGCCGCCTATTACCAGGGGCAGCGGGCGACCGATCAGCACGGCATCTACGCGGTGACCCGGCCGTACATCGCATCGATCAGGGTGCTCGAGCGGATCTTCGGCGGCTGACGACCTACCATGCACCGATGTTCGGGATCCGTCGCAGGCGCCAGCGCGTGGCGTCCCCGGGCACCGGTGCGACGATCACGAGATCAAGTCGCAGGCCGCGATGGTGACCGCCTTCGCTCGTGGCGAACGCGGCGAGCGTTCGACCGATGCGCGCCGTGCGGCGCCGGTCGACGGTCTCCGACCCCAATCCGGCCCGACCGCTCCGTCGCGCACGGACCTCGAGCGCCACGAGGGTCGCGTCGGGGTCCCGGGCAATGAGGTCGACTTCGCCACCATCGCTGGAGCGTCGTCGGCGCGCCCGGATCTCCCAGCCGGCCCTCTCCAGCCATGTCGCCACCGCCTGCTCGGCCGCGATGCCGAGATCATGACGCGCGTCGCCCATCGGTCTGTTGTCCTCGCGGGAGGCGAGACGGCGGTGGCTGATCAGTCGAGGCCGAGCGCCTCCTCGTCGACGAAGTCCCACTCGAAGTCGAGCGGCAGCTGCGTGCCCGCCAGCAGCATGCGGATCGGCGCGAAGGAGCGCCGGTGCCACGCACACGGGCCCTCGGTCACCAGCGCGTCGACGTGGCGACGCGTGCCATAGCCCTTGTGGCGCGCGAATCCGTATGCCGGGTAGCGTCGGTCGATCTCCTCACAGATACGATCCCGGGTCACCTTGGCCACGATGCTGGCCGCGGCGATCGAAGCGCTGATCGCGTCGCCGTCGATGATGGGGCGCTGAGGAAGGTCGACGTCGCGAAGCCTCAGCGCGTCGATGAGGAGGTGGTCCGGTGGCTCGGCCAGCCGGCCGAGCGCCTCCCGCATGGCCAACTTGGTGGCCTGCAGGATGTTGATGCGGTCGATCACCTCGACCTCGACGCATCCGACGCCGACGCCCTCCGCGCGATCGAGGATCAGCGCATAGAGCGCCTCACGGCGCGCGCGTGGCACGACCTTCGAGTCGCGGATGCCCTTGATCCGATGGCGCTCCGGAAGGATGACAGCTGCCGCGACGACCGGCCCCGCCAGGCATCCCCTCCCGACCTCGTCGATGCCGGCAACTCGGGTGAAGCCGGCCAGGTGCAGCTCGCGCTCGTGGCGCATGTGGGCGTCGCGAATCTTCGTCCGGCGCCGGGGGCGACGAGGCGTGACCGGTCCGGGAAGGAGCCGGGTCAATGGGTCAGTTGCTGCGGCGCTCGCGGAGCGTGGCGGACTTGCCGACCCGGTCGCGGAGGAAGTAGAGCTGCGCACGTCGAGCAACGCCGTGACGAACCACCTGAATCTTGTCGATGCGCGGCGCATGCACCATGAAGGTGCGCTCCACGCCGACGCCGCTGGCGATGCGCCGCACGGTGATCGCCTTGTTCAGGCCGCCGCCGCGCATCCGCATCACGGTGCCCTCGAAGACCTGGATCCGCTCGCGGGACCCCTCCACCACCTTCACCGCGACGCGGACCGTGTCGCCGGGGGCGATCTCCGGCACGTCGGTTCGGAGCTGCTCGCGCTCGAGCTCCTTGATGGCGTTCATCTTGAGGCGACCTCGTTATCGCGGGCTTACCCGCGGCTTACTGCGTGCTGACACGCGAACTCATTGCCGTGCTGGCACACGAACGCGACCGCGCTTTGCGGCCGCGACGGTGGGGAGTATAGCAGCGGCCGCCGCCGAGCGGCAAGGCGACCCCGCCGCGGCGCGCCGCACTACTCGACAGAGTCTCCTGCCCGCATGCGGTCAAGGTCGCGTTTGTCGTCATCCCCGAGGGTCGTGGACTCCAGGAGATCGGGGCGACGCTCGAGTGTCCTGCGCAGGGCCTCGCGCCGCCGCCAGCGGTCGACCTCGCCGTGATGCCCGGACAGGAGCACGGGCGGCACGGCCAGGTCCCGAAACCGCTCCGGCCGCGTGTACTGCGGGTGCTCGAGCAGGCCGGATGCGAACGAGTCGCCCTTGTGCGACGCCTCGGCGATGACGCCCGGGACGAGTCGCACGATGGCGTCGATCAGGACGAGCGCCGGCAGCTCTCCCCCGGTGAGCACGTAGTCGCCGATGCTGACCTCGCGGTCGACGAGCGTCCGGACTCGCTCGTCGATGCCCTCGTAGCGCCCGCATATGATGGCCAGGTGCGGGACCAGCGCCAGCTCGCGAGCAAGCGAGTCGCTCAGTGGCTCGCCGGCAGGGTCCATGAGAGTGACCTGCGCCCCATCGGCGCGCAGTGGCTCGACGGCCGCAAAGAGCGGCTCCGGCCGCATCACCATGCCCGCTCCCCCTCCGTACGGGTAGTCATCGACCGACCGATGCTTGCCGAGGCCATGCTCGCGCAGGTCATGCACGCCGAACTCGACGAGGCCCGACTCGGCCGCCCGCCCGATGATCGAGGTGGCAAGCGGTCCCTCGACAAGCTCGGGGAAGATGGTGATCACATCGATCCGCATCGGCTCAGCCAACCTCCTCCGCGTCGTCGGGGGCGACGACCATCAGTCCTGCCTCGAGGTCGATCCTCAGCACCGTCGCGCGCAGCGCGGGGACGAGCCGCTCGCCGCGCTCACCGACGATCCGGTACACCTCGTTGCCGCCGGAGCGGAAGATCTCGACGAGCTCGCCGACGGTCGCGCCGTCAGGCTCTTCGACGCGCAGGCCGACGAGGTCGGCCCAGTAGTACGTGTCGTCCGGAAGGTCGCGCGCCGGTGCCTCGAGAAAGCGGTCGCTGAGCCCCTCTGCCTCCTCCCGCGACGTGAAGCGGTCGAGGTGCAGCACGGTGGTGCGGCCGCCGGTCTCCATGCGCACGATCCGGACCGGCGTTGCGTCGCCCTCGAGCCAGAGTTGGGTGCCGGGGGCCAACCGCTCCGGCCAATCGGTCAGCAGCTCGACCCGGACGGCACCGGCGAGTCCCTTGGCACCCAGGATCCTGGCCACCGCCAGGCGACGGTCAGTCGGCGTCGGAAACGATCTCCAGCTCGACGTGCCGGCCGTCCCTCGTGGCCATCACCTTGAGCAGGCTGCGGATCGCGTTCGCGATGCGGCCGTCCCGGCCGATCACGCGACCCATGTCTTCCTGGTCGACGCCGAGGGTGAGCACCGTCTCGTCGGCTTCCTCCTCGACCTCGACCCACACTGCGTCGGGCTTGTCGACCAACCCGCGTGCCACGTACTCGAGGAAGTCCTTCACGCTTCGGCCTTCTCGGGCTCCGGAGTCTCGTCGGTTGCGGGTGCCGCATCGGGCTCAGGCTCGGGCTCGGCCTTCGCCTTCGGCTTGGCCCTGGCCGATGCCGCCTTCGGCTTGGTTGCGCGGGGAGCCCGCTTCGGCTTCTCGGCTTCAGCCGGCTGCTGAGCCGCGTTCTCGGCCTGGCGCATGAGCTTGGTGACCGTCTCCGACGGCTGCGCGCCCTTGCCGATCCAGGCCTGGATCTTCTCGGTGTCGAGGTTGACGGTGGCGGGCTCGGTCAACGGGTCGTAGAACCCCAGGATCTCGAGGGCGCGGCCGTCTCGTGAGCGTCGCCTGTCGATGGCGATGACCCGGTACGCGGGGCGCTTCGTGGCGCCGATGCGGGTCAATCGGATGCGAACTGCCAAGTGATGGATACCTCTGTGTGGGTTGGTGGGCTGATGTGGTTCGGCGCTACGGTCCTTCCACCGTGAGCACCGCGTGGAATTCGATCTGATCGTCACGGGAGGGGGCGCTGAATCCGAAGCTCCCGACCTGCTCAAGGATATCTCGGGCGTCATCAGGCAGCTCGAGGCCGGCTCCCGCCAGGTCGACGATCGCCCCGATGTCGACGAATGCCTCGTTTCCGGCTCGCTCGCCGGCGACCTCGAATGTCTGCAGGTAGCGCTCATCGGCCGCCAGTGTCCCGCCGTCGGCGTGTGCCTCCAGTGCCGCCGCCACGTCCTCGGCACCGAGGCCGATGATGATGATGCCGTCCCGGACCGCATAGGCGATCTCGGCGGTCGCCGGAATCGTCAGGATGTTGATGTCCGCGACCTCGGATGGCTCGCTGCGCATCGTGGCTCCGGTCGCGACGAGGCGGTCGACCACTCGCGTCAGGGCTGCCTCGGCGGCGTCAGGGTCTTCCGGACGCAGGAGCAGCTGGCCTCGCGGGAAGCCGTCCTCGAGACCGGCCAGTGCGACGCCGACTTCGCGGTCGAGCAGCGGAAGCAGGTCGGCATCGACGTCGATCCCGAGCCCGAATGCCGCCAGGGCTCGGAACGAGTCGAGGGCGTCGGTGAGCTCGTCGCCCTGTGGCGCATCCGCGGCGGCCGCCTCCACGTCCTCCAACGTCTGGCGCAGGCCGAAGACGACGACCTCGGCGATGGTGTCCTCCGGCATCCAGTTGACGAGGCTCGACGGCTCTCCCCCGAGCCCGAATCCGGCCGTCGAGGATGATGCCGCCTCCTCGACATCGAACGGGGCGCTGCCGCTCAATCGCAGACCGTCGCGCTCCGCGACGAGGGCGGCTCCGGCGGTGCTGAACGCGGCCAGCTGGTCGGCCGTGTCGGTCGCCGTCGCGAGGGCGGCGAGGTCGACGAAGGCGCTGGCGAGGTGGTCGGCCGGCAGCTCGTCCATGGTTGAGCGAAAGTCGTCGCGGCCTCCGAGTGCCTCGGCCCCGCCATCGACGTCGACGATGGTCTCGATCCCCTCCTCCGTCTCACTGAAGACGAGCATCTCGCCGACGAACGCATACGCACCGCCCGAGCTGACGGCCTGGATCTCGGTTCCCTGGTACGCCCGAGCCGTGAGCTGCACGCCGCCCTCGGACGCGAGGTCCGCGAGCGCCGCCTCTGCGAGGGGCCGATCCTTCACCTCGGCGATGACGACGGCGGTCTGCGCGGTGGCATCGCCGGGAGCCGGCCACGCGGCGATCGCGACCTGGTTGCCCAACCAGGGCTTGATCTGCTGCCGATAGTCGAGCTCGAGGCCGGCCGTTCCCAGCAGGTTCTGGACGACCTGGTCCACCTTCTCGTCCAGCGATGCCTCGTCGGCGAAGCCGGGCAGCCGGCCGATCAGCCCGCCGAGGTTCATCTGCTGCACGCTCGACGGTTGGAGATAGACGTTGACGTACAGCGCGCTGTCCGCGGGCGCCAGGGCCGATGCGCGGTCGGTCGACGCGGAAAAGAGCAAGAGGTAGCCCGCCAGGAAGGCTGCGCCGCTGAGCCCGATGAGCGTGACGAGGGCGACGACGAGCCGATGCATGGCCTAGCGTCCCAGGAGGGCGCCGAGGCCGCCACCGGTGCGTGGCATCTTGCCGCCGCTGATCATCTTCATCATCCGCTGCATTTCGACGAACTGCTTGAGGAGCCGATTGACGTCGGCCGTCGACGTGCCGCTGCCGAGGGCGATGCGTCGCCGCCGGCTCGCCTTGATGACGTCCGGACGTCGCCGCTCCTCGGGGGTCATCGAGTCGATGATCGCCTCGACCCGGCGCATCTGCCCCGAGTCGACCGCTTCCTGGGCGGCGCCCGCCATCTGGCCGGCCCCCGGGATCATGCCGACCAGCTGGCCGATCGGCCCCATCTTCTTGATCTGGTTCAGCTGGCTGCGAAAGTCCTCGAGCGTGAACCGGTTCTCGATCATCCGCTGAGCGGCCTGCTCCGCCTCGGCCTGGTCCACGTTCTCCTGGACCCGCTCGACGAAGCTGAGGATGTCTCCCATGCCCAGGATCCGCTGTGCCAACCGGTCGGGGTGGAACGGCTCGAGGCCATCGGTACGCTCGCCCGTCCCGAGGAAGGCGATCGGCAGGCCGGTCGCGGCGCGGATGCTCAGCGCGGCTCCGCCGCGGGCGTCGCCGTCCATCTTGGTCAGCACGAGCCCGGTCACCGGCAGCCTGGCGTGGAAGGCATCCGCGACGCGCACCGCCTCCTGTCCGGTCATGGCGTCGACGACCAGCAACGTCTCGGCCGGCGTGACGCTGCCGACGATGCGGACCAGCTCGTCCATCATCGCCTCGTCGACGTGGAGGCGACCGGCGGTGTCGAGGATCATCACGTCCACGCCGCGCTGGCGCGCGAACTCCAGGCCGGATCGGGCGACCTCGAGCGCCGGGGTACCCACCGGTCGGGTATGGACCTCGACGCCGATCTGGTCACCGAGCTGGACGAGCTGATCCACGGCGGCAGGACGGTAGACGTCGGCGGCGACCAGGAGCGGCTTCTTGCCGTCCTTGCGCAGGCGGACGGCCAGCTTTGCGGCGGTCGTCGTCTTTCCCGAGCCCTGGAGGCCGACCATCATCAGCACGGCCGGCTTCGCGTCGAGGCCCAGCTGGTGCCGTGCGCCGCCGAGCACCTCGACCAGCTCCTCGTGGACGATCTTCACGATCTGCTGCCCCGGGTTCAGGCCGGTGAGAAGATCGGCTCCCGCAGCACGTTCGCGGATGCGCGCCACGAAGTCCTTGACGACCTTGAAGTTGACGTCTGCCTCGAGGAGCGCAAGGCGGATCTCGCGGAGGGCAGCGTCGAGATCTGCCTCGGTGATCCTGGCCTTGCCGCGAAGGCGCTCGGTGATGCCCTGGAGGCGCGACGAGAGGGATTCGAACATGAATGAACCGATACGGGGTCAGCACCGGCGCGAGTCGGCCGGCAAACGGCTGCCCATTCTACGGGCCGTCGCGACCGGCGGCAATGAACCTCATTCGGCGAAGAGCCACTCGACGAAGGCCTCGGGCTCGAAGGGAGCGAGCGCATCGATCTCCTCGCCCACTCCGGCGAACACGATCGGCACGCCGAGCCGATCCGCAGCGGCAAGCGCCACGCCACCCTTGGCGGTTCCGTCGAGCTTCGTCAGGATGATCCCGGTCACCCCGGCCTCGCGGCTGAACGCCTCAGCCTGGATGAGCCCGTTCTGGCCGGTCGTGGCGTCCAGCACGAGCAGCACGTGTCGCGGCTGATCCGGCAGGCGGCGCTCGATGACGCGCCGGATCTTGGCCAGCTCGTCCATCAGTTGCTGCTTGTTCTGGAGGCGCCCGGCGGTATCGACCAGGACGGCGTCGAGGTTTCGGGACTCGGCGGCGACGACGGCGTCGAACGCGACCGCCCCGGGGTCCGCGCCGGCACGCTGCGCGATGACGGCCACTCCGAGCTGCTCACCCCAGATCCGCAGCTGCTCGACAGCCGCCGCACGGAAGGTGTCCGCTGCCGCCAGCGCCAGCGTGCGGCCATCCGCCTGGAGTCGGTGGGCCAACTTCGCGATCGAGGTCGTCTTGCCCGTCCCGTTCACGCCGACGAACAGGATCACGGACGGGGCGTCGCCGAGCTCGAACCGCCCCGAGCCGACGCGGACCAGCCGGTCGCGGATCTCGGTCGTCAGCGCCCTGCGCGCATCCTCGCCGGTCCGGCCGCCCTCGTCGCGCAACCGGGTCCGTGCGGCATCGACCAGCTCCAGGGTGGTCGTGGCACCGACGTCGGCGCCGATGAGCGCCTCCTCGACCTCGTCCCAGGTCGTCTCGGTCGCCGGCGAGCCGGCCCCCAGGATCGCGCGCAGCCGCGCTCCGAGGCCGGACGGACGGGTCCGCAGGCCCATCCCGGTCGGCTCGCGTCGCGGTCGGGCGACCGTCATCGGCTCCGGCGCGGCGATCTCGAGTGCTTCGGAGGCGTCGGGGCTGTCGGTCGGTCCGTCGCGGCGTCGCCAGAACATCAGGCGCTCACGTCGGCCGGCAGGTCGGCAAGGCGCAGCGAGAGCACGCGGCTGATGGCCGCATCGGTCATGGTCACGCCGTAGATCGTATCGGCCACCTCGATGGTGGCGCGGTTGTGGGTGATGACCACGAAGTCGATCGACTCGGAGAGCTTGCGCAGCGCGTCAGCGAAGCGGCCGATGTTGGCCTCGTCGAGCGCGGCGTCGACCTCGTCGAGGATGCAGAACGGGACCGGGTTGACGGTCAACATGGCAAACAGCAGGGCGACGCCCGTCAACGCGCGCTCGCCACCCGAGAGCATCGCGAGGCGCTGGAGCCGCTTGCCGGGCGGGCGCACGACGATCTCGATACCGCCCGGCGCGTCGCCGTCGGCCTCGTCACCCATCTGAAGGGACCCGGAGCCGCCGGCGAAGAGCAGGCGACAGTACTCGTCGAACCGCTCGCCGATCGCGCGAAACGCCGTGTCGAACTGCGACGCGATCTCCGCGTCGAGCGTGCCGATCAGCTGCTCGGTCGATGCGAGGGCCGCCCGCAGGTCGGTGTCCTGCGTCGTCATCACGTCGAGCCGATCGGCCAGCTCCCGATGCTCCTCCACGGCGAACGGGTTGACCGAGCCGATCTGCGACAACGTTCGTCGCACCCTGCGCAGCTCGGCCTCGAGCTCCATGTCATCCATCGCCTCGATCTCGGCGACGGGGTCGCTCCCGCCGGCCAACTCCGTGAGCCCCTCGAGCGCCAGATCGCGTTCCCGGAGCAACCCCGCGAGCGCCTCGTCGCGGCGCGACGCCTCGATGGCCGCTGCCTGTGATGCTCGCTCCAGGTCGCCGCGCGGGGCTCCGGCGCTCCCCTGCTGGCGCTCGAGTGACAGGAGCTCCGCTCGACGTCCGGCGCGCGCCCCCTCCGCCCCGCGGTGCGCCGCCTCCGCCGTGGCGTGCGCGGATCGCGCCGCTTCGAGCGGGACCTCCACCGCCGACCGCTCGGCCGCGATGGCCTCGATCGCGCTGCGCCGGTTCGGAATCGCCGTCCTCAGCTGGGCGACGTGCGCCTCGAGCGCTGCGCGCTCCCCGCGCTGGCCGGCCGTGGCCGTCTCGATCTCCTCGGCCGCGCGGCGAGAGACGGTCCAGGCCTCGCGAGCATCGTCGCGCCGTGCCGCGACCGCATCACGGCGCACGCGCGCGGTGTCGGCGGCGGCTTGTCGTACCGAGAGCTCGTCACCGCCGGCGTCGGCGAGATCGGTCGCGCTCGACAGATCGACGGCCTGCAACGATGCCAGCTCGCCTGCGAGCACCCGGACGCGCTCCTCCTCCCGCTCGACCGCGGCCACGGCCGCGGCGCGTGCCTCGCGCCCCACGCGTGTCGCGCGCTCGGCCTCGTCATGTGCCTCTCGGGCTGCGAGATGCTCACCGCGCGCCGAGCGGAGGGTCTCGCTCGCGGTGTGCGCGGACTGCTGCGCGTCGGCGAAGCGGCTCGCGATGTCCGCGACCGCGTGCTCGAGCTCTCGACGCCGTGCATGCGCTCGCGCATCGGATCCGCCAGGTGGATCGCCGCGGCCGCGAATGACGAGGCCGCGAGCGTCGGCGAAGTCGCCGTCGAGGGTCACGGCCGCCCAACCCGCAGGGAGACGTCGCCAGCCGCCCAGCAGCGCCTGCAGGTCGGGCGCCACCACGGTGCGCGCAAACGCGCGCGGCCCCGTCGAGATGCCGATCCAATCGGCGAGTGTCCGCTCGGCAGTCACCGCGGCCAGCGCGGCCTGGCGCCCGTCGACCCCGGCGCCGTCGTCGAGAGCGAGCAACCGCGCCGCACCCCGCGCATCGCCGATCTCTCCGGTCGGGTCTTCGTCTGCCCACAGGAGAGCGCTCTCCAGCTCGCCGCCGACCACCGCTTCGATGGCCGGCCAGGAGTCCTCCGGCGCGGGAACCGCGTCGAGCAGGGTCCGCCAGCCGGCGGCCGAGAGCCGGCGCCCGAGACGCGCGGCGGCACCGTGCGGCTCCGCGATGGCAGCCAGCTCGGCCCGCGCCGCCTGCAGTGTCTCGGTGAGCTCGATCACCGCGCGCCGCGTCCCGTCTGCGAGCTCCTGCGCAGCATCGCGTTCGACGGCGCGTGCGTCGAGCGTCACCAGGGTCGTGGCAACCTGGTGCGTCGCGTGATCATGCTGGTCGGCGGCCTGTCCGGCACCGACGCGCAGCTCACCGAGCGCGCGCTCGGCCGCCTCTCGCTCATGGAGCGCATGCTCGAGGCGGGCCCGATGCCGCGCATCCTCCTCGGAGGCACGCGCGCGAGATGCGATCAGGTCGCTGTGGCGGGCTCGAATCTCCGCGACGCCCTGTTCGGCGGCCAGCAGCGCATCGTCGGCCGCGGCCAGCTCCGCGAGAGCGGCCTGCCATGCCTGCTCCGCGCTCGCAGCGGCGGCGATTGCGGGCTCGACATTGGCTTCGACCGTCCCTTCGGACAGCGCGGCCAACGCTGCCAACGAGGCCTCGAGTTCGCCTTCCTCGCGCCCGAGCGTTGCGGCCAGCTCCGCCTCGCGCGCCACGATGGCATCGAGCCGACCCTCCAGCCGGATGAGCTCCTCGCTGGATCGCTGACTCGCGCTCGCCGCGTCCCGTGATGCCTCATCGGCCGACCAGTAGCGCTCCTCGGCAGCAGCGATCGCCACCCGGCTCGCCTCCTGGGCATCCCGGTACGCGGCGAGCGCCGCGTCCGCCGCCGCCGCCTGCCGGCGCGCTTCTCCGAGGGCCGCCCTCGCGGCCTGCTCGCGACGACGGTGCGACGTCGTCACCAGCGCTCGCGCCCGTGCTCCCAGCGTGTCGTGCTGCTGCTGATGCTCGGCCTGCAGTGCCAGCCGCCGCACCTGTGGCTTGAGCTCGCCCACCAGGTCGCTGACCCTGGTCAGGTTGTCATGGGCGCGTGTCAGCCGCCCGGAGGCCTCGTTTCGCTTCACCTGGAGTCCCTTGACGCCCGCCGCCTCCTCGAAGAGCTGGCGACGCTCCTCTGGTCGCAGGGAGAGCGCAGCGTCCACGGTCCCCTGGCCGACCACGACCAGCTCGTTGGCGCCCAACCGGCCCGCGCCCAGCAGCTCCACGACGTCCCGCAGCCGCGCGCGCGCCCCATTGATCAGGTACTCGCCCTCACCGGACCGGTACGCACGCCGCCCGATCGAGACCTCGGCGAAGTCGATCGGGAGCCAACCATCGGTATTGTCGAGCGTCAGCATCGCCTCGGCCATGCCCTGCGGCTTGCGCTGGTCGGAGCCGCCGAAGATCACGTCATCGGCGCGGCGGGTGCGCAGCGAGCGGTTGGACTGCTCCCCGAGCACCCAGCGAACCGCGTCCGCCATGTTGCTCTTCCCCGATCCGTTCGGGCCGATCACAGCGTTGACGCCCGGCTCGAAGACGAAGCGAGTCTGATCGGCGAAGGACTTGAAGCCGTGGAGACGCAGCTCGCGGAGGCGGCTCACGGGGCGCTCCGCTGCATGGAGTCATCCGGCACGTCCGGCAGCTCTGCCAGTGCGGCGGCGGCCGCCTGCTCCTCGGCTCGCTGTCGACTCGATCCAGCTCCGTGGCCGAGGGCAGCGCCGTCGATGACGACCGACACCCGGAACCTTTGGTCGTGCGGCGGACCGCTGGTGTCGAGGAGCTGATAGTTCGGCTTGACCCCCCGGTAGCGCTGGCTCCACTCCTGGAGCAGCGACTTCGCCGACTTCGGCGGCCCCGAGATCGAGGCCAGCGCCTCGAGGTGCGGCACGAAGAGTCGCTCCAGCACGGCCTCGGCACGTTCGGTGCCCTCGGTCAGCGAGAGGGCACCGGCCAGTGCCTCGAAGCACGCGGCCAGCACCGATGGACGGGTGGCGCCGCCACCATCGGTCTCGCCGCGGCCGAGCATCAGATAGCGGTCCAGGCCGATCGAGAGCGCCATGGCGGCGAGCGCCTCGCGGTTGACGAGGGCTGCGCGGCGGGCGGTCAGGAATCCCTCGTCCTCATCGGGGTAGCGCTCGAACAGGAGCCGGCTGACGGCAACGCCGATGACGGCATCGCCGTAGAACTCGAGGCGCTCGTTGTGGCCCGCCGTGACCTCCGGGTTCTCGTTGAAGAAGGAGCTGTGGACGAACGCCTGACGGATGAGCTCCGGGTCACGTAGGGAGATGCCGAGGCGATCGCCGAGTGCCACGAATTCATGCTCACGAGGGGGCGGACGTGGCGGCTCAGAAGAAAGCCTGGAACCGATTCGGCCGACGAGCCGGCGCAACGCGTCGGCAAGGGCGCCCAGGGAGGTCACCCGGCCAAGGCTACTGCTGGTGCTCCTCGATGAAGTCGACGGCGTCCTGGACCTTCTGGATCTTCTCGGCATCCTCATCCGAGATCTCCATGCCGAACTCCTCTTCGAGGCTCATGATGAGCTCGACCAGGTCGAGCGAATCGGCATTGAGGTCCTCGACGAAGGAGGCCTGGGGCTGAACCTCTTCTTCGTCGACGCCGAGCTGCTCGACGATGAGCTTCTTGAGACGTTCGTACGTGGTCCCGTCTGTCACGACTTCAGGTTCCTCCACCCGATGATCTGGAAACGCTTCCTAGCACGCCATTGACGAGGCGCCGCGCAGCGTCGCCGGCGTAGATCCGGGCGAGGGATACGGCATCACGCATCGTCTCCCCGCTCGGGGTCGCGGCGGAGTATAGCACCTCGTAGATGGCGCTCCGGAGGATCGTACGCTCAACGCGACCGAGCTCAGGAACCGGGATCTGCGGTGCCTCGGCGGCGATCCGATCGTCGAGATCCGCGCGGTGCTCCGAGACTCCGTTGATGATCGTCGCCGCATGGGCACGGACGTCATCCGGCACGTCGCGCTCGGCAGCCAGGCGATCGAGCGCCTTCTCGGCGCTGCCGGGCCGAAACTCATCCTCGAACAGTGCCAGCAGGGCAAGTCGGCGCGCGAGCATCCCCGCGGCGGATGCCTGGCGTCGATGCCTCGTCCTGGTCGGCACGGCTCTCAGCCCCGGTCCCGGTGCAGGCGCGCGGCGATGCGCGACCGGACGCCGCGATGTGCGAGCGCGGGATGCTCCTGCGTCCACTGTGCGATCAGCTGCGGCACGCGTGCCTCTGCCGACTCGGACGCGACCCGGATGGCGTTCTCGATCATGCGACCCTTCGCGCGGCCGTGGGTGACGATGCTGACGCCCTTCACGCCGAGCAGCGGCGCCCCTCCGTAGCGCTCGTAATCGAAGCGCGCCCGCATGCGGTCGAAGCCGGGCTTGAGCGCGAGCAGCGCGAGGGGCGCGATCGGTCCCTGCTGGAGATCTTCGCGCAGCGCTCGGAAGATGAAGCTCGTGATGCCCTCGAAGAACTTGATCACCACGTTCCCGACGAAGCCGTCGCAGACCACGACGTCGGCGCGGTGCGCGATCATGTCGTGGGCCTCCACGTTGCCGACGAAGTGCAGGTCCAGGGCCGCAAGCTTGGCGTACGCCTGGCGGGCCAGGTCGTCACCCTTCTCGACCTCCTCGCCGATGTTGAGCAGGCCGATGCGCGGGTTGTGGACGTGCAGCACGTGCTCGGCGAAGATCGCGCCCATCGCAGCGAATTGGACGAGGTTCTCAGGGTCGGAGTCGACGTTGGCACCCACGTCGAGGAGCATGACCGGGCCGGTGGCGGTGACCATGTGCGCTGGCAGAGCGGGACGGTCGATCCCCTCGATCCGCCCGAGGCGGAAGACAGCGGCCGCCATCGTGGCGCCGGTCGAGCCGGCGCTGACCACGGCATCGGCGTCGCCGTCGCGCACGAGATCGGTGGCGACCACGATCGACGATCGCCGTTTCGACCGCAGTGCCGTGGCGGGGTGCTCGTCCATCCCGATCAGCTCGGGAGCGTCGACGAATCGCACCGTGGCGGGGAGCTCCCTGCCGTAGGCGGCAGCTTCGCGTTCGAGACGCGGGACGTCACCGGCGAGGATGATCTCGTCGGTGCTGTGCAGTGCGTAGTCGATTGCGCCGCGGACGATCTCGCGAGGGGCGTGGTCGCCTCCCATCGCGTCGACCGCGATGCGCATCGGTGTTAGCGCTGGCCTTCGACCGGCGCGACCGGCTCGATCGCGACCGCCTCACGGCCCGCGTACCAGCCGCAGGTGGGGCAGACGTGATGCGCGCGCTTCAGCTCGTGACAATGCTCGCACTCGACGAGCGGCGGCGCGCTGATGGCGAGATGCGCGCGGCGCTCACCCTGGCGCGCCTTGGATACCTTTCGCTTGGGAACGCCCACGCGGAACTCCTTGACCGATACGTGACGGGACGCCGCAGTATAGCCGGACGGCTCGTGGAGTGGCGAGCGGGGTGCCCCGCGACGCGCGTTCGTCGTGCCCGCCCGATCCGAGATTTCGGCGGATTCCTGCGCGGAAACAGGACCCTCAGTCGTCGCGGTCGCGCAGCAGTGCGGCCAGTCCGGCCAGGCGCGGATCGATCTCCTCGCCGCCGTGCATATGATCGCCGGTATCCATGCGTCCGCCGCACTCGACGCAGAGGCCGGGGCAGTCGGGACGGCAGAGCGGGTGCATCGGATCGGTGAGGGCCAGCTCGTCATGGATGACACCGTCGAGGTCGATCTCGTGATGCGCGTCGATGCGCAGGCTGGCGTCCTCCTCCCCCGCCTCGATCGTCACCGGTGCTCCCGTGTCGGGATCGATGCTCGGCAGGAACTCCTCGTCGACGCCGACACGGACCTCCTCGACGTAGGCATCGGTGCAGCGTGCGCAGGTCCGGCGCAACGGCGCGCGGACGCTGCCACGAACGATGATGCCTCGGTTCGTGCGCTGGAGGCGGAGGTCGGCATCGAGGGGACCGGCAAGCTCGACATCGGCGCCGAGCGTGACGTATCGGTCGCGCAGCCGGACATCGCGGATCGCGCCGGGTGGCTCCCGGAGGAGCCCGGCGACGTTGTACGAGATCATGGCCGAGTGGCGGCCTGCTCCTCCGGATCCACCACGATGGCACCGGACTCGGGCACTCCGTCATTGGTGGCGGAAGGGCGATGCCGCTCGTCGAGCATGTCGATGCCGCGCTTGATGCTGGTGAGCGCCTTGATGCACTCGCCCTCGAGGCGGATCAGCACGCCGGCAGCGTACTCATCGGCGCCGCGGCGCACCTCGCGCGCCTCGGCCTGGGCATGCTCGAGCAGCTCGCCGGCGCGCTCCTTGGCCGCACGCACGAGCTCACGCTCCTCGAGCATCTGCGCAGCCTGCTCCTGGGCTCGTGCGATGATCGCGTCGCCCTCGTCACGGGCGCGCTCGGTGATGCGACCGGCTTCTTCGGTGATGCGTCGCGCCTGCCGAACCTCGTCCGGCACCGACGACCGGAGCTGGTCGATCAGCTCGAGTACGGTCGCCTGGTCGAGCACGACGTTGTTCGTCAGGGGCAGGCGCTTGCCGGCCGCCACCAGCGATTCGAGCCGCTCGACCAGGAAGATGATGTCCGTGGCGCACCCCTCCTTGGCCGCGATTATACGCGCGGGTCGGTGCTGAGTCGCTCGGTCAGCGCGGAGGCGACCGGTCCGGGGACCATGGGGCTGATGTCGCCACCGAAGCGCGCGACCTCCTTGGTCAGCGACGAGCTCACGTAGCCGAACTCGAGCGCAGTCATCAGGAACGTCGTGTCGACCTCGGGTGCAAGCTTTCGGTTGGTCAGCGCCATCTGCAGCTCGGCCTCGAAGTCGCTCACCGCTCGCAGGCCGCGGACGATGAAGCCCGCCTGGTGACGGCGTGCGAATGCCACCGTCAAACCGTCGAAGGCGTCCACGCTCACGTGGGCTCCGAGGTCGGCGACGCATTGGCCGATGAGGTCGACGCGCTCGTCGATGCTGAACAGCGGCGCCTTCTTCGGATTGTTGAGCACGCCGATGACGAGGCGATCGAACAACCCCGACGCGCGGCGCGCGACGTCGAGGTGGGCGTTCGTCATCGGGTCGAAGGAGCCGGGAAAGACTGCCACCCGTGTCATCGGCCTCGAGCCTCCAGAAAGCTGAGCATCGTCTCGCCAAACCGGCGTTGTCTGACCGACTCCAGTCCCGGCACGTCGGGCATCTCCGTGCGCCAGAAGTGCTTGACCACGATCATCGCGTCGGGAGCGAGGTGGGGCTCGACGGCGCGAAGCGGCGCCACGATAGCACGCAGCTCGTACGGCGGATCGAGGAACACGAGGTCCCACGGCTCGCCGACCGCTCCCTCCAGGAAGCGCTCGACGTCCACCGGCGCGACCGTGGCGAGCTCCGAGAGGCGCACCCGCTCGAGGTTGGCGCGCAGGGCGGCGAGCGCCGGCCGGGCCCGCTCCACGAACGTGGCGTGGGCAGCCCCACGCGAGAGCGCCTCGATCCCGATGGCCCCGCTGCCGGCGTACAGGTCCAGGACCCGCGCCTCCGGCACCCGCTCGCCGAGAATGCCGAACAGCGTCTCCTTGACGCGGTCGGTGATCGGCCGCGTACCTGGTTCGCGGGGCGCCGAGAGCGGCTGGCCCCGCGCCACACCGGCGATGACGCGCATCAGGCTGCGTCGCCCTCTTCCTCGATCGGCGCGAAGTCGCGTTGCAGCCGGGCCAGCAGCGGGCGATCGAGCAGGGACGGATCGTTGCCGACGATCCCATCAGCGATCGTGCGCGCGCGCTGGGCCAGCTCGATGTGCCGCGGATCGAAGAGCGATGCCACCCGCAGCGGCGGGAGACCGGACTGGCGGGTGCCGAGCAGGTTTCCCGCCCCGCGCAGCTCCATGTCGGCCTCGGCGATCGCGAAGCCGTCGCTCGAGCCGCGAACGACGTCCAGGCGTCGGGTAACCAGATCATCGGTCATGTCCGAGAGCAGGATGCAGAAGGACCGATGCCGGCCACGGCCGACGCGACCTCGCAGCTGGTGGAGCTGCGCCAGGCCGAAGCGCTCTGCATCCTCGATCAGGATCACGCTCGCGTTCGGCACGTCGATGCCGACCTCGATGACGGTGGTCGCCACCAGCAGGTCCATCTCGCCCGCCGCGAAGGCGGTCATCGTCGCGTCGCGGACGTCCGCCTTCTGCTGGCCGTGGACCATCCCGATCCGCAGCTGCGGCAGCGCCACGCGCAACCGCTCCGCCTCGGCCTCGGCGCTCGCCACCTGGAGCGCGGCAGACTCGGCCACCAGCGGCACGACCACGAACGTCTGGCGGCCCTCCGCCGCCTCGGCGGCCATGAAGGCCTCGATCCTCGGAAGCGCGCGTCGATCGCGGATCTCGGTCCCTATCGGCTCGCGTCCGGGCGGCAGCTGCCTGATGGTGCTGATCGCGAGATCGCCGTACACGGAGAGGGCGAGGGTCCGCGGAATCGGCGTCGCGGTCAGCGCGAGCACGTGCGGCTCCCCGCCGCTGCCCTTCGCCTGGAGCGCCGCCCGCTGGCCGACGCCGAAGCGGTGCTGCTCGTCGACGATCACGAGGCCGAGCCGCGGGAAGTCGACCGCCTCGCTGATGACGGCGTGCGTGCCGATCACGACCTCGGCCGCACCGGCCGCGATGGCATCATGGATCTCCCGCTTCCGGGCCACCGGCAGTGAGCCCGACAGGAACTCGGCCCGCACGCCGAGGCCGTCGAGCAGCGGCGCGAGTCCGGCGTGGTGCTGGCGCGCCAGGATCTCGGTCGGCGCCATCAGGGCGCCCTGCCAGCCGGCACGGACGGCCGCGGCAAGCGCCACGGCCGCGACCGCGGTCTTGCCACTGCCGACATCGCCCTGGAGGAGGCGCCGCATCGGCCGTT
This sequence comes from Chloroflexota bacterium, assembly GCA_052388515.1. Lineage (GTDB taxonomy): Bacteria > Chloroflexota > Limnocylindria > QHBO01 > QHBO01 > JACDBZ01. The sequence goes on along the minus strand of JBQTHZ010000111.1, from coordinate 1,967 downwards.
CGTTGGCGATGTCGTCGAGGATCTCGGTGACGACCGCTGCCTGGTCGTCGGTCAGGGTGAATGGCAGCGCCGCGATGATCTCGGCGCTGTCCGCGTCGGTCACCGCGATGCGGGGTGCCTTCAACCCGGCGCGCGACTCGCGCGCCTGCGCGAGCGTGAGCTGGAGGGCGAGCAGCTCGTCGAACGCGAGCCGGTCGAGCGCCTCGGTGACGTCGGCCGCGTCTTCGGGAAAGTGCGCCGTGCGCAGGGCGTCGTCCAGGGCGGGCAGGCCCCGGCGCTCGTCATCGGTCAACGGGTCGACCACGGCGGGGAGCGCATGGCCGAGGATGCGGGCCAGCAGCTCGCGCAGCCGCTTCTGGGTCACGCCCGCGGTCAGGTGATAGACCGGGACGACCCGCGCGGTATGGACCGAGTCGCGGCCGGCCGGGCTGAACTCGGGCGAGGTGAACTGTGATCGCCAGCCGCGTAGGCTGACCCTGCCGGAGACGATCACCTCGTCGCCCTGCTGGAGACGCCGCTCGACGTAACGGCGGCCGAACCAGATCGCCTCCGCGCTGCCCGTGCCATCGGTCAGCTGGGCGATCACCCGCTGCGGGCGGCGACCGAAGCCGGGCTCCACGCGGATGGCGGCCACGGTCGCCCGGGCCGACTGCTTCTCGTCAGGCACCAGATCGGCGAGGCGCCGCAGCTCGCTGAAGTCGTCGTAGCGGAAGGGCAGGTACCAGAGCGCCTCGCGCGCGGTCGTGATCCCGAGCCTGGCGAGCGTGCCTGCCCCGCGCGCGAGCTCCGGGATCGCCCGTCGGATCGGCTGCTCGAGGGCGTCGGCAGCGGCGACACTCACGCTCTGACCGGCCGGCTCGATTGCATCGCTCGATCGTAGCGTGCTACCATCCCGATCGCCCGGCGCCGCGCGCGGGCCCCTTTGTGAGTGGAGATTGATTCGACCATGGCCCGCGTCTGCGACATCTGCGGCAAGCGCCCGATCACCGGCTGGAACCCCCAGTCCGTCGGGATGAACCGCAAGCGCGCACTGCGCCGATGGCTGCCCAACCTCCAGCCGATGACCGTCACCACAGACGGCAAGGTCTCGAAGGTCAAAGCCTGCAGCCGCTGTCGACGCACCGCCCAGAAGGTCTGACCTCACCTCCCGAGACCGATGCGCCCGCGTCGCCACGACGCGGGCGTCGTTGTGTCCGGGACTGCACGGTTTCCGTGCCGGCAACGAATGACGGCTGACGGGGTGCCTCGCTCGTCGTGCGTTTGCCGACTCGGCAGCAGCCGATGGAGATGGGGCCGGACTCGACCTAGAGTTCGTCACTCGTTGCCACCCCGGCACATCCGGGCGGGGGGCCGGAAGGCGCGTGGTCAGGCGAGGTCGCGTTCCGAGTCGACGACGAGCGTGAAGGGGCCGTCGTTCACCAGCTCGACCGCCATCGCGGCACCGAAGCGGCCGGTCTCGACCTGCCGCCCCGCCGCACGCAGCCGATCGACGAATCGATCGACCAGGGACGTCGCGACGTCCGGCAATGCCGCGGCCGTGAATCCGGGACGCCTCCCCCGCCGCAGGTCAGCGTACAGTGTGAACTGGCTCACCACGAGCAGCGTGCCGCCGGCATCGGCGATGTCGAGATTGGTCCGTCCATCGGCGTCCTCGAAATAGCGCAGGCCGATGAGCTTGTCCACCATCCGGTCGACGATCCCGGGCGTGTCGTCGCTGCCGATGCCGACGAGGACGACGGCGCCGACCCCGATCTCGCCGAGCACGTCCTCGGCGGAGCGCACCGAGGCTCGAGTGACGCGCTGGACGACGAGGCGCATCCGTCAGGGGGAGGCTGACGGGGACGCCGACGGCGACGGCGATTCGGCCGGCTCGGCCGGCGCGGAGGTCATCGGTCCATCATCCTCGCCGTCGCGGGGCGGTCCGAGCGCGGCCTCGGTGAACGTTGCCCGCGCGTTCCAGATCATCC
>JBQTHZ010000110.1:0-8796 GCA_052388515.1 Chloroflexota bacterium | reverse complement strand
TCGACCTCGGCGCCTGGCTGGTCATGGCTGTCATGGAGGACTCCGCGGCCGCCAAGGAGACCGCGCGCATCATGGCCGCCTTCTACCTGTCGGCCATGCCGGAGCAGCAGCTCAACCGCCATGGGATCAGCGGGGCGGACCTGAAGCCGATCTTCGAAGCGTTCGCTGCCGGCGACGTGCCGAAGGCCCTCGAGCTGACCACGCCCGAGCTGGGCGAGAAGTTCTCGGTGGCCGGCACTCCGGACGAGGTCGTCGGGCGGCTGCAGCGCGACATCCTCTCGACCGGGGTCAACCACGTCATCGGCGCGGTCGTGGACCCGTACCTCGTCAAGGCCTTCACCTCCATCGACGTGCCGAATGCGATCGACACCCATGCTCAGCTGAAGCTCATCCGTGATCGGGTCATGCCGGCACTCGAGGGTGCTGCCGCCACCGCCTGACCGATCGGTACACAGCAACGACCGGAGGGCTCGATGACCGCACCCCCGTACGACCCGATGTCCGACGGCCGGCTCCAGGCCGATTTCGTGGAGCAGTGGCGAGACGCCGCCTACGGTTGCTTCAGCTCGGGGCACAAGTTCTGTCGCGAGGTCTGCCCGGTCATGCAGGTGACCCGCAACGAGAACCACACCCCCACCGCGTTCCACGCCAACATCGTGGCCATGGAGCAGGGCAACCTGGCGGTCGCCGATGTGGCCGACGACTACGTCCACTGCACACAGTGCGGCGCCTGTGAGCTGCGATGCCCGAACACGCTGTTCACCGGCGACTTCTACCGCAACCGGACGCGGACGGTGAAGGTCGTCAAGGCCATGCGCGCGCTCGCGGTCCAATCGGGCATCGAGCAGCCGAACTGGAAGCGCTGGGTGGAGGCGACCATCGACGCGAAGTCCGAGCCGGTGCTCGACGTTCCGGTCTCGCAGGAGACCGTTGCGAGCTGGGCTGAGGGCCTGGATCTGCCGGTCGGCGGCGAGACGATCCTGTTCGTGGACTGCGAGGCCGCCTTCTACCGCACCAGCGTCTCGCGCTCGACCGCCCAGCTGCTCCAGATGGCCGGGCTCGAGTTCGGGCTCATGCGCGAGCAATGGTGCTGCGGCGGGCCGGCTGCCGAGATGGGCTACACCGATGCGGCTCGCCAGCTCGCCGAGCACAACGTCGCCGATTGGCGGTCATACGGTGCGAAGCGGATCATCACGCTCGATCCGCACGACTACATCAGCTTCACCGAGGATTACGTCGAGTACTTCGGCCCCGACTACGAGTTCGAGATCGTCCACATCACCGAGCTCGTGGCCGAGCTCATTCGAGACGGCCGACTCACCCTCACCGAGCCGATCGAGCGCGTCGTGACATACCACGATCCCTGCCGGCTCAACAAGCGCAAGGGCATCCACGCCTCGCCACGCGAGATCCTGCGCGCCATCCCCGGGCTCGAGTTCATCGACGTCGACCACGTCACGCAGTGGTCGTACTGCTCCGGCGCCGGCGGCGGGCTGGCGATCGAGAAGCCGGAGATCACCGCCGAGATCAGCCGGCGCCGCGTTGCGCGGGCGAAGGAACTGGAGGTGGACACCCTGGTCAGCGCCTGCGTCTGGTCGGAACGGCCGCTGTCGGCGGCAAGCGGCGAGCAGGGCATCGACGTGCGCGACCTCATGGAGCTCGTCGCCGAATCGGCCGGCCTCGATCCTCGCGGCGTCCATGGCGTCGCCGGGCCGCAGCAGGACGTGCCGGCATGACGGCGCTCACTCCCATCCGTGACGGCGTCGTCGACGAGCTCCGGGCGATCCTCGGGGCCGAGGGCGTCCTCACCGGCAAGGCGGCGCGGTACAACCGCACCCGCGTCCCGGCGCCGTTTCCTGTCCATCGCTGGGCGGAGTACGTGCCGGACCTCGTCGTCCTGCCGCGCACCGCAGAGCAGGTCAGCGAGGTCGTGAAGCTGGCCAACCGCGAGCGCATCCCGGTCGTGCCGCGCGCCGGCGGCACCGGGCTCAACGACGGCGCGCTGCCGCTGAAGCGCGGGATCGTCGTCGACGTCAAGCGCATGAACCAGATCAAGGAGGTCGACCTCGTCGACCGCACCGTCACCGTCGGTCCCGGGATCAACATGCTCAAGCTCAACGAGGAGCTGCGCCGGCACGGCGTCATGTATCCGGACGACCCGGCGAGCTATCCGTGCTCGCTCGTCGGGGGGCGGATCGGCACCAGCGGCTGGTCGCTCATCGGAGGCCGTTACGGGCATACCCGCGACCTCGTCATCAGCTTCCAGATCGTGCTGCCCACCGGCGAGATCATCGAGGTCGGCGACGGCGGGGGCCGCAAGATCCGCAAGTCCTCGACCGGATTCCAGCTCAAGCACCTGCTCATGGGCCACCAGGGCACGCTCGGGATCGTCACGGAGGCGACGCTCGAGCTCGTTCCGCGGCCGGAGATGGAGTTCGCCGCCTTCTTCCACTATCCGTCCTTCACGGCGGCGTGGGAATCGACCGGCGCGCTGACGAAGTCGGGCCTCGCCTCGCTCGGCGGGGTGGTGCTGTTCGACGAGTACAAGCTGCGTTACCTGCGTCGCGACGACGAGGCCTACATCCCCCGCCCCGATCACGTGCGGGCAGTGGTGGCGACGGCCATGTACGGCACGCGAGACGAGGTCGAGCCGGCGGCGCGGCGCATCATGCGCGTCGGTCGGGAGTCGGGCGGGACGTACCTCGGCGACGAGATCAGCTCCGGCGACTGGGCCAGCCGCCATGACCGATACGCCACGCCGCTCCACGGGCGGCTGCGAACCGGGGAGGTGGTTCCCATGAGCTGGCACTGCGAGGACGCCTCGATCAACTACAGCCAGCTGCCGGCGGTGATGGAGAAGTGGCACGCCATCGCCGATCGGTACATCGCGGCGACGGGCATCCTCGATGACTGGGGCATGTTCTGCTACACGAACGGCGCCTACAAGCCCTGGGGCGACTACCTGGTCGAGATCGACATCGGCATCTGGGAGCAGAAGCTGTCGGACGACAACTGGCCCGATTGGGTGGCGTGCAAGCGGGAGATCGCGCAGGTGGCGCTCGACCACGGCGGCTCGATCACCGCCTGCCACGGCGCGACGCGCGAGGGCGACGCGGAGCTGGTGCCGGTCGAGATGGGTGGCGGGTTTGACGTGATGATGAAGATCAAGGCGGCCCTCGACCCGAACAACATCATGAATCCCGGCAAGTACGAGCTCGACCGGGCGTACGGACTGGACGAGAAGGTGTTCCGATGATCAGGTTCCGGCTCTCCGCCCAGGAGCCCCCGGAGGCGCGGCGCATCACCGATGACGTGATCCAGCGCTTCGACCACGTCTACGAGGTCGATCCGGCCAAGATGACGATCATCGAGCAGCAGGAGATGCCCGCCTGGGACACGATGCGCATCGTGGATTCGCGCTGGGAGCACCTGGCCTGGATGCACGACCACTGGGCCGATGAGGTCCTGACCGCCGAGGCACTTGGCGAAGGTGGCCCCCACCCCGACGCGTGACGACGCAAATCCGACTGGTTCATCGGTGATTTGGTTTGACGAACGAAAAGAGTAAGGCTAGCCTTACTCCTCGTTGATCCAATCACAACGGAGCGTCATTCCTTTGAACCAGCTGCGTCGCCTGCTGCCGATCGGGGCAGCCACGGCCCTCGTCCTCGCCGCATGCACCACCGAGCCCACCGCGTCAGAGCCAGCCGGCTCTGCGAACGCTGAAGGTGGCACCGTTACCGTCTACTCGGGCCGCAGCGAGGAGCTGGTCGGACCGCTGCTCGCCGACTTCAGCGATGCGACCGGGATCGAGGTCGAAGCGCGGTACGGTGACACCGCCGAGATGGCGAACCTGATCCTGACCGAGGGCGAGAATTCACCCGCGGATGTGTTCTTCGCGCAGGACGCGGGGGCGCTCGGAGCGGTCGCGGAGCAGGGATTGCTGGCCGCGCTGCCGGAAGAGATCCTGGGGGCGGTCGACGAGCGATTTCGGTCGCCGAACGGATCATGGGTCGGCGTGAGTGGACGCGCGCGGGTCGTGGCGTACAACACCGAGAGCCTGTCGGAGGCGGACCTCCCCGACTCCATCTTCGGATTCACCGATCCGGAGTGGTCGGGACGCATCGGTTGGGCCCCGACGAACGGCTCGTTCCAGTCGTTCGTGACCGCCCTGCGCGAAGTCGAGGGCGAGGACCGGGCTCGCGAGTGGCTGGAAGGCATCCAGGCAAATGAGCCGAGCGTGTACGAGGGCAACAACCCGGCGCTCGACGCGGTGATCGCCGGCGAGGTGGATGTCGCATTCATCAATCACTACTACCTCATGCAGCGGCTCGAGGAGGACCCGGATGCCACGGCGGCAAACTACTTCCTGACCGATGGAGACGCCGGTGCGCTCGTCAACGTCGCCGGCGTCGGCATCCTGGACACCGCCGAGAACGACGAGGCGGCCCGCGTGCTCGCGGAGTTCCTCCTCTCGGAGCCGGCGCAGGAGTACTTCGCCGACGAGACGAAGGAGTACCCCCTCATCGAGGGCGTCGAGCCGAGTGCCGAGATGCCGCCGCTCGACGAGATCGGGACGCCCGAGATCGACCTGTCCGACCTTGCCGACCTCGAGGGCACGCTCGAGCTTCTGCAGGAGGTCGGCATCCTCTAGGGAGGACCGATGGAAACCGTCGCGCCGCGACCCGCAGGCGCAGCCCGCCCCGCGCCGCCGGCCTGGCTGGCGGGCGCGGGGCTTGTCGTCGCCCTGCTCGGACTGCTGCCCATCGCCTACCTCGCGGTGCTCGCGGGCTCGAGCGAGGATGCGCTCGGCCTCGTGCTGCGCGATCGGACGGTCGGCGTCCTCGGGCGCACGCTCCTGCTGGCGGCGACCGTCACGACCGCCGCGGTCCTGGTCGGCGTCCCCATCGCGTGGCTCACGACGCGATCGGACCTCCCCTGGCGCCGCGGGTGGACGATCCTTTCGATCCTGCCGCTCGTCGTGCCGAGCTACGTGGGCGGCTACGCGGTCGTCGCCACATTCGGCCCCCGCGGCGCGCTCCAGTCGCTCCTCGAGCCGCTCGGCGTGACGCGGCTTCCGGAGCTCTACGGCTTTCCGGGGGCTGCCCTGGCACTGACCCTCTTCAGCTTCCCGTACGTCGTGCTCAGCGTGCGCGGGGCGCTGCTGCGCCTCGATCCAGCGTACGAGGAGGTGAGCCGCTCGCTCGGGCACGGAGCATGGCGCACCTTCGTCTCGGTGACGCTTCCCCAGCTGCGACCGGCGATCACCGCCGGCGCGCTGCTGGTCGCGCTCTACACGCTTGCCGACTTCGGCGCGGTGAGCCTGCTCCAGTTCGACTCGTTCACCCGCGCGATCTACGTGCAGTACCGCGCCAGCTTCGATCCAACGCTCGCCGCCGTCCTGGCCCTCATGCTCGTGGCCTGCACGGCCGGCGTCCTCCTCGCCGAGTCCAGGCTGAGGGGGCGCGCCCGGTACCACGGGTCGGGCGGCGGAGCGCGGCGATCCGCCGCCGTCGTGCACCTGGAGGCGTGGCGCTGGCCGGCCATGGCCCTCTGTCTCCTCGTCGTCGGGCTCGCCGTGGTGGTGCCGATCGGGACGATCCTGTTCTGGCTCCTTCGCGGCCTCGCCGCCGGGGAACCGCTCACCCTGGTCGTCGACGCCACCATCAACTCGGTCATCGCCTCCGGGCTTGCAGCGCTGCTGGCGGTGCTGGCCTCGATCCCGGTCGCCGTGCTGGCGGTCCGTCACCGCGGCATGCTGTCGGCCGTCGTCGAGCGGGCAACCTACGCCGGGTTCGCGCTTCCCGGGATCGTCATCGGCCTCGCCTTCGTCTTCGTGGCCGCCCGCTTCCTGCCGGCGATCTACCAGACCCTCCCGCTCCTCCTGGTCGCGTACCTCGTCCGCTTCGCCCCGGAGGCGGTCGGCATCACGCGCGCCTCGTTGCTCCAGGTCAGCCCACGGATCGAGGAGGTCGCCCGGACCCTCGGACGCCGCCCCGGCGCGGTCCTGCGCGAGGTCACCCTGCCGATCATCCGGCCCGGGCTGGCGGCCGGTGCGGCGCTCGTCTTCCTGACCGCCATGAAGGAGCTGCCGACCACCATCCTGCTGGCGCCGACCGGCTTCGACACCCTCGCCGTCCGCATCTGGAGCGCCACGAGCGAGGGCTTCTTCGCGCGGGCCGCCGCCCCGGCGCTGCTGATGGTGATGGTGGCCGCGTGCTCGCTGACCTTCATCCTTCGCCAGGAGCGAGACCGATGACGGCGACCGTCGAGCGGGCGCAGGGCACAATGCCCGAGATGACCGGCACGACCGTCGATCAAGGGTACGCCTTCCGCACGCTGGCGCTCACCAAACGCTTCGGCGATGTGACGGCGGTGGACCGCGTCGATCTCGACGTTCGACGCGGCGAGTTCTTGGCCGTGCTGGGCCCATCGGGCTGCGGAAAGACGACGTTGCTGCGGCTGGTGGCCGGATTCGAGCGGTCGGACGGCGGTGGCATCGAGATCGGCGGACGTGTCGTCGCGGGTCCACGGCGCCACGTCGCGCCGGAGGAGCGGCGGATCGGCATGGTCTTCCAGGAATCCGCGCTCTTTCCCCACCTCGATGTCGCCGGAAACATCGGCTTCGGGCTGGCGCGTCGCGATCGCGGGCCTCGGATCGCCGAACTCGTGGCACTCGTCGGCCTGGCCGGGCTGCAGCGGCGAATGCCGCACGAGCTGTCCGGCGGACAGCAGCAACGGGTGGCGCTGGCCCGCGCGCTGGCGCCTGACCCCGCCCTGATCCTGCTCGACGAGCCATTCAGCAGCCTCGACGCCACCCTGCGGTCCCAGCTGCGCGGGGACGTGCGCGAGATCCTGCGCACCGCCGGCGCGACGACGCTCTTCGTGACCCACGACCAGGGCGAGGCGCTCGAGATCAGCGACCGGGTTGCCGTCATGCGCGCCGGGCGCATCGAGCAGGTCTCGACGCCGGACGAGCTCTACCTGCGGCCGGTCAACCGCTTCGTGGCCGGCTTCGTGGGCGAGGCGAACCTGCTCCCCGGCGACGTGCGCCACGGCGAGGTGCAGACGCTGGTCGGTCGCTTCCGCGCCGGATCCAGCTCACTGGCCGACGGCGCGCGCGCCGAGGTGCTCCTGCGACCCGAGCAGCTCCACATGCTGCCGGTCCATCGGCTCTCGAGCGCGCCGCGCCCCGAGAGCGTGCTGACCGTTGTCCGGCGCGTCTTCCACGGCTCCGAGGTGCATCACGTCCTCCGCAGCCCGACTGGCTTCGAGCTCGAGGCGGCCACGCCGTCGAGCGCCACCGTGGAGGTCGGCACGCATGTCATCGCCCACGCCCGCGCCCGCGAGGTCCCCGTCTACCCCCTCGACGACGAGTAGATCAGGTTCGTCGTCACGATCCATCGAGACCAGCTCGCCGGATCCCGGTCTGCGGCGCGATGCTCGCGGTCCATGCAGGACCCATGTGCCTGAGCCGCGCCGCCGGGCACCGCTCAGGCTCAGCCAGCGGCCATGGATGGCGGGAATCGCGCCCGCCGGGCAGCTCCGGCGTTGGCGCGGCGATGCATCGCGAGGCCGACCACTCACTCAGGCCGAGACGCTCATGAAGTGCAGGATCTCGCGCCAGGCTGCAGTGCTGGCATCGGCGAAGTCGGCCGCCTTGCGGTCGAAGAACGAGTGCGGGGCGTCCTCGTAGACGACGGTCCTGTGCGACACGCTCGCGTCGTCCAGCGCGCGGTCGAAGGCGGCGTGGTGCTCCGCCGGGATGCCCGCATCGGCACCGCCGTAGATGGCAAGCACCGGGCAGGCGAAGCGCGGCGCCTCGTCGGCAGGTGCCGGATAGCCGGTGCGATGAGGACCGACCGGCCATGGATAGAGGCCGATGACGCCCGCCAGGTCGAGCCCCCTGGCCGCCTGGACCAGGCTGATCCGTCCGCCGAGGCAGAAGCCGATCGTGGAGAGCCGATCCACGCGACCGCGCAGATGCGCGGCCGCCGCGGCCACGTCCGCGTCGACGGTCGAGGCATTCAGCTGCATGACATGCGGCTCGTATTCAAACCCATCGCCGCGATTCGGAGAGTCGGCCGTGCGGCCGAACAGGTCGATGGCCACGGCATCGACGCCCGCTTCCGCGAAGCGCAGCACGAGCTCCTCGTAGTACGGGTGGAGACCGCGAACGTCGGGCAGGATCACGATCCCGGCGCCCGAGGGCCTGTCGGGGCGAGCCTCGTAGGCAGGGAACGTGGTGCCGTCCCGGCTGGTGAGGCTGACGCTCCCGGCGTCGAGGGCGCTTCCGCGGATCGGCGGGAGCGGAGGTCGAGAATCGGTATCGAAGCACATGCCGATCAGGATCGCATGTCGCGTGCCGCCAGGTACGCGAATCGCGGGACTCCGCCCGGGAGGCACCGGCGGCTCGGGACCGAGGATCGCATGGGGACTAGGACCGCGACGTGGCCGAGGCAAGGGACCGCACCAGGGCGCCCATCCGCCGCGGGCCGCCGTCGCGCACGGAAGCCACCAGTGCGGAGCCGATGATCAACCCGTCGGCCGCGGGGGCCAACGCGGCGACCTGGCCCGGAATGCTCAGCCCGAACCCGGCCGCCACCGGAACCCGTCCGGCGGCGCGCTCCCGGATCGATGCGATCAGCTCGGCTGCGCCGGGCGCGACCGCCTCGCGCGCGCCCGTCACCCCGAACAGCGGCACGACGTACAGGAAGCCGGTGGAGGCATGGACGGCCGCCTCGATCCGCACGGCGGACGTGTTCGGTGCGACCAGGAAGCACATGGCGAGGCCGC
>JBQTHZ010000109.1:0-10730 GCA_052388515.1 Chloroflexota bacterium | reverse complement strand
ACGACGCCGTCGCCGCCGGAGATCCGCAGGGCGTCGCTGCCGGCCCGCTCGGGCGGCCATGGGGCATCCGCGACCCCGGCACCGGGCGCCGCCAGGAGGGGATGACGATACTGCTCGGCGGCACGCGTGACGCCACCTTCCAGCCAGCCGCCGCGGTGCGGGTACAGCGCGACCTCCATCCTCCACGGCCCGCGCATCTGTGCATCCGGGATGGCGAGCGCCGGACCGGCCGGGTCCTGGCGGTACGGGTTGTCGTTGCGGCTGATCAGGCCGGTCGAGCGCAGGACGGTCAGGACGAGCTCACGACCCGAGGCGGTCTCGGGCGCATGGGTCAGCTCGTATTCCGCCAGGTGACCGAGCAGGATGGCCAGGCCGCCGGCGTCGACCCAACCGTGCGCGGGGTAGGTCGCCAGCGGCTCCTCGCGGTAGCCGCCCTCGCCGGTCATGCCGCGCTCGACCACGGCGAACTGACCCTCCGCGTGGGATGCATCGGCGCGGCGGGGGAGCGGGGCATGCAGGCGCACGCGATGGTCGTCCGAGTGGTTGTCGAAGGCCAGGCAGATCCTGACGAATGGCTCATCGGCGCGCAGCTCGACCTCCATGACAACATCCGTCGGCTCGGTCTCAGCCGTCCGCGCTGATCCATCGGGCAGCATGCCGGCCGGCCACGCGTAGCGACGGGTGACGGTGTGTCGCCCGCGCACAGGTCCGGACAGGTCACTCTCCACTGTGACCGATGACGGCGTGTCGACCATCAGGTCCGACGTCGGGGGTGCGTAGTTGTAGGAGTCGCCGAAGTCGCCGCCGTCCACGACGCGGCCCACGCCGTCGGTCATCACGCCGTCCGCGGACTCGATCCGCAGCGTCCCATCCTCGCGCACCACCACCGTCAGCAGGCCGTTGGTCATCGTGCGGCTGCGACGATCCACGCGCACGGGGTTGGTGATCGATCCGGCGCCGTCGACGGGGCGGATGGCCGTCCAGCCCAGCGCCGGCGTCGGGACGCCGGCAGCCAGCGTTCGTCGTGGCCGGGCCACGATCCTGATCCGCCAGGTCTCGTCCGGCTCGGCGCGCATCGTGGCCGTGACATCGGCGCGCAGACCGTCCACGTCGAGCCACACCGGGTCAGGGTCGGTGTCCACCTCGAACGTCATGGCGTGTCCGTCGACCGTGTAGCCGTTCCAGGCGTGGTCGAACACTTCGCGGCCGTGGAAGCGTCGGAAGAGGTCGTCCACCTCGTCACCGCGGAGAGATGCATCGAACAGGATCGGATCCTTCCGGCTCAGCTCCTGGCTCGCGAGCAAGCTGCCATCAGGGGTCTCGAGCGCCACCGATTCCCACGTCTCCGGGATGAGGAGCTCGGCCTCGACGAGACCGGTCCGCGCGGTCGGGGATGGATTCACGACGCTCACCGCGCCGCGCGGGACGGCGATGCTGATGGCTGCGGCCGCGCGCCGGGCGAGCGTTCCGGCAATCTGCTCCGCCTCGGCGAAGCGGACGAGGACCTGGCTGACGACCGGATCGACACTGCAGCCGCAGATCGAGTCATGCGCGCTGTTCTCGATCACCTTTCGCCACGCCAGCGCCAGGAATGGGTCCGGCCAGGCCTCCGGGCCGAGATGCAACGAGCTCAGCGGCTCGGCGTAACGCTCGAGCAGCGTCTCAGCACGGCCGGCCGCCTGCTTGATGTCGATCCGCGCGCTGGCGACGCCCATGAGCACGTTGGCGCGGGCGCCGGAGCGCATCTCGCCGCGCCAGCATGGATCGTCGGGCGTGAGCGCCGGCGCGCCATCGACATACTGCGAGAGGGTGCTGATCCGCATGTTCGATGCCTCATGGACCTCGTTGAGCCGGCTCACCAGCGCCGCCAGCTCGGGGACCGGCGCGGTGTGATCGGTGCCGTACATGGCAAGCACGGGGTCGTCTCCGAACCACGGGCGTGCCCAGCGGACGAAGCGGGCCGCCGCTGCGTCGAGCCCGTCCGGGACGGCGAACATGCCGGCGGCATTGCCGTACCCGGAGGGCATGTACTCGCCGCGAACCCATGAGCCGTCGGGGCTCTCCCAGCGGAACGCGTGGCGATCGACCGCGGCGGGCACTCCCCGCCACACGACGGCATCGGCCAGGCCGGCCCGGCGCAGGATCTGTGGCATCTGGGCAACATGGCCGAACATGTCGGGCAGGTAGCCGACCTGCATCGGCTCACCGAAGTCGAGCGCCCGCGCCCATCCCATCTCCAGGTTGCGGACGAGGGTCTCGCCGCTGACGAGAAACTCGTCCATCAGGACCTGCCATGGACCGATGGCCAGCCGCCCGCTGGCGACGTGACGCTTCAGCCGCCCGGTCTGCTCGGGCCTGATCTCGAGGTAGTCATCGATCGTTGCCAGCTGGCCGTCGAGCGTGAAGGCGAACTCCGGATCAGCCTCGAGCATCTCGAGGACGCGGTCGACCAGGTCGACCAGCTGCATCCTGAAGCTCTGAAATGGACGGTACCACTCGCGGTCCCAGTGGGTGTGCGGCACGAGATGGATGATCGTCTGGCGGGCAGTCGCGTCAGGGGTCATATCGTCTGAGCCTACCGGGTTCGGGTCGATGGCCGCCTACGGCGAATGACGTAGTGGCGTGACTTCCGCGAGGACGGGATAGTGGTCGCTGAGGTCTCCGGACTCAGGCAGCACCCGACCGCCATGGACCGATGCGCCCCGCGCCAGGACCTGGTCGATCCGCCATCCATCGTCGGTCGAGATGCGCAGGTCGTCACCGGCCGGCGCATCGAATCCATCGGTCCAGCCGGCGAACGGCGCGAGCTCGGGCGACTCGATGGCGGCATTCAGGTCTCCCAGCAGCAGCGCCGGTGACGTGGTCTGGAAGGCGGCCACGGTCGCCTGGGCCTGGAGGAGCCGTTCGCCTGAGCCGATGTGGCTGAAATGGGCGGACCCGACGGTCAGGCCGTCGAGATCGACGAGCAGCAGGCAGCGGGGCTCGCGAATCGTGGCCGGCGCATCGGCATAGCGCACGCCGGCCGCGGGGTGATCGTGCCCGGCCGGCTCGACGAGCGCCTCGATCGAGGCGCATGGCAGGGCCACCGTGCGCGCGGCAAGGATCGGCTGCCGCGACAGGAGCGCGTTCCCGAAGCAGCCGACGCCGACGAGGTCGGCGCCATCGGTCACGTCGAAGGTGCGGACCGCTCCATACCGGACCTCCATCCCGAGCTGGCGCGCGAGGTCACCTGCGTTGTCGACGAGGTCGCCGTCCCGGGAGACCAGGGCCACCTCCTGGAGCGCGACGAGATCCGTTTCGAGCGAGGACAGGAAGGCACCGATCGCCCGGAGACGATCGGCGTCGATGCGGGACCACCATCGGTCCGGGAACGGTCCCGGCCCGATGGCCGCGCGGATGTTCCAGCTGACGACGCGCAGCGTCGCCACGCCTACTTCACGGAACCCGCGAGCAGGCCCTGGACGAAGTAGCGCTGGAGGCTGAAGAACACGATCAAGGGCACGGCCATGATCAGGAACGACGCTGCGGCCAGCAGGTGCCACTCGGTGCCGAAGGTGCCGAGCAGGCTACTGACCTGGGTCGTCATCGGCAGGCCGCCCGGCCGAGGCGCGAAGACCAGCGCCATGAGCAGGTCGTTCCAGGTCCACAGGAACTGGAAGATGGCGAAGCTGGCCAGCGCCGGAACCGAGAGGGGCAGCACGATCATGCGGAAGATCTTCACGTTGGATGCGCCGTCGATTCGCGCCGCCTCGATCAGATCGCGTGGCAGCGTGATGAAGAAGTTGCGCAGCAGGAAGATCCCGAATGGCATGGCGAACGTGGTGTGCGCGATCCACAGCCCGATGAAGGTTCCGAATACGCCCAGGCCAGCGAAGAGCTCGACGAGCGGGATGAGGGTCATCTGAAGCGGAACGAGCAGCAGCCCGACCACGATCAGGAAGATGGTGTCGCGGAATGGAAAGTCGACCCAGGCGAAGCCGAAGGCCGCCAGCGCCGCCAGGATCACCGGCAGGATCGTCGATGGAATGGTGATGTAGATGCTGTTGAGGAAGGCGCCGAGCATGCCCTGCGAGCCGAGCACCTGGGCGTAGTTATCCAGCGTGAAGTTGAGCCGGCCGCCGAAGATCTCCCACCAGCCGGTGTTGAAGATCTCGGACGCGGGCCGGAACGAGGTGATCAGCAGGCCGATGGTCGGCAGCAGCCAGATCAGCCCCACGATCGCCAACCCGATGTGAAGGGGTGACTTGGTCACCATCCGGCTGAGCCGCTCGCTGGTGGTTCGTGGCGGTCGCTCGACCGCCACGCTCTCGCCGAACGTCATGCGATCACCCTTTCGCTGCGGAAGCGCCGAATGTTGAAGACCATCACCGGGATGAGGATCACGAGCATGACCACCGCCACCGTCGCGCTGTAGTCGAAGTTACGCGCGGCGAACTGCTGGTACATCTGTACCGCGATGACGTTGCTCGCGTTGCCGGGTCCGCCCTCGGTCATGACGTAGACGAGGTCGAACAGCTTGACCACGTTGATGGTGAGCGTCACGGCGATAACCGAGATCGGAAGGGATAGCATCGGAACGATGATGCGCCGGAAGATCTGTGCCTCTGAGGCACCGTCGACGCGGGCGGCCTCGAGGATCTCGCTGCTGATGCCTTTCAGCGCGGCCGACAGGATGACGACCGCGAACCCGGCGGAGCCCCAGATGCCGGCCACGATCAGTGCGGTGTTGACGAACGTCGCGTTCCCCAGCCACGAGATCGGTCCGACGTTGACGATGCCGAGCGTGGCGTTGAGCAGACCGGTGTCCGCGTCCGGGGAGAAGACGAAGCGCCAGATGACGGCGAGCGCCGTGGCGGCGATCGCCATCGGCAGGAAGACGATCGCCTTGACGATGCGCTCGTAGCGCACGCGCGTCGCCATCACGGCCACGATCAGGCCGATGACGATGCAGCCGCCGGTGTAGAAGATCAGCCACAGGATGTTGTTGAAGAGCGAGCCGCTGGGGGGCAGCGAGAAGCGGATGAAGCGCGGGTCACGCGTGAGCAGCTGGATGTAGTTGTCGAGGCCGTTCTCGAAGCTCAGGATGATCGTCTGGACGGCCGGGTAGACCATGAAGATCGCGAGGATCAGGACCGCCGGACCGATGAAGATGAGGGCGGCCGGGCTTGCGCCCCTCAGGAATTTCGGGGACCGGGACTGCTCGGCGCCCCTGGCGGACGTCGTCGGCGTCGCTGTCGCGGTGCTCATCCACGAACCTCCTCGTGCGGGACTGCCGAGGGGCAGTGGATTGCTCCACCGCCCCTCGGGTGATCAGCGGTCGATTCAGCCCCCCGCGTCCGCGAAGGCCTGCTCGACACCGACCTGGAGCTCTTCCAGCGCGGCAGCGAGGCCGTCAGGATTGCTCAGTGCCGTCTGGAGAGTCGCACCGAGGTCGGGTGACCCGGCCGGCAGCAGGTCCGAGCCGTCGAACACGACGCCTTCGGCGTTCGCGACCTGCTCGGCCTCCTGCGTCGCCAGCTCGTTCGGGTAGACCGAGGTATCGACGCCCCGGATCGGCGAGACGATGGTGCCCTGCTCAGCCCAGACCTGCCCGGCCTCGGGGCTGACCATGTACTCCATGAAGGCGGCCACGTCAGAGTCGTTGGTGAACGCCGCGATGACGTCACCGCCGATCGTGATGGCCGCGTTGCCATCCGCCATGGTCGGGAAGTCGAAGAAGCCGATGTCCTCGCCGATCACGAGGTCGGGATTCGTCTGACCGATGGCGATGCCGCCGACGAATCCGCCCTCGTAGAAGAGCCAGGCTTCGTTGTTCGCGCTGAAGGTCTGGGCGATGGCATCGGTGAACGCGGTGCCGAGCGCACCGTTCACGCCACCGACCAGGCTCTCCTCGTTGAGGATGCGCGTCATCTCGTCGATGGCCGCGGTCACCGTTGCGTCGGTGAACGGTGTCTCGCCGGTGAACAGGGACATGTACGCGTCGGTGCCGTTCATCCGGAGGTAGATCATCTCGAACCAGTCGGTGAGGTTCCAGGTGTCGGCGCAGCCGCAGGCCCATGCCGGCTCATCGTACGCGTCCTGGAGCGCGACCATGTCGTCATAGGTCGCTGGGACCTCGAGCCCGCGATCTGCGAAGTCGTTCGGGTGGTACCAGACCGTCCCCTTCGAGTTGAGCTTCACCATCGGCGCGTACAGGACGTCATCCACGGTACCGATGTCGAGGATTCCCGGCGCGAAGCGGTCCTCGATGTCGGCGCGTGCGATGCCCAGGTCCTCGAGCGGGATGAGCAGGTCGTCCTGCGCGAAGCTGCGCATGAAGCCGATGCCGGGCATGATCGCCACGTCAGGCGGATCGCCGCCGGCCGCTCGTGTGCTCAGCACGCCGGCGTAGTCGTCGCGGACCGTTTCGTATTCGGCCACGATGTCGGTCTCTGCCTCGAACGCGTCCAGGACGGCCTGGAAGGCCTCACCTTCGGCGCCACCCCACAGCGAGGTCACGCTGATGGTGCCATCACCCTCTTCGCCTTCGCCGCCGGTGCCGGGGCTTCCGCCCGCACCACCGTTGTCGGTTTCCCCCGCCGGGCACGCGGTCAGCACCAGCATGACGACCATGAATGGTGCTACCAGTCGAAACTTGGACATCCGATTCCTCCACTCCTGAATGGGTGCGTGGCGCTGCCACGAATGCTGGGTATGTGGGAACGCCTGCCTTCTCTTCGTACGGTTGCCGTTTCAATCGGGTTCGAACGCCGGCTCAGCCGACGAGCGTCTTCTCCGATTCGGGATCGAAGATATGGAGCTTCTCCATCGGCACCGCCAGGTCGACACTCTCTCCGACGCTGACCTTCCGATCCGATGGGAGGAGGGCAACGACCTCGCTGCCCTCGGCCTGGGCATGGATGAGCTCCTCGTTGCCAAGGTACTCGACCACGTCGACCTTGGCCGGGAATCGCACCGCGCTCCCGTCCTGGCCGTTCGCAAGCTCCACGTGCTCCGGTCGGAAGCCGATGAGGACCTGCGCGCCATCCGGCCGCGACTCGGCAGCGCGCGCCTGTGCGCCTGTGAGCTCCAGCTTGGCGCCGCCGAACATGAGGTCCTTGCCTTCGGCCTTGGTGGTGGCAAAGTTCATGGATGGTGAGCCGATGAACCCGGCCACGAAGATGTTCACCGGGTGGTCGTAGAGCTCCTGCGGTGAGCCGACCTGCTGGAGGAGGCCGTCCTTCATGACGCAGATGCGGTCGCCCATCGTCATCGCCTCGACCTGGTCGTGAGTGACGTACACGGTCGTCGTTCCGAGGCGCTGGTGGAGGCGCGCGATCTCGGCGCGCGTCTGGACGCGCAGCTTGGCGTCGAGATTGCTGAGAGGCTCGTCCATGAGAAACACGGACGGCTCGCGCACGATGGCGCGGCCGAGCGCGACGCGCTGGCGCTGCCCTCCGGAGAGCGCCTTTGGCTTGCGATCGAGGAAGCGTTCGAGGCCGAGGATCCCGGCGCCCTCCTTCACGCGTCGGTCGATCTCGTCCTTCTTGATCTTGCGCAGCTTGAGTCCGAAGGCGAGGTTGTCGTAGACGGACATGTGCGGGTACAGCGCGTAGCTCTGGAAGACCATGGCGATGTCGCGATCCTTGGGCGCCACGTTGTTCACGACCCGGTCACCGATGAGCAGCTTCCCATCGCTGATGTCCTCGAGCCCGGCCACGCAGCGCAGCGCGGTGGTCTTGCCGCATCCCGATGGGCCGACCAGGACAAGGAACTCGCCGTCCTGGATCTCCAGGTTCAGATCGTTGACGGCGATGACGTCTTCGCCGTACCGCTTGTACATGTGGTCGAACGTGACGGTCGCCATCGAATAGCTCGCTCCTGTCAGTCAACGGCAGGCCGCTGGCGGCCTGAAGGCCCCTGCTCGGGAAGGCATCATAGTACGGAGCGCAACCCACATCGCCGCAGTTCCGGGTTCCCATGCAACGACTCTTCGCATTCCTTCGCCGCATCGCCGGCCGGCTGACCATCCTGCTCGTCCTGGTGACCGTCCTGGGGCGGGCGCGCGACGCGCTGCGCCGGCGACGGTCGGACGCCGGTCGCCAGCGACGCGCGGAGCGTGAGCCGCTGCCGTCGCTTGCCAGTCGCCACCCGGCGGCGGGCAGCGCACCGCGTCGCCGCGTCGGGCTGCGAAGTGTCCCGCTCGACCGGATCGTGGGGACCGTGCGGCACCCGACCCAGAACACCGCCGACTTCCTGCCGCTGCCGCGCCTTCGCGGCCAGAACTGGCGGGCGCGCTGGCTGCGCATCACGGGCGCCATGGATCGCCTGGCCACGCTCCCGCCGATCGAGCTGGTGCAGGTCGGCGACGACTACTACGTCGTGGATGGCCACAACCGGGTCGCCGCGGCCCTGCGCGCCGGAGGCGTCGAGGTGGACGCGGACGTCACCCAGCTCCTGGTACCGGGCACGACGCAGCCGGGCCAGGCGACGATCGACGCCAGCTCGCTCATCGGGACCGACGAAGTTCGACAGGCGGGACGGGGTCGCCAGTCCCGGACGGTCGAACAGCGCGGTGCGATCGACGAGGTCTCGCGACGGGACCTTGCCGGCGATCGCGGCGAGCACCGATGACGGATCGACTCTCCGTCCGTTGGCCCGATCCGCAGCCCTTCGTCAGCCGGACCGGGCGACCGATCCGCATCCTCGCCGTCTCGGACGAGCCGGATCCGACGCTCGATTCGGCCGTCACGCGAGAGCGGATCGGCGTGGTCGACCTGATCATCGGCGCCGGCGACCTCGAGACCGACTACCTGGCCTTCGTCGCCGATGCGTTCCACGCGCCCCTTCGATATATCCGTGGCAACCACGATGTCGGGGCCGCCTGGAGCGACACCCGGCGCTCCCTGCTGCCGGAGCCCATGCCGGACGGCCGCGTGGTCGAGGAGATCGGACTGCGGCTGATCGGTTTCTCCGGGTCGCCGGTCTACAACCGGCGCAACATGCAGGTCTCGGCGCTCGGCATGTGGGCGCGGGTCCTCAGCGCCTCGAGTGCGGCGCAGCGCGCCCAACCCGTCCTGGTGGTCACCCACGCCCCGCCGCGGGGCATGAACGACGACACCGATCGCGCGCACCGCGGCTTCACCGCCTTTCGATGGCTCGCGGATCGGCTCGGGCCCCCGCTCTGGCTGCACGGTCACACGGCACTCGTGCGGCGCGGGATGGATGACCGATGCGCCCGCCACGACGGCACCCTCTTCTACAACTGCACCGGCGCGACCGTGATCGAGCTGCTGCCCCCCTCCGCCGATGGATGAGCCGGTCCCGATCCGTCGTGCCGCGATCGGCTGCCTGATGATCGTCATGACCGTCGTCGCCGTCGCGCTCATCGTGCGGCCTGCCATCTTCAGCGTCGCGCCGCCCCGCGACGACTCGGTCGTCACCGTCGCCACCGCGAGCGAGGTCAACACCGGCCCCATCCGCCGCGACGTCATCCTCAGCCGCTCCCGCGGCTGGTCGGGTGAGCGCGATGCCGGGGACGGCCGGGTGCAGCTCGCCGTGATCCTGGCGCCGTCGACCGGCGGCGGCATCAGCGCCGTGAATGCCGCGACGCCAGGGCGTGACGACTGCCCCGTTGAGATCGGCGCCGACCGGCTCACCGGTTGCGATGGACGTGCCTGGACGTTCGACGGCACGCCGATCGATCCGGCCGATCCGCCGCTCGAACGCATGGCCGTGGAGGTGACGTCGGGCTCGGTCGTGCTCGACATGACCGCCCCCGCTCCATGACTGACCTTTCCCTCGCCGTCCACCGATATCTCGGCCGGACTCCCCGCGGCCACCTGTCGGCGCGGGCTTTCGCGGATAGTTTCGGTTCGTGGTGGGCGTGAAGGCTGCGCCGGGGCAGGCTCCATGCCTGCGACCCACGGATGTTTCGGGCGAACCCTGCACGGCGGCCCATCCGCTCGGGCTCTCGCCGAATTACCCTTCGCCTGGGGCACGGGGCGTGCTATCTCACACGGGTCAATCAAGGAGGAACCATGCCTGAGCTCGGCATCCTGGGGTGGATCATCATCGGTCTTCTGGCGGGCGCCATCGCGGGCGCGTTCGTGCCCGGGCGTCAGCGATATGGCTGTCTCGGCACGATGGCGATCGGCATCATCGGCGGCCTGGTCGGTGGCTGGCTATGGGTCAACGTGCTCGACCAGAATGAGGCGTCCGGATGGCTGGGCGCCCTCGTCATTGCCACGCTCGGCTCGGTGCTCGTGATCCTGGTCCTGCGCGGAGTCAGCGGGCGCGACTGACTCGGGCTGGGCCGGTTGACCGTGAAGGCCGCATCGGCGACGATACGGCCCCGTCCTGTCGTCCACGGACGGGTTCGTGGTGGCCTTAGCTCAATCGGCAGAGCATCGGATTGTGGCTCCGAAGGTTACGGGTTCAAGCCCCGTAGGCCACCCCACATTACGCACGAACCGAACGGATGTTCGGGTCCCCGGAGGCCCGCCGTTCGGGCCGTACGTCGTCTGTCCGATGGGCGACACAGTGACGATCGCCGGGTCGTAGGCTTTACGGCCTGACCGCCTTGATCCCGGCCCCCAGCGTGCCGTACGCCGCGGCGTTCGAATGCTGCGGCGCCCCGGCGAACACGTCGATACCCTGGCGGACCTCGACGTCGACGAACCCTGCGGCCGAAACCAGCGCCGCCAGCTCCTCGCGCTGCAGCCCGCCGGCGATGCACCCGGTCCACAGGC
>JBQTHZ010000108.1:0-4201 GCA_052388515.1 Chloroflexota bacterium | reverse complement strand
GGCAACCTCACGTGCCAGTCGGGTTGCGATCGGGTCGAGCTCGGCATCGCTCAGGCGCCGGTGCCCGTTGTCGAGAGCGGTCATGGCGAGGCGACCTCAGCTCGTTCGCCGTTCGGACTCGTGCCGTCGGGCTCGGCTCGCAGATCGTTCACGGTCGTCGAGCTGTCGCCGCCCGTGACCGGCGGCGCCGCGACCTGCAGCAGACGAGAGGCCGCCTCGCAGATCGTCCGCCACAGCAGCGAACGGCGAAGGCGCCCGTCACCCGAGACCTGCCCGGCGAGCGACGCCGCCGACCGTGGGTCGTGCGGGAGAACCGCGAACAGCGGCAGGTCGGCCTCGCGCGCCACGTCCTCCGGGTCGTAGACGACTTCGCCGACCGCGACCAGCGACGGCTCCACGCCTGCTGCTCGCAACTCCCGAACTCGAGCGGTGAGGCCGGCGACGTCCTCGAACCGGGTGCGGCTCAGCAGCAGGGTGGTGACCGCACGACGCGCCAACGGCAGCGACGGTGATCGCGCCGCCAGCACACCGACGTCCACGATGGCGTCGACGTCGAGCCCCGAGGCCAGCCCCGTCGCCAGTCGCTCGGCGGCGTTGACGAGAACCGCCGTCGTCTGTTCTGCCGACGGGTGGCTCGGGATGACAGGCACCGCGCCCCACACCGACCGCGCCGTGCCCAGGAGTCGGTCGAGGTCGACGTCGCGGCGCAGCGCCACCGCGGCATCGGCGATCGTCCGGTCGGCCCGCAACTCGTCGAAACGCGCTGCCAAGACGCCGCCGTTTGGGTCGGCCTCCACGACAACCTGGCGTCGCCCGGTCGTCGCCGGCCACGCAGCCGCCAGGCCCATGGTCAAAGTGGTCGCGCCCCACCCACCGCGCAGCGAGCCGACCGCCCAGACCGTCACTCGCCCGCTCCGGCCGGGAGCAGCAGGAGGCGCAGACGTTGCTGGGACGCGACGTCCGCCACCTGCTCGGCGATCTCCTCGTCGACGACCAGCGACACGAACACCGAACCCGTCTGGGTTCCAGCCGTGGTCGTGAACACCCGGCCCGTCCCCAGCGACTCCCGGTCGGCGCCCTGGCCGCCGCTCACCGCCACGAGTGCGACGACATCACCAGCGCGGAGTGTCGCCACGGGCAGCTCACCGGGCGCAAGCAGCGCACCGACCACGACCGTGCCCGCCTCGATGCCGCCGCCGGCGGCCACCTGACCCGGGGCGAGCAACGCACCCTCGGGGATCCCGACGACGGCGACCTTGCCAACGATGCTCGACCGCGCCGAGGCCGCCACGAGGGACACCTCGCCGTCGATCCCGACGTCGACGACGCGCAGGTCGACGTCGGTGATCACCTGGCCGGGGGCGATGCTGCGGGCCGCGGCGAGCACCGTCGACCGCTCCGCCGCCGACTGCACAAGAAGCCCGACGAGCAAGCCGCCGCCGACGACGAGGACGAGTGCGAGGGCGAGCCACGGCACCCGCCGGCTCCGCGCCGATCGCACCCTCACGGGCGCCGGTGCTGATCCGTTGCGTCGGCGCCGCGAGACCGGCGGCGATGGCGATGTGACGGTCACTGCTGTGTACCTCCCGACTCGTTGAGGGCCTGCTGCTCGCCCACCCGGACCGGGATGACCGAGGTCCGAGGAACGGTTCCGAGCGACCCGCCGGCACCGACGTTCGAGGTCCACGACACCTCGTAGATCACGGTGAGGTGGCCCTCGTACGCGGCACCCGGCTCGCCCGCCGAGCTGTGCCGGAACGTGATGCTGCACGCCGTCGACTGCTCCTCTGGTCGCTTCGACGGGTCGTACGGCGTGCCCGGCCCCGCGCATCCGCCCTCGGTGTCCGGGTCGGACCGGCGCGGCGTGAAGTCCCACGTCATACGGACCGGCCGCGCTGTGACCGTCGCGACCACGCCGCCGGCCGACGCGGTGCGCGACACCTCGGCCCAGTTCGTCGCCCAGATCCAGGTCTCGAGCTGAACCAGCAGGAAGTCATCGGGGTCGTCCAGCGGTGGTGAGAAGGCGACGTCGGGCAACGGGAACGGGAGACGGTTGCGCGCCATCAACGCGAGGTCGCGTGGGTTCGCGGGCGGTCCGCCCACCGGCAACGTGAACGTGACGATGTCGGCCGCGTCGTAGCTGACCCCGTCGCTGCAAATCCGGATCACCGACACCTGCCGTCCCACCCAATCGGGCGGCGGGTCGGTGAGGAGACTCCAGTCGAGCGGCGGACCAGCGCTCTCCTCCTCGCCGTGCAACTCGTGCCAACGACAGATGACGTTGCCGCCGCCTGAACGAGGAACCGTCGGGTCACCGAGGTCCTCCCCGTCCTCGGCAACGACCTCCGCTCCAGAGCCGTCATCGAGGAGCTCGCCGCCTGCCCTCTGGTCGTCTCGACTCGCTTCGCCGCCACCGCCCGTGTGGTCTGCACGCGCGGGCGATGCGAGAGGAAGAGTGAGCGCCACGATCGCGATCAACACGGCGAGGATCAGGCGGCGCAACCTGCGATCCCCTCCCACTCAGCGTCCTGTAGCCGTTCGGCGAGCCGCCACGTGCCCTCGACTCGGCGCATGGCTGCACGGACCTGCACCGTGAAGAGCCCGTGGGCGACCACCTCCCCCGACGAGGCAACGACGGTCTCGCCGTCGTCGACGACGCAAACGTCGAAACGCGCGACATCGCCGTTCAACTCGATCGAGTCCTCATCGACCTCGATGCGGTACTGCGAGTTCTCCGGATACCTGATGACTCGGCCGTCGGCCTGGAGACCGAGCAGGACGCCGCGGCGTTGCTCGAACATCGGCCCGGTGTGGGTGGCTGCGAGGGCCGGGAAGTTCGGATCCGGGATCGCTGCCGCGTCGATGAAGGCGCGGCTCGACGCGACGTACGCCGCTTCGACCTCTGTTTCGACGGCCTCGGTCGGGTCCGTCGTCGTCGTCGACCGGCGGGCGGTCGTGGTCGTGGTCGAGTCGCTCGCCACGGCGCCGCCGTCACCTTCGTCATCCGAACACGCGGCGGGAACGAGCAAGACCAGCGCGACCGCGACCAGGAGCCGCGCCGCGGCGGCGAGTCGATCAGTCATCACCACCTGCAAGCCTCCGAGAGCCCTGCGCGGCGACATGGAGAGGCCCGAACTCGTCGAGAGATCGGATTCGAAGCGGCCGTCGACCACCGCGTTCCTCCATGCGTCGCTGCGCGTGGGATACGTGTGTGGCCGAGCGAATCGTCCGGCGGCGGGCTACGGCGCAGCGGGCTCAGCGATCCACTACGCACCGACGAACGGCTCTGTCGACAGTACTACGGCCCCGGCGCCTCGGTTCTCATTTGGTTGTTCGTTGCAGTGTGTGGCCTAAACCGTACACACAGCGCGACTCGGTCTGCTTGGCGCAATCCGGCTGTCGCCGGTCGGGGCCGTCTGGGGCTTGCAGGAGCCGGAGCCGTGCGCCGGGTGAGCCCAACCCGCCGTGACTCCCTCGCCACCCGGCTGCGCCTCCGCACCGCTCAACGACCGCAAGGAGACACCATGGAACCGAACTGCCTCGACATCCTCGACGACGACACCGAGGACGACGATGCGCCCAACCCCAGGCGCCGGGACGGCACCTTCCGGGTATACGAGTTCAGCCGCGATGCCAGCTACCTCCCGTCGCTCCTCGAAGAGATCGCAGCCTGGGCGCGGGAGTGCGCCGAGTACCAGGTCGTCGATCTCTCGATCAGCAACGAGGGCGGGTGGACGACCGTGGCAGTGACCGTCTGGGAGGTCTCCCCCGGCGACCTCATCGCGTCGCTCACCTCGGAGGGGCACGCCGACGCCGCCTCTGAGATCGCCAACCTCGTCACCGAGCACGGCGTGCGGGAGGGCCTGCGCCTCGTGGGCATGGCGTCGCGCTGACCTTCCCCTGCGGATCGGGTTCGGCGGCGGGTCGTGAACGCGGCCCGCCGCTGACTCGCGTGGACCTCACAAGGAGGATTCGCGGTGTTCAAGGAAGCTCACGTGCAACCGAGCGGGGACGTGCCGGTGCTGCAGTCAGGCGAGGAGGAGCCGTCGGCGCTCGATCTCAACGCCATCGTTGCCTACAACGTCAGGGCGATCCGGCTCCTGCGCGGGTTGACCCAGGACCAGGTCGCCGACCGACTCGCCGAGTTCACCGGCCACCGGTTGCCGCAAGCGTCGATCTCGCAGATGGAGAGGTCCTTCGT
>JBQTHZ010000107.1:0-2261 GCA_052388515.1 Chloroflexota bacterium | reverse complement strand
GCAGTACCTTGC
Source organism: Chloroflexota bacterium (assembly GCA_052388515.1). GTDB lineage: Bacteria > Chloroflexota > Limnocylindria > QHBO01 > QHBO01 > JACDBZ01. Next base: position 2,249 of record JBQTHZ010000107.1, on the reverse strand, counting down.
GGTCGACGTACTGCATCAGGAACTTGCCCTCGGCGTCGTCGCGGGAATAGCCGAAGCCCATCTGGGTCAGATCGTTCGTGCCGAAGCTGAAGAACTCAGCGTGCTCGGCGATCTCATCGGCGGTCAGGGCACCGCGCAGCACCTCGATCATGGTGCCGAACTTGTAGTCCACCTGCTGCCCCGACGCCTCCACGATCCGCGCAACCTCCGCCTCGAGGATCTCGCGCGTCTCGCGCAGCTCGTTCACGTGCCCGACCAGCGGGATCATGATCTCCGGCAGCGGCGTGAGGCCCTCGGCGGCGACCCGCGCGGCTCCCGCCAGGATGGCGCGGCCCTGCATCTTCACGATGTCGGGCACCATCAGCCCAAGCCGCACGCCACGCAGCCCGAGCATCGGGTTCTGCTCCCGCATCGCCTCCACGGCGTGCAGCAGCTCCTCCTTCTCGGCCAGCTCCTTCTCCAGCGCGGACCGATCCATCGGCGCCGATGCGGCCTCCTGATCCTCCTCCGGCTCCGACAGGCCGAGCTTGCGCATCGCGCGACCCGCATCCTTCTTGCCGAAGAGCTTGACGAGGCTCTGCTGCACGAGCCCCGCATCGACCCCGTTCGTCCCACCCGTCAGCTCGAGCGTGGTCCGCAGGCGCGTCGTCTCGGCGACCAGCTCGTCGTGGGAGGGCAGGAACTCGTGGAGGGGCGGATCGATCAGCCGGATGACGACCGGCAGGCCGTCCATGGCGCGGAAGAGGCCGGCGAAATCATCGGTCTGGAGCTTCTCGAGCTCGTCGAGCGCCGCGTCGAAGATCGAGACCGCCTCGCGCTCCTCATCGGTCCGGTCGCCGGAATCCCTGTGCTTGGCGGCCGTCGCGGCATGGGCGTTGAGGATCATGCGACGCACGGTCGGCAGCCGATCCTCCTCGAAAAACATGTGCTCCGTCCGGCACAGGCCGATGCCCTGCGCGCCGAAGGCGCGGGCCCGCTCCGCATCGCGCGGGTAGTCGGCGTTGGCCCAGACCTGCATGGTGCGTGTCTCATCGGCCCATCCGAGCAGGATGGCCAGGTCGTGCTCGTCCTCGAAGCGAGCCTCGATGGTCGGCAGCTCGCCGGCGAAGATCTCGCCGGTGGTGCCGTCGATGCTGATGAGGTCGCCCTCGGCCACGGTGACCGACCCGGCCCGCATCACGCGCTTGGCGTAGTCGATCTTCACCGATTCGGCGCCGGCCACGCAGGGCAGGCCCATCGAGCGGGCCACCACGGCGGCGTGCGAGGTGGCACCGCCGCGCGCGGTCAGCACGCCCCTGGCGGCGAGCATGCCGTGCACGTCATCCGGCGAGGTCTCGATGCGCACCAGGATCACCGGGTTGCCGGCATCGCGTGCCGCGACGGCCCGATCGGGATCGAAGATGGCCTGCCCGACGGCGGCGCCCGGCGAGGCATTCAGGCCCCTCCCGAGCAGCCGATCCCCCACCTTCTCCTTGGCCGCCTCGTCGAAGCGAGGTAGCAGCAGCTGGACGATCTGGGCGGGATCGACGCGCTGGAGTGCCTCCTCCTTGGTGAGCACGCCCTCGTGGACCATGTCGACCGCGATCTTCACGGCGGCCGGTGCGGTGCGCTTGCCGGATCGGGTCTGGAGCATGTAGAGGGTGCCGCGCTCGATGGTGAACTCGAGGTCCTGCATCTCGCGGTAGTGGCCCTCGAGGCGCTGCGCGATCTCCTCGAACTGCGCGTACACCTGCGGCATCTCGTCGCGCATCTGGCTGATCTTGGCCGGGGTCCGCACGCCGGCGACGACGTCCTCGCCCTGCGCGTTGGTCAGGTATTCGCCGTACAGGAGCCGCTCGCCGGTGTTCGGGTCACGCGTGAAGGCCACGCCGGTGCCCGAGTCGTCACCCATGTTGCCGAACACCATGGTCACCACGTTGACCGCGGTGCCCAGGTCGTGCGGGATCTTGTTGAACTCGCGGTAGTCGTGCGCCCGCTTGCCGAACCAGGAGTCGAAGACGGCGCGCACGGCCAGCTCCAGCTGCCGATACGGATCGGTCGGGAACTCCTCGCCGGTCTTCTCCTTCACGATCTCCGCGAACCGGCCGCCGATGTCGCGCAGCTGCTCGGCTGTCAGATCGGTGTCCAGCTTGTCCTTGGCGTGCTCATTGAGCTCATCGAATGGCTCGTCGAAGTCCTCCGCCTTGAGTCCCAGCTCGATGCGCACGATCATGTCCAAGAACCTTATCCACGCATACCACGCGAAGCGC
>JBQTHZ010000106.1:0-4297 GCA_052388515.1 Chloroflexota bacterium | reverse complement strand
CATGAACATGCGGCGACGCCCGAAGAAGTCGTTCAGCGCGCCCGCCAGGATCAGCAGCGCTGAGAGGACGACGAAGTACGCGCTGTTGACGTAGGTCAGGCCCTCGAGGCGCGCCACGAACGTCGTGGGGAGCTCCCGCCCGATGGTGTCGAGCGCGACGTTCACGATGGTGCCGTCCAGGAAGACGATCGCCGACCCGAGGATGGTGGCGACAAGGACGGCGGCGCGCTGGCTCACGCGCGCATCGTACGTCAAGGCGTGCCCACCACACGGTTGAACGTCATCGGTTGCGGGCGTAGCGTGTTGTGGATGAGCAGCGCCGCGCTGGATCGACTGCTGGCGATCCTGCTCGCCATCCAATTGGCGTCAGGTCTGCTGACGCTGCGCTCCGGCGTCCCGACGACGGCTCCCCTGTTCTGGCTGCACGGGCTGATCGGCGGTGCGCTTCTCGTCGCCGCGATCGAGAAGCTAAGGCGAAGCGTCGGTCCCGCGATCCGGGCTCGCCGATGGCGGCGCCTGGCGCTGGGAGCGCTCCTGGCGCTCCTGGTGGCTGGCGCATTGGCCGGCGGCTTCACGTGGGTGGCAAGCGGCCGAATCTGGTCGATCGGTCCATGGACGATCCTGACCCTGCACATCTGGGCGGCGCTTGCGATCATCCCGATCGTCCTCTTCCATCTCCTGCCCCGGCGCTGGCGTCTTCTGCGGCCCCACCCGAACCGCGGCCTTCCGAGCGTCAGCCGCCGAACACTGCTGGCGTCGGGCGGCCTCCTGGCGATGGGGGCCATCGCCTGGGCTGCGGCCAACCTGCTGGACGTCGTGGCTGGCGGCGCCCGGCGCTTCACCGGTTCGCGCTGGCTGCCCGATGGCGGCATTCCACCGCCCACCACGTTCTACGGGGAGGGAACGCCGACCGTCGACGCCGACGCCTGGCGCCTGACCGTCAGCGGGCGCGTGGCTCGGCACTTGACCCTCGACAGCGCGGAGCTCGCGGCGCTCGGCGAGGTTGATCGCGAGAGCGTCCTCGACTGCACCTCGGGATGGGTCATGCGCACCACCTGGCGTGGGACGCCGTTACGGTCGGTGCTCGAGGCGGCGGGCGCAGATCCCGCCACCACGGCCGTCGACGTGCGCTCGGTCACGGGCTGGATGGTGCCGCTCGAGCAGCTCGACCTCGATGACGCGCTCCTCGCCACGCATGTTGCCGGCGTCCCGCTGCCGGCCGCCAACGGGGCACCGCTGCGGCTCGTCGTGCCGCGCCGCCGCGGCCTCGACTGGATCAAGTGGGTCGACCGGATCGAGGTAGGTTGAGTATTCCAGGGTTGGGGCTACTGAATCGCCTCGAAGCGGGCGGTGAAATGGCGCAGCGCCGGTGGCTGCTCGACGATCCGCATGCCGCGCAGCTCCGATGCACGCTCGGCCACCCAGCGGATGACCTCGATCACGTAGTCGATGTGTGACTGGGTGTAGACGCGGCGCGGGATGGCCAGCCGCACGAGCTCCATGGCGGCCGCCACCTCCGAGCCGTCGGGATGCCTGCCGAACATGACCGTTCCGATCTCGCAGCCACGGATGCCGCCCTCGCGGTAGAGAGCGCAGGCCAGCGCCTGGCCGGGATACTCGAGCGCCGGGATGTGCGGCAGCAACCCGGCCGCATCAAGGTAGACCGCATGGCCGCCGATGGGCCGCACGCAGGGCACACCGGACTCGATGAGCGCCTCGCCCAGGTAGGCGGTCGAGCGAACCCGGTAGCGGAGATAGTCATGGTCGACGACCTCGCGCAGGCCGGCGGCCATCGCCTCCAGGTCGCGACCGGCCAGGCCGCCGTAGGTCGGGAAGCCCTCGGTCAGGATGAGCAGGTTGCGGCATTGCTCCGCCCAGCGGTCGTCATCGAGGGCGAGCCAGCCGCCGATATTGGCCAGCGCGTCCTTCTTGCCGGACATCGTCATGCCGTCGGCGAGCGCCGCCATCTCGCGCACGATATCGGGCACCGACGCATCGGCGTACCCATCCTCGCGCTCCTTGATGAACCATGCGTTCTCGGCGAAGCGGCACGCGTCGAGGAAGAGCGGCAGTTCGTATCGGTCGCAGACCTCGCGCACTGCGCGCAGGTTGGCGAGGCTCACAGGCTGGCCGCCGCCCGAGTTGTTGGTGACCGTGACGAACACGACCGGCACGTTCTCCGCGCCGCGCTCGCGGATCAACGCGTCGAGCGCATCGGTGTCCATGTTGCCCTTGAAAGGGTGGATGGTGGCCGGCTCGCGGCCCTCGGCAATGACGCAGTCGATCGCCTCGGCTCCGGTGAACTCGACGTTGGCGCGCGTCGTGTCGAAGTGGGTGTTCGACGGGATCACCTTGCCCGGCCCGCCGATGACGCTGAACAGGATCTTCTCCGCCGCGCGGCCCTGGTGGGTCGGAATGACGTGACGAAACGGCCACAGCTCAGTGACGGCATCCAGGAATCGGAACCAGGACGGCGAGCCGGCGTACGACTCGTCCCCGCGCTGGACGCCCGCCCATTGCTCGGCGCTCATCGCCCCCGTGCCAGAGTCGGTGAGCAGGTCGATGAGCACGTCGTCGGAATGGAGATTGAACAGGTTGTGGCCGGCGTCGCGCAGCTTCGCCGCACGCTCGCTGACCGAGGTCAGGCGGATCGGCTCGACGCTCTTGATGCGGAAGGGCTCGATGATCGTGCGGAAGCGATCCATGAGGGGCCGATGGTACCCGTCTCAGCTCGCCGCCGGCCTCCGAATGGCAGAAACCGCGAGAGCGGTGAGGTGCGGTAGGGTCGCGCGACGCGCGTGCGCCATGCATCATGCGCCGATGGGTCGAATGTTGGCGTTGTGTGGCTGGCTCGCGTGGCAGGCCGGCCGACCGTTTCGCGCGACCCCGCTTGGCCGCACGGGGAACGCGCCGATCTTGGCGGTCGCCGCCGTGCTCGGTGTGCTCGCCGCCGTGCCGGTCGTGGTGCCCCTGCTCGATCCCCAGCCGGAGGACGTCACCGTTCAGCAGATCTTCGACGGCGCCACCACCCATCCGGACGGCTGGCTCCGACTGCGAGGCCGGATCACCCTCCTGGACGACTCGCCGACCGGCATGCCCGGATCGTACGCACTGCTGGTGGATGCCGACAACCCGCTCCGAGCGGTCGTGGTCGAGGCATCAGATGATCTCGAAGCACTGGATCACACGGCGGTCACCGGCACGCTCACGGCCCGCGGCGCATCGGTCGAGGAGGCGCTCCCGATCGAGGCGACGGTGGCGGGAACCCCACCGCGCATCGTTGCCGACCGGGTGGTCGTGCTGGATGCCGCGCCGGTGCCAGTACGGGCAATCCTGTGGCCTGTCGCCATCCCACCCCTGCTACTCGCGGCACTCCTTCTCGTCGGGACCCGCGTCGGATACCCGGTCTTTCGTCCGACGTCCGACATCGACGTGCTGGCCAAGCCGCTGGCACCGGGCGAGCGGATCCCGAGCGCGTACGGCGGGCGCATCGGCCCGAACCAGGCGGAGCTCGCGGACCCGGCAGGAGTGCTCCTGCTGGTGCGCCGCGGACCGCATGGCAACCTGCTGACCGCGCAGCCCCTGCCCGAGGGGGACGCGCCGGCTCCCGCGCCGGTCACCATCGGCGGCAGCTGGACGAGGGGCAGAACGGGATCGGTCCACACGGCCCGCGAGACGGTCGCCGCCCTCAACGTGCGATCGGAGCTGGTCGACGCCACCTTTCTCTTCGCGCGGACCGCTGAGCGCGATCGCGTCGCCGCACTCATCGCCGTGGAGCGCTGAGCGCCGAGTGCCTGACGCCGTCGGCTTGCACGGCAGGGGAAGATGCTTCACACAATCGCCACGCAGGAGCCGATCCATGGCATGGGAATCACTCGGAGGCGATCTGACATCGGCCCCCGCGGCAACGAGCTGGGCCGCCGACGAGCTCCAGGTCTTTGCCATCAATACCGATGGCGAGCTCTGGAACCGATACTGGGACGGCCGGCGCTGGCACGACTGGGAGTCGCTCGGCGGTCAGCTGACCGGCGATCCGGCCGCGTGCACGTGGGGTGCGGACCGGATCGACCTGTTCGCCCGTGGCATCGACGGCTCGCTCCAGCACTGCTGGTACGAGCCCGGCGGATGGACGGCCTGGGAGTCGCTGGGAGGTGAGCTGGCCTCCGATCCCACGGCGTGCAGCTGGGGTCCTCGTCGGCTCGATGTGTTCGCCAAAGGGCCGGAGGGCGACCTGCTTCATGCCTGGTGGAACGGCGACCGCTGGTCCTGGGACTGATTCGGCCCGCAAGCTCTCTTG
>JBQTHZ010000105.1:0-2485 GCA_052388515.1 Chloroflexota bacterium | reverse complement strand
CACGATCGACGCGATCGCCACCGACCACGCCCCGCATCCGCCGGAGCGGAAGCTCGTCCCGTTCGAGGATGCGGCGCCGGGGATGATCGGACTGGAGACCACGCTCGCCATCGGCCTCGCCGCCGTCGAGGCCGGGCGCCTGGAGCTGGCGAGCCTGATTGCCGCGCTCTCGGTCCGTCCGGCCGAGATCATCGGGGAGCGGCGGAGCCTGGCGACCGGTAGCGCGGCCGATCTCGTGGTCTTCGATCCACTGGCACGACGACGCCTGGAGGGGCGCGACCTCGCGTCGGCATCGGCCAACACACCCTTGCTCGGCATGGAGCTGCCCGGCGTCGTCCGGCTGACGGTCGCGGACGGCCGCGTGACCTATCGGTCCTGAGAGCGTGCCGATGCGGGATGTGGGACCATGCGGCTCGCCACTCGCCGCCCAGTCCAGACGAGGAATGGCTTGTCAGTTCGCTACAACGAAGAGCTCGACCCGAACGAGGGCCCCGGCTTTGGATGCTTCGTCACGCAGGCGATCCTGTTCGCCCTCATCCTGCTCCTCATCCCGGTCGGCCTCTTCACGTTCAACTGGCCCGTGTTTCTGCTCGCGACGCTGCTCTTCATTTCCCTCGTCCTCCTCTTCTTCGTGAGCATGACGAGCGTCTTTCTGCTGCGCGTGTTCTTCGCCGATCGCCGTCGCGGCCGCGGCCGGCAGACCGGTGTCGCAAAGCCCCAGACTCGGGTCATCAGCACCGAAGAGGATCGAACCGATGAGGAGTGACCGCCGGGCAGCTGGCGTGGGCGCCGGGGTTGCGATCGGTGTGGCCGTCGGCGCCGCGTTGTCGCAGGCAGGCAAGGGAGAGCGCTGAATGCCGCTGATGGTCACCTTCTTCAACGTGCGCAAGGGTCGCGACGCGATCTTCAAGCGCGGCATGCGCCATCTCTTTCCGCGCACAGCGCGCCGGACGGAAGAGAAGTACGGAATTCGCTTCGTCGGCTGGTTCAACGTGACCGAGGGCTCGACCTGGAATAACGTGGTGATCGTCGACCTCCCCAGCTACGCCGTGCTCGACCAGCTGTACAACGATCCATCCATGCGGGGTTTCGGGCATCGCGTGGCCGAGTCGGTGTTCGACTCCAAGCACACCATCTTCCTGCGTGAGCGGATGGGCCCCGACTTCGTGTACAAGCCGTGAGCACGCCGTCGGCCTCGCCGCGCATCGTCGCCCTGCGCGAGCTGGCCGCCGAGGCCGAGCTGGAGCGCCGTGACTTCCTCTACGAGGCCACCGAGCAGCTGCGCCGCTTCCTCGACCAGAACCGCGAGCGCCTGCGCGAGATCGGCCCGATCAAGCTGGTCGACAACGAGCAGGACTACCTGCTCTACCACCCGGTCGACCAGACCTGGACCACGCGCCTGACCTACCAGGACCCGGCCGATAACGAGTGGTACGACCAGGAGCAGCTGGTCGACACGATCAGCGAGCTGATCGAGCTCTACAACCCGGCCGACATCTTCTCGTGGCTGATCGAAGCGTCCAGAGATGCGCCCGCTCACCTCGTTGCCGCCGACGAGCTGGCGCGCGAGGAGGAGCTTCTCGAGGGCACAGCCACCGACGACTGGGAGGCAGGACTGCCGCCTTCGCAGCAGGAAACCCTGGCCGCGCAACGGCTCTGGCAGCTGGCCGATGCATACCGAACCCAGCTCGGCACCGCGCAGGCGCAGCTGCTGCGCGAGTTCAGCTCGAACGCGGAGGAGGTGCTGCGCCGGACGGGCGACCTTCCTCTGCTCGACGAACCGGAGGACACGCTCATCCTGCGCGCCGACGGGCGCTTCGAGACGAGCCTCGATCTCTCCGACCGGCCGGAGGACGTGGTCGGCTCCGCGGAGCCCCGCCGCGCCGGCCTCGTGGTCACCGAGGCCAAGACCGTCGCTGCCTTCTACGACCCGGCCGACGTGCTGCACTGGGTGACCGAGGCGCTCGCCGAGCGCTACCCGGCGGTCGATTTCTCCGCCGTCTACGAATGACCGATGCGGCTGCCCTTGGTGGGAGACAGGCGCCTGCGAGCTATGCGACGCGGGGGGGTTCGCTGCACATGCCAGGTGGCGGTAGATGGCGTAGCTCCACCTCACGCGGATCGACGCCAACCTGGCCAGATATGCATCGGTTGACTGGTAGGCCATCTGTTGACACCAATCAAGCGGCCCGAGTGCGTAGGCTGAGCGTGAGAAGACAGGCGTCGCCACGAAGATGGCGGTCTCCGGGTTCAGATTGCGAGCCTTGCAGTCAAGTGGTGCATATCTGACCCCGGCCGCGGTCGAGACGCCAGACAGCAGTCACTCGCTGAATACCTGGCTGAGATGCAGCCCTTGATGATTGCCATATCCCTTGGCGCCGCCGTTTAAGTTCCATGACGCGAGGTGGAGCGTCGGCACGACGTAGGCGCCCGTCGCTAACGTCGCTCCTCCTACCTGGGTCAGATAGGAGCCGTCTCCGCGGAC
>JBQTHZ010000104.1:0-8653 GCA_052388515.1 Chloroflexota bacterium | reverse complement strand
GGCGCCATGGAGCACACGATCGTCGTGCTTGCCGGGGCGTCCGATCCGGCCCCGCTGCAGTTCCTGGCGCCGTACGCCGGCGTGGCGATGGGCGAGGAGTTCCTGGACACCGGCCGCGACGCACTGTGTGTCTACGACGACCTCTCCAAGCACTCCTGGGCGTACCGACAGGTCTCCCTGCTCATGCGTCGCCCTCCCGGACGCGAGGCGTTTCCGGGTGACATCTTCTATGCCCACTCGCGCCTGCTGGAGCGCGCCGCGCGCCTCAACGAGGAGAACGGTGGCGGTTCGCTGACCGCACTGCCGATCATCGAGACGCAGGCCGGTGACGTATCGGCCTACATCCCGACCAACGTGATCTCGATCACGGACGGGCAGATCTTCCTCCAGACCGACCTCTTCAACCAGGGGCAGCGCCCGGCGGTGAACGCCGGCATCAGCGTCTCACGGGTGGGAGGCGCGGCGCAGATCAAGGCCATGCGCCAGGTGGCCGGCAAGCTGCGCATCGATCTCGCCCAGTACCGCGAGCTGGCCGCGTTCGCCCAGTTCAGCTCCGACCTGGACAAGGCCACGCGCGACCAGCTGACCCGTGGCGAGAAGACGACCGAGATCCTCAAGCAGCCCCAGTACGAGCCGCTGGCCGTCGAGAAGCAGGTCGTCATCATCTGGGCCGCCACCAGCGGCCTGCTCGATGACGTCGAGACCGCCAAGGTTGCCGAGTTCGAGTCCGGCCTCTACCGCCACCTCGAGTCGGGGTACGAGGAGGTGCTGCCCACGATTGCCAGGGACAAGGTCCTCTCCGACGAGACGACCGCCACCCTCGAGAAGGCGGTCGCCGAGTTCAAGCGCCAGGGGGGCTACGGCAAGACCGATGACGGCGCCGCAGCGCCGAAGGCCGATGAGCCCAAGGCGGATGCGCTGAAGGCCGACACGGCCGACAAGGCCGACAAGGCCGATGAGGCAGATGAGGCGGATGACGCCGATGACAAGCCGGCCGAGGCGGCGATCGAGCGAGATACCGAGCTGGCCGAGGAGGCCGCCGCGGACGTTGCCACACCCGACGACAAGGCCTGATTGCGATGCATCGAGCGGATCTCACAGGAGACGCCCGCGGCGTGCGGCTTGGTCGATCTATCGAGTGGTCTGACGCGCGAGGCGCACCGCGGGGCGCGGCTCACGGAGCGGATCGCTAGATGCCGAGCCTCAAGGACATCCGTGGTCGGATCGGATCGGTTCGCAACATCGCCCAGATCACCCGGGCGATGGAGATGGTGGCCGCGTCGCGCATGAAGCGGGCGCAGGACTCCATCCTGGCTGCGCGTCCGTACTCGGACGAGCTCGAGGACGCGTTGCGCCGCGTTGCCGGTGCCGCTGGACTGACCGAGGAGACCGATCCGCTCCTCGCGCGGCGGCCGATCCGGAGGGTGGCGATCATCGTGATCACCACCGACCGCGGCCTCGCCGGCTCGCTGAACGCCAACGCCACGCGATCGGTCCTGCGCTGGGTGGCCCAGCGCGCATCCGGCTCCAATGGGGATGGCGCGGTCGAGATCGAGGCGATCACCGTCGGCCGCAAGGGACGCGACGCGCTCCGGCGTGCCGGCGTGCCGATCGCGGCGCACTTCGCGCAGCTCGGCGACAGGCCGTCGTTCAGTGACGTGACGCCGATCGCGCGGCTGGTGACCGAGGACTTCCTGGCCGAGAAGTATGACGAAATCGATATCGCCTACAGCACGTTCGTATCGACCCTGGCCCAGAAGCCGGAGATCGACACGATCCTGCCGGTCGTCCGCCCCGAGATGGCGGAGGAGACCGAGCGCACCAACGACGAGTACCTGTTCGAGCCCTCGCCGGAGGCGGTGCTCAACCGCCTGCTGCCGCACTACGTGGCGATCGGCATCTATCGGGCCGTGCTCGAGAACAACGCGTCCGAGCAGTCGGCGCGCATGATCGCCATGCGCAACTCGACCGACAACGCAAATGAGCTCATCGGCGACCTGACGCTCGTCTACAACAAGACGCGCCAGGCCACCATCACCCGCGAAATGATCGAGATCGCCTCCGGCGCGGAAGCGCTCGGCGGCTAGGCAAGGAGAGATACAGACCGATGGCGACCGGTAAGGTGATCCAGATCACGGGGCCCGTGATCGACGTCGAGTTTCCGCCGGGCGATCTGCCCGATATCTTCAACGCGCTGACCATCACGCGGCCCAGCCAGGGCGGCGCTGACACGGGCGACGAGACGCTCGTCGTCGAAGTCCAGCAGCACCTCGGAAACAACTGGGTGCGTGCCGTGGCCATGTCCACCACCGATGGCCTGGCGCGCGGCCTCGACGCGGTCGACACCGGCGCGCCGATCACGGTCCCGGTCGGCGAGGCGACGCTTGGGCGCGTCTTCGACGTCCTCGGCAACCCGATCGACGGCAAGGGCGACGTGAAGGCGGAGAAGAGCCTGCCCATCCACCGCGAGCCCCCGGCCTTCGACCAGATGGAGACCGAGGCACAGGTCTTCGAGACCGGCATCAAGGTCATCGACCTGATCGCCCCGTTCAGGCGCGGCGGCAAGGTCGGCGTCTTCGGCGGAGCCGGCACGGGCAAGACCGTCATCATCCAGGAGCTGATCCGCAACATTGCCGCCGAGCATGGTGGCTACTCGGTCTTCGCCGGCGTCGGCGAGCGATCACGCGAAGGGAACGACCTCCTCGGCGAGATGACCGAGTCGGGCGTCATCGACAAGACGGTCATGGTCTTCGGCCAGATGAACGAGCCGCCGGGCGCCCGTCAGCGCGTCGGCCTGACCGCACTCGCCATGGCCGAGTACTTCCGCGACGAGGAGGGGCGCGACATCCTCCTCTTCATCGACAACATCTTCCGCTTCACCCAGGCCGGTTCGGAGGTTTCTGCGCTGCTCGGCCGCATGCCGTCGGCGGTGGGCTACCAGCCGACGCTGGCCACCGAGATGGGCGACCTCCAGGAGCGCATCACCTCGACCACCAAGGGCTCGATCACCTCGCTGCAGGCCATCTTCGTGCCGGCGGACGACTACACCGATCCGGCGCCCGCCACCACGTTCGCCCACCTCGACTCGACCATTCGCCTGGAGCGCTCGATCGTGGAGCTCGGCATCTATCCCGCCGTCGACCCGCTCACCTCGACCTCGACGGTGCTCGATCGGCGCATCGTGGGCGACGAGCACTTCGAGACCTCGCGCGAGGTGCAGCAGACGCTGCAGCGCTACAAGGACCTCCAGGACATCATCGCCATCCTCGGCATGGACGAGCTGAGCGAGGAGGACAAGGTCACCGTCTCGCGCGCGCGGCGCCTCCAGCGCTTCATGAGCCAGCCGTTCTTCGTGGCCGAGCAGTTCACGGGACGGTCCGGCGCCTATGTCGAGCTGAAGGAGACCGTCCGCGGCTTCCGGGAGATCCTCGACGGCAAGCACGACCAGCTGCCCGAGCAGGCCTTCTTCATGGCCGGCAAGATCGAGGACGTGGTCGCCAACGCGGAGAAGATGGGCTGACGCATGCCATTGCAGCTCGAGGTCGTTTCACCAGAGCGCCGGGCATTCACCGATGAGGTGGACATGGTCATCGTGCCCGGCATCGACGGCCAGCTCGGCATCCTGCCGCATCACACGCGGCTGATCAGCGCGCTCGGCGTGGGTGAGCTCCGGATCAAGAAGGGTGGCACGGAGCAATCGCTCTTGATCTCGGGCGGGTTCGTCGAGGTGCGGCCGGACAAGGTCATCGTCATGGCCGACCTGGCCGAGCACTCCGACGAGATCGATGAGGCTCGCGCCGTCGAGGCCCGCAAGCGAGCCGAATCGGAGCTCGAGCAGACGAAGGATCCGGTCGACATTGCCCGCGTTCGCGCCTCCCTGCAGACGGCCCTCATGCGCGAGCGTATCGCCACCCGTCGCCGCTCCCGCGGGTAGCGATTCCTCGTTCGGGCGGGGCTGGGTTTCGCCGATAAGCCAGTCGGAGCCTGGCATGAGCCTCTGATCGGCGCACCCCGTTCGGTGCCGCCGCCGAATGATCGGGCATAGCCCGCGCGGTCACGCCACCAGGCCGGGAATAGCCGAAGTATCGGGGCGCGGACGCTCGCGCGCCGCCCGGACTCGGCCGCCCTGCCACTCACCGAACGAATTTCGGTCGAACCGCGCGTCACACGCTGGGGCCGGACGATGCCGGCACACGACGGAGCTCCACGAACTCCGTCACCCGAAGCGCGGCCAGGATCGGCCGAACGATCCGCGGCACGGCTCTCCGCCGCGCATCGGTGAATCGTCGCGGGTCGGAGAGCACAATCCATCGGCCGCGTGCCTTGACCCGGCACTGCCCGGCCGCCTCGACGTTGCGAAGCCACTCCACGTCCGGGCCGTACGTGAGGGCGATGACGTAGCGTCCGGAGCGTGGGCGGAACAGCGTCATCGGCGTTCGGCGCACTGTCCGGGAGCGACGCCCGACGTGCTCCAGCACGCCGAACCAGGGCAGGACCGATGCGAACGGCGCGATCAGCCGGTTGCTCACCACGAGATTGACGCGCGTGAGCCAGTGCGGGAGTGGCATATGACCGATGGTAGGCGCCTGCGGTAGCATCGGGGGCATGGACGATGCCGCCGAGATGACCCCGATGGAGGCCGAGCGCGCGCACCTGCGCGGGCCGGAGAGCCGGGACGAACCGCCCCATCGGCGCATGCAGGAGCTCCGCAAGGTCGGGCGCGACTACCCGTTCATCTGCCCGGTCGATTTCAAGCCGCACAAGGGCTCGCCGCCCGGCGAGGACCCCAATCTTGATCCCACGTTCATCGCGAACCATCGCGAGGACGACGGCGCTCATTACCTGGCCTGACCCGCGACGATGCTGACCTGCGACCAGTGCGGCACGCGCATGCCGCAGCTCCCGGTGCGGATCGAGGTCGTGCGCGAGACCGGGCCGATCGGCCTCCCGGCCAGCCCGGCGCATGGCGAGACGGTGAACTTCACGAAGCCGTATCGGTTCTGTTCGGCCGACCATCTCTACGAATGGGCCCGCGCGGGGCGCATGATGATCTGCAACCGGGAGCCGACCCCGTTCGAGGCGGGGATGCAGCCATACCTGCCCTCTCGCCACATGGGCGGACGGGTCGGCCTGTGCGACGGCCATCACACCGGCGGGCACGAGTGGAAGGAAGCCTTCCCGGGCTGACGCTAGACTGCATCGGTCCATGCAGAAGTTCGTGATCACGGGCGGCGTGCCGCTCGCCGGCGAGGTGCGCATCGCCGGCGCCAAGAACGCCGTTCTCAAGATGATGGCCGCGGCCGTCCTGACCGATGAGCTCTGTACCCTGCGCAACGTGCCGAAGATCAGCGACGTCGCCATCCTGCGCGAGGTCCTGACCGATATCGGTTTCGAGGTCCGCCGCGTCAACGGTGACGCGCTCGAGATCCAGGCGGGTGAGGCGCACTGGCCATTCGTGCCGCTCGATGCCGGCATGAAGATGCGGGCCAGCTTCATCCTCCTCGGACCGATGCTGGCGCGATTCGGCCGCGTGATCCTCCCGAACCCTGGTGGCGATCGGATCGGACGGCGGCCGGTCGACTTCCACGTCGCCGCCATGGAGAGGATGGGGGCGACCATCGCGTATCGCAACGGGTACTACTTTGCGTCCGCACCGTCGGGTGGATTGCGCGGCGCGCACGTCGAGTTCCCGATCGTGACCGTGATGGGCACCGAGAACGCCATGCTCGCGGCCACGCTGGCCAACGGCTCGACCATCCTGGACAACGCGGCCATGGAGCCTGAGGTCGACGACCTGATCGAGATGCTCCGGGCCATGGGCGCTCGGATCGAGCGGACCGACGATCGTCGCATCCAGGTCGAGGGCGTGCATTCCCTGGGCGGTGTCGAGCATCGCGTGATCGGTGATCGGCTGGAGGCCGAGACCTTCGCCATCGCCGCGGCCATCACCGGTGGTTCGATCACGCTGCAGGGCGTGAACCCCGAGCATCTCGGCGCATTCCTGGAGGTCTGCGATCGGATGGGCGTTCCCTACGAGGCCGATGCGTCCACCACCGCGCTCACCGTTCACGCTCCATCAGGCGCTCCCTTACGGGCCGTCGACGTTCGCACCGAACCGTATCCCGGTTTCGCAACCGACTTCCAGGCTCCGCTCTCCGTCCTCATGACCCAGGCCGATGGGGTGTCGAACATCGACGAAACGATCTTCGAGGACCGTCTCGACCATCTGCGGGAGCTCGTGCGGATGGGCGCCGAGATCGAGCTCCTCGACGAACGGCGTGCCCGGATCAGCGGTCCGACGCCACTGCACGGCGCCGAGGTCGGGATCGCGGACCTGCGTGCCGGCGCCACGCTCATCCTTGCCGCCCTGGCTGCCTCCGGAACGTCCGTGATCTCGGGGATCGAGCACGTTGACCGTGGCTACGAGCAGATCGAGGCCAAGCTCGTCGCTCTCGGCGCCCGCATCAACCGCATCGAGGCGTAGGTTCGGCCCGCCCCATTCGGCGACTGGCCTTAAGGCATCCGCCTGCGCGTTGTACCAGTCACGGTGCCCCGACTCGCGGATTGCCGCACTGGTTGGTCACCAGCTGGCGGACGAACCCTGGAGGCGACGCAAGCACGCTCGGATTCCTCTCACGTGACGTAGAGCGGCGGTGTAGTGACCAACCAGTGGTGCAGAGTTCAAGTGGCGGAAGGCACCGCGGAGCGTGAAGTCTGGCAGAGTGGGCACCAGAAGGTCAGGCGCGCCAGCTCGCCCTGGCGACGCTGACGAATGAGTGTGCCGCATCGGCGGCAGGGACGGCCCGACCGACCATAGACCCACAGGCCCTGGTGCCCCCGAACGCCGCTTCCCGTGGTAATGCGCGCTCCACCTCGAGTGTTCGCCTGGATGAGCCGTCGAGCCGTGCGGAGTGCCGTTCCGAGCTCGGCGTCGTCGAAAGCCGAGATCGGCGCCCATGGGTCGAGCCGTTCAAGGAACGAAATCTCGCTCTTGTACACGTTGCCGATGCCGGCCACCGCGCGCTGATCGAGCAGGGCATTGCCGAGCTGCATTCCACCTCTCGCGCGCAGGCGGTCGAGGGCTTCGTCCATGTTGAAGGTCGGTCCGAGCAGATCGGGGCCGAGCTCCCGCAGGGAACGTGACCTGCGCAGATCCGCATCGGTGAGGAGCTCGATCACCGGTGTGTTGAATGCCACCGCAACCGACTCTGCGGTCTCGAGGACTGCGCTCGCCTGGTGCGCGGGTCGTCGCCAGCGCTCGCCGGGCCGGTATCGGTGCCAGGAACCGCTCATTCGCAGATGGCTTCGGAGCGTCAGGTCCCCATCGAAGCCGATGAGGAGGTGCTTGCCGAGAGCTTCGACTCGCGTCACGCTGAGGCCGATCACCCTCGACAGATCCGGCACCCGTCTGACGCCGGGGCGTGCCTGCGCCTGAGCCGCGGTGATCGTGCGGCCGATGAGTGCCGCTCGGAGGACCTCGGCGGTTCGGAATATCGTGTCGCCTTCGGGCATGGTGCCCACATTCTGCGGGGATGCGCATCGGCCAGTAATCCAGAGGTAAGAGCGCAGTAAGCGAACGGTGCAAGGATCACCGGCGTGAACCCCGATCGGTTCGGCCGGCTGGTTCGAATGCTCCGGCTGCGTCAACGCCTCACGCAAGCGGATCTCGCGAGGAGGGCCGGCGTGAGCCGTCAATCCGTGTCGCTCGTCGAACGTGGTCGCCCAGTCGAGCTGCGGCTCCGGATCGTGCAGTCGATTGTCATTGCGCTCGGCGCACGGCTGGAGATCCGCCTGTTCTGGAACGGACCCGAGCTCGAACGAATGATCGACGCGGGCCACGCCTCCACGGGTGCATCGGTAAGCGGCTGCTCGAGCGGTGGGGGTGGGTCGTGCGCGTGGAGGTCAGCTTCAATCGATACGGTGAGCGAGGCCGGGTGGACCTCCTCGCCTGGCATCCGCGAAGCCGGAATGTGCTCGTGATCGAGATCAAGACCGACCTCGTCGACGTCCAGCAACTGCTTGGCTCGCTCGACGTGAAGGTTCGCGTCGCGCGGTCAATCACGGAGAAATTCGGATGGGAGGTGGGGGCGGTCGTGCCCGCCATCGTGTTCATGGAAGACCGCACCATCCGCAATCGGTTGCAGCGAGTGGATGTGCTGTTCGACCGGTTCGTGCTGCGAGGACGACGCGCGACCGCGTGGGCGCATCGCCCGGACGGTGCTCCGAGTGGGCTGCTGTGGTTCACGTCGGCGGCCGAGCCGGCGCCGTTCGCGCGGATGCGCATGCGCCGGGCGGCTCACGAGTTGAAATCTGCTTCACAGGCGCGGCAGTAGACGGCGGCTCCTACCTCTCCTGGCTCCCGTGCGAGCGTGGTTGCGGTCTGCACCTGCGCCCATCCCCGTGTACTGCCGAACCAGTGCGGCACTTCGCGACTCGCGGACCCGCGGTTCGAACAATGACGCCACGACAGGCGGTGTGCGAGGCGCGCCAGGGCAACAGCGAACGCGCAACGACGATCGGATCGGAGGTTGGGCCCAGGGCGGGTCGGTATACTGCGGGCTCCCCACGAACACTCGCATTGGACCGATAGTGCACGCATGAAGATCGGCATCGACCTCGGCACCGCCAACATCCTGGTGTACGTCAAGGGCAA
>JBQTHZ010000103.1:0-17015 GCA_052388515.1 Chloroflexota bacterium | reverse complement strand
CGGGATCGGTCCCAACCTCGTGGTTCCTTGCGCTCCGGCGCAAGAAGTGGAGCGCTGCTGACCGGAGGAACGCAACTCCCACGGAACTCCGGCACGGAAGGCCCACAATGACGCGGTGAAGCCATTCCGATTCCTTGCCGATGCGCGCGGCATCGCCACCGCTCGCGAGCTCACCGAGGCAGCCCGCCGCGCGGAGGCGATCGGGATCGACACGCTCGTCATCCCGGACCACCTGATCCCGCAGCTCGCTCCGGTGCCCGCCATGGCGGTCATCGCCGCCGTCTCCGATCGGCTGCGGATCAGCCCCTTCGTGCTGAACAACGACCTGCGTCACCCGGTAGTCCTGGCGCAGGATCTGGCCAGCCTGGACGTCCTCAGCGAGGGCAGGCTCGACGTGGCCATCGGGGCCGGCTGGAACCGCGCGGAGTACGAGGCGATCGGACTGCCATTTGACCCCACACCGATCCGCCAGGAGCGACTTGGCGAGGCGATCGCGGTGCTCAAGGGCTGCTTCGGCGACGGACCATTCAGCTTCGATGGCGACCACTACACGATCACCGACCACGACGCCCAGCCCAAGCCGGTGCAGAAGCCGCATCCGCCGATCCTCATCGGCGGCGGAGGGCGCCGCACGCTCACGCTGGCAGCCAGAGAGGCGAACATCGTCGGCCTCGCGCCGCGCATCCTGCCCAATGGGGCTCCCGACCCGGCGTCCGTCACGTTCGAGGGCACGCGCGAGAAGATCGGCTGGGTGCGCGCGGAGGCAGGCAACCGGTTCGACGCGCTGGAGCTGAACGCCTATCCCTCGATCGCCGCGATCAGCATCACCGATCAGCCGCTGCGCGAGGCGCGGGACGTTGCCGATCGCCTGGCGCAGCGCAGCGGCGTTCCGGTCACGCCCGAGGATCTGCTCGACTCGCCGCACATCTTCATCAACACCGCCGACGGCTTCGTCGAGAAGTTCCGCCGGATGCGCGACGAGCTCGGCATCAGCTCGATCATGGTCGGCGAGGTGGACGAGATGGCGTCGGTGGTGGAGCGGCTCGCCGGAACGTAAGGTCGCTGGCACATCCCCTGCACCGCTTGAGCGTCACCGCAGCAGAGGATCAGGCTTGACCGATACGAATCAGCAGGTCGTCGTCATCACCGGCGCATCGGCCGGGGTTGGCCGGGCGCTGGCACGCCTGTACGGCGCCCGAGGTGCCTCGGTCGGGCTCATCGCGCGAGGCGTGGATGGTCTCGAGGGCGCCAGGCGCGAGATCGAGGAGGCCGGGGGCCAGGCGCTGGTGCTGCCACTCGACGTCGCCGACGCCGACGCGCTCGAGCAGGCCGCGGTGCGCGTGGAGCGCGAGCTCGGACCGATCGACGTGTGGATCAACAACGCCATGGCATCGGTCTTCTCGCCGATCCACGAGATGACCGCCGACGAATACGACCGAGTCACGAAGGTCACCTACCTCGGCTACGTCTATGGCACGCTGGCGGCCCTCCGTCGCATGCGCGAACGCGACCGCGGCACGATCGTGATGGTCGGCTCCGCGCTGGCCTATCGGGGGATTCCTCTCCAGTCGGCCTACTGCGCGGCCAAGCACGCCGTCCAGGGTTTCCACGACTCGCTCCGGACCGAGCTGATGCACGACGGCAGCCGGATCAACGTCACCATGGTCCAGCTACCCGCGGTGAATACTCCGCAGTTCGGCTGGGTCAAGAGCCGCCTGCCGAACAGGGCCCAGCCGGTACCGCCCATCTTCCAACCGGAGCTCATCGCCGAGGGAATCGCCTGGGCGGCGGATCACCCGGAGGCGACGCGCGAGCTCAACATCGGCTGGCCGGCGGTCAAGGCGATCTGGGGCAACAAGCTCGCTCCCGGGTTCGCGGACCGCGTACTGGCCCGCATGGGCTACCAGTCGCAGCAGACCGACGAGCCGGAGGATCCCGATCGCCCGAACAACCTGTGGGAGCCGGTCAGCGGAGACCACGGCGCACACGGCACGTTCGGCAACCGCGCCCGGACGGGGAGCTGGCAGCTCTGGGCGAACACGCACCGCGGCCTCCTGTCCCTGGCGGCGGCCGGCACCGCCTCAGCGGCCGCCATCGCAGCCCTGGCGTGGCGGCGGGATTGAGCGCGGCGTCCGGCGACCGGCCGCCCGGCTGGGACACGAACCCCTCGAGCTGGCCGCAGCGGCTGCCCATCGTCGTTCTGGCGCTGATCGGAACCGCTATCGCAGGATACCTGACGGCCTTCCAGGTCGGCCTCATGAGCACCGTCTGGGAGCCGTTCTTCGGCGACGGCAGCGAGCGCATCCTGACCTCGAGCGTGTCGCGCGTGCTCCCGGTGCCCGACGCCGCGCTCGGCATGGCCGGCTACCTGGCCGATGCGGTCACCGGTGCCATCGGCGGCACGCAGCGCTGGCGGCGGATGCCATGGCTGGTCGTGCTCTTCGGCCTGGCGGTGGGCCCGATCGGAGCGGTGAGCATCCTGCTGGTGATCCTGCAGCCGGTCATGTTCGACGCCTGGTGCACCCTCTGCCTCGCCTCTGCGGTGGTCAGCCTGGTCATGATCGGGCCGGCGATGGACGAGGTGCTGGCCAGCGCCCAGCACCTGCGCGGCGTGAAGCGTCGTGGTGGCTCCGCATGGCGCGCGTTCTGGGGAATGGAAGGAGGCTGAGCCGATGTGGTGGCAGGTGGCCGCGGCGTTGATCGGGGTGGGTCTCATGGGAGCGCCCGATCTCCTCGGTCTCGATGGAGCAGCGGCGAACCTGGTCAACATCGTCGCGCCCATCGGCGTCTCCGCAGCCGTCATCGCGGCAAGCGAGGTGACGCGAGGCGTCCGCCACGTCGCAACGCTGGCTGGAGCCGCCATCGCCGTCGGTGCCGCCGTGCTCGGCACGCCCCTGCCGGTGCTGCTCATCGTCGTCGCCGGCGGGATCGGCATGGCGGCCACCTCTCTTGGCGGTGGGCGCACGACCGGCCACTACGGAGGTGGCTGGCGCTCCCTGCTGCTGGAATAGGCTGGCACACGCGACAGGCCCCGTCCGCCGGAACGGCGAACGGGGCCCTTGCGTACGTGGTGAGACGATCTACAGATGCTCGCCAAACTCGCTATGGAGCCAGTCGAGGTTCCAGCCACGATCGACACGATAGACGCCGCCGGTCCCGGCGCAGTTGCCGTTGATGCCGAACGACGTCACGCCCGCGACGACATTCGAGTCGCCCAGGAAGTTCGGTCCGCCCGAGTCCCCGAAGCAGGTGCCGCCGGTCGACGCGTTGTTCGACAGGAGGAGCGAGAAGTCGCCGGTAAAGCCGGGGGAGTTGATCTGGTTGAGCTTCGGGCGGGCCAGCATCCGGATCAGGTCGTCTTCGATGAAGACCGGGTTGATCCGCTGAAGCCCGTACCCAACGGCAGTGAACGTGACATCCTGCTGGCCACGGTGAGTCTTCAGCGCATCGAGCTGGTCCTCATCCGGTAGCGTGCCGTACGCGCCACCGGTGTCCACCGGCTCGTCGAGCACGACCACGCCGAGGTCGCGAAGGAAGAAGGCCGCATCGTCGTACTCGGGGTGCGTGTATGGCGTGCCGCTCACGTCCCCGGTGAATGGATAACCATTGCCAGGTCGGCCGGACTCGACGTCCGCGTCGAACCAGATCTCGACGCTCGCGACGCCGAACGTGCAATGACCGGCGGTGAGATAGAGCGTCGGCGAGAGCAGGGTGCCGCTGCAACGGAAGAGTGGAGTGCCGTCCGCGTCCTGCGCGACCATCAGGCCCACGTGGGGATGCCGGTCGCCATCGAGCTCGCCGTACGTAACGGCTCCGGCGGGCGCGATCATGACGCCCAACAGCGCCGTCGTTGCCACGAGGGTCGCGATCAGCCGCCGCGCCCGTCTGAATCGAAGCAATTCATTCCTCCCAGGGTGCGCTGCTTGAACGCCAGCAGCCGGCGGCTCGGGCCGCATAGCCTACCGTCCAGGTGGGCATCTCGGCGCGCCACTGCGCGCAGAACCGTTGCAAGCCGGCAACATCGCTGCTCCGCGCGGCGCCGGGCAGGGACGCCAGGACGCGCTGGGTCCGTCAACTAGAATCGTGTGTCCCTCTCGGAGACCACAATCGTGTGAGCGCCCGCATCCTCGTGTACACCGGAAAGGGTGGCGTCGGCAAGACGAGCGTCGCCGCGGCCACCGCGCTGGCCTGCGCCGATCGAGGCTACCGGACGATCGTGATGTCGACCGACATCGCCCACAGCCTTGGCGACGCATTCAACCGCGAGCTGGGTCCCACGCCACTCGAGATCGCACCGAACCTGTGGGCACAGGAATCGGATGTCTTTTTCAACGTCGCGCGTTACTGGGGACGGATCCAGGAGTACGCCGCATCGGTCCTGCGCTGGCGAGGGCTCGACGAGATCATGGCCGAGGAGATGACGGTCTTGCCGGGCATGGACGAGGTCGGGTCGCTCCTGTGGATCGCCGATCACCACGACTCCGGCCAGTACGACGTCGTGGTCGTGGACGCCGCCCCCACGGGCGAGACGCTGCGACTGCTCTCTCTGCCCGAGGCGGCAAGGTGGTGGATGGAGCGCGTCGAGCCAATCGGCCGCAAGATCACCAAGCTGACCGGCCCGATCATCAAGCGCATGGTCGGCATGCCGATGCCCGACGACGACGTCTTCAACGCCGGCGAAGAGCTGTTCGGCCGGCTGGAGCACATGCACGGGCTCCTGACCGACCATGACAAGACATCGGTCAGGGTCGTGCTCACGCTGGAGCAGGTGGTCATCAAGGAGGCGCAACGCTCCTTCACGTACTTCCACCTCTACAACTACCCCACCGACCTGGTGGTCGCCAACCGGGTGCTGCCCGACGAGGTCGGAACCTACTTCCGTGGCTGGTACGAGGCCCAGCAGCAGTACGGTCCGCTCGTCGAGAAGACCTTCCATCCGGTCCCGGTCAGGCAGGCGCCGTTCTTCGATCGAGAGCTGGTCGGCATCGACCTGCTTCGTGAGCTGGCGGTGACGCTCTACGGGACCGATGACCCGACAGCGTTCTTCTACCGCGGGCGCCCGTACGCCGTGACGCGCGACGACGGCGCCTTCGTCGTATCGGTCGATCTGCCGTTCACCGCCAAGGACCAGATCGAGCTGTCGCGCCACGCCGATGAGCTCGTCATCGACCTCGGCACGTGGCGGCGCACCCTCGTCCTGCCGCGTATCCTCGTCGACGCGCCAACCCAGGGGGCGACCTTCGACGACGGGACGCTCAGAATCCGTTTCCGCAGTCCGCCACGCTAGAGGAGCACCTGATGAGTGATCAGCCATCATCTACCGACGCTCGCACCGCTGATCTCGAGGCCCGCCTCGCCGATCTCGAGCGGCGCATCACCCCCTCCTCCTC
Source organism: Chloroflexota bacterium (assembly GCA_052388515.1). GTDB lineage: Bacteria > Chloroflexota > Limnocylindria > QHBO01 > QHBO01 > JACDBZ01. The sequence goes on along the minus strand of JBQTHZ010000103.1, from coordinate 11,625 downwards.
GCGCGAAGGAGGCAGATCCGGGATGGAGACCGCGTTCTGGGCAGCGATGCACAGGGTCTTCCCCGATGAGGCGCGCAAGCATCTCAAGGTGGCCGGCCGTGAGCAGCTGCTGGCCGCACGGGTCTACCTGGACCGCTGGATCGCGCGCCTGGACGAGCAGGAGGCCGAGAAGGGCGGCCGGCCGCACGAGAAGATCGATATCGCCTGACCGCCGGCTTCCGATCCGGCGGCGGTCGCGATCCATGGCATCCATGCTGCCATCGCGATCCATCGAGGCCGGCGCGCCGGAGCCCGTTCTGCGGCGCGAGTCTCACGGTCTATGCGGGACCCGTGCGCCTGAGCCGCGCGGCCCGGCACCGCTCAGGCTCAGCCAGCGGTCATGGATCGCGGGAATCGCGCCCGCCGGCCGGCCCCGGCGCTGTCGTGACGATGGATCGCGACCAAACGGAGGGCAACCCCTGAATCTCGTCACATGGCACCGCCAGTGCCGTTAGCACAGAAATCACTGCCTGCATGGTGAGTCTGGTGCGCCCTCCACGCTCAGATCGGCGATCTCGGAGCAGTCGGACACGGGTTGGCGTTGGCTAGCGGCACCACCAGTGCCATCTGACAAAGGTCAACGCCGTTGGGGCCTGCCCCCAACGCCGTATCGGGAAGAAGGATGGGTGCGGCCACACTGTTCGTGGCTGCCGCCTGCTCGATCGCGTAGTAGGCAGCTTCCATGTTGCGACCCGTCTCGGTCGGAATCGCTTCATCGGGCATGTGGAACGCGTCGCCCATCTCGAAGGTGAAGCTCAAGATCCCGTAGCTGGCGTACAGCCAATCCATCTGGTTGCCCACGTGGATCTCGTCATACGACGACTGGGCGTGCGCGTAGCCACTCAGCTCGCCCATCTTCGCCGCCATGGACGCCAGGCGAGCGTGGTCATCGGCAGCCGGGACCGGCGCCGTCGTGTAGCCATACGGGTAGAGCACGATCCTGCCGTACTGGTGGAAGGTGACATGCACCCTGATCTGCTGCTCGCTTCCCACCACGCGCCCATCCACGTACTGCTTGAAGGCCGATGCCTCCGGCGCCGACCACGCCGCCGGGCCGCGATAGGTCCAGGCCGATGGCGACGCGTTGAGCGGGTTCGTGCCCCACTGGTAGCCGAAATTGCGATTGATGTCCGTGCCGATCTCGCTGCTGCCGGGCGTCGGCTGGCGGTTCTTGCGCCATGACACGATCTCTCCCGAGCCGTGGTCATGCTCGGAGCCGTCGGGGTTGAGGTTGAAGATGATGGTGATCTCGGTCGCGTCGACCATCTCGGTGACGCGATCATCTGAGCCATAGCCATCCACCAGGTTGCGGTACAGCGCGACCGCCATCTCGGTGCTCATGTGCTCCCGGCCGTGCATGCCGCCGTCGAGGAGCACCTCCGGCTCGTCTTCGTCGGTCGCGACGTTGTCGCTGATCTTGGCCGCCCACAGCTCGCGGCCCTCGTAACTCCGCCCGATGCTGAAGAGCGTCACGATCTCCGGGTGGCCGGCCTCGATTTCATGGATGGTGTCGACCATCTCCGCGTAGTCGAGATAGCCGGCATCCTCGGGCGGATAGGCCGACACGGGCGTTGCGACGACGGCCAGCATCATCAGCGCGGGCAGTGCGGCTATTCCTCGCCGAGCACCCCGGCGCCGTGCTGCGGTCATGAGCTTCATCTCACCCCCGATGTCGTATGCGTGCGACAAGAAGACACCGCCCGTCGCCAATGTGTTTCACGGACGAGCTCAGAGCCAACCCCGCGGATCACATCCCCACGTTGCTCCCCAGTGCAACTAACTGCGAGGGAAAGGCCGAAATCGCCCATGGCGAGCGAATTCAGACCCTGAGTTTGCGCCTCGCAGCAACTCCAGGTCGCACCCGGCCCCAAGGTCGGAGGTCTCGCTCCCAAGGTCGTAGGTAGTTGCGCCCCGGCGCAATTGGACCACCCTACGTCGCCTCGACTACGACCCCGCATCGAGCGGGTCGAGGCCGCGGAAGCCGTCCGTCGCGAGCCGTTCGAGCTCGGCGAGAGCGTCCAGTGCCAGCTGGGCCGCCGCCGGATCGGCCTCCGCCAGGCCACCAGCCGCAAATTCATCCTCGTCCAGTTTCAGGATCGTGCCACGGTCCGCGGAGACCCAGAGGTCAAGGTCCAGATCGACCGAGACGACCGTATCGCCGTCGACGCGAATCGGCCGCGCAACATCGCAGTACCAGCCTTTCACGTCGCCGGCTCCATTGCGAACCTCTTTCACCGAGAACCAGCGATCACGCCAGTAATGCTCGGTGAACATGTCGCCCGGCTCGAAGCGGACGAAGCCGAGGTCGCGAGCCTCGGGTTCTGCCCACGGGCCACGGACGACCAGATGGATCCCATCATCCGCGATGACGACGGCTCCGTACTCCACGTCAGGATGGACCTTCTTCACGAGCCTGACCCGAACCCGGCTGCCGGGACTGAGTGGGTTGCCGCTCACCGTGCCACCAGGACGCCGATGCGAGTCGGGTATTCCTCGTCGTGGGCCTCGGTCACTCGGACCATGCGCAGCCCGGAGCCCAGGAAGGCGTCGAGGAATTCGGCGAGTGGCACGTGGCGGCCACCCACCCGCCTTCGGACACCGTCTTCGGGACCCTCGGTCGTCCATGCCGTCGATCGATAGCCCGGCATCAGCACCGGCGGCTCACCGCGCGGGTTGGTCGCGAAGGGCCCCACGAAGCAGGGATGGATGCCGACGTAGGCCATGCGGCCTCCGGGTTTGAGCACGCGAGACGCCTCGCCCACCACGGCGGCGAAATCGTCGACGTCGGTGTGCAGCAACGAACAGGCGATGACGTCGAAGGCGCCGTCGTCGAAGGGCAGTCGCGTTGCATCGGCCTCGAGTAGCTCGATCTCACCACCGGCTCGTCGACGCGCCACGCGAAGCTGATCGGCTGAGATGTCCGCGCCGGTGACGGACCACCCGGCATCGGCCAGTCGGCGAAGGTTGATGCCGGTGCCGCAGGCGAGATCCAGGCAGCGCCCGGGACCGGTGCCGAGCAGGTCGAGCAGCTCGCGCCCGGCGACATCTGCGAACGCGGCAATGTGCTCGTCGTACCACTCGGCGACACCGTCATAACGAGCCACCCTCGTCACGAGCGCTGCGCGATCCACAGGCCGCGACCCATCAGACCGTCCGGGTCGTGCTCGGCCCCGAGGCCGGCAGCCTCGAATGCGGATCGATACTCGTCATCGGTGAAGAGTCCGAGCGTGTGCGTCTCCGTGAAGTGCTCAACGCTGCCGGGACGCCCGACCAGGTAATGGAAGTCCAGGAAGGATCTCGTGCCATCGACGCGGCTGCCGTTCATGCGCACGGCCTGGACGTCGGGCCGCTCGGCCACCATCGCGCGGCCGATGTGGTGTGGATCGAACCTGTCCGGCGAGAGCCAAGGCTCCACGATGAGCATGCCCGACGGCGCGAGGTGACGCGCCATCGCCGCGACCGCCAGGGCCAACCCGTCGGCGGTCTGGACGTATCCGATGCTGCTGAACAGGCACGTCACGACGTCGAACGTGCCGCCAAGGTCGAAGTCGCGCATGTCGGAATGGTGAAGTTCCACGCCTGGCAGGCGCCGGCTCGCGACCTTCAGCAGATCACGGTCGAGATCGAGTCCATCGACGACGTACCACTGGCGGAGATGCGCCAGGTGGGACCCGGTACCACACGCGACGTCGAGGAGCGTCCGCGCGGTGGGAGCGCGGGAGGCGACGATCTCGCGGATCTTCTCCGCTTCGGCGCGATAGTCCTTCCACTCGTAGAAGAGGTCGTACAGCTCGGCGCTCTTGTCGAACACGGGTCCATCTTGGACGATCCCGCCAAGTGCGTTACTGTGTCCTCACTGTCATCGGCTTCCTTCGAACGTTCGTTCGCCGAGCGACGGGAGCGGTGCGGGAGTAGCTCAGTTGGCAGAGCGGCAGCCTTCCAAGCTGCATGTCGCGGGTTCGATCCCCGTCTCCCGCTCCAACACTTCACCTCGCCGAGGCATCTGACGCCGGTCGCCCATCCGCGCGACGCCGGACCTCAGCGTCAGTCCGCGAGGCTCCGCATCTCGGCGTACAGGTCCGCCTTGCCCTCGAAGCCGATGCCCGGAAGCTCCGGCATGACGACGTGGCCGTCCCGCACCTCGACGCCATCGGGAAAGCCCCCGAAGGGCTGAAACAGGTCCGGGTAGGACTCATTCCCGCCCAGGCCGAGGCCGGCGGCGATGTTGAGCGCCATCTGGTGTCCTCCGTGCGGGATGCATCGGTCAGCGCTCCAGGCATGCGTCGTCAGCATGTCGAGGGTGCGCAGGTACTCGACCAACCCGTAGCTCAGGGCAGGGTCGAACTGGAGCCAGTCACGGTCCGGGCGCAGCCCGCCGTACCGAACCAGGTTTCGAGCGTCCTGCATCGAGAACAGGTTCTCCCCGGTGGCCATCGGTCCCGAATAGGCTTCGGCGACCTCCCGCTGCAGCTCGAAGTCGAGCGGATCCCCCGGCTCCTCGAACCAGAGCAGGTCGTAGGCACGCAGTGCATCGGCGTAGGCCAGCGCCGTCGGAAGGTCGAAGCGCCCATTCGCGTCGACCGCCAGTCGATCACCAGGACCCAGCACGCCGAGGGCGGCCTCGATCCGACGCTGGTCCTCGGCCAGGGAGGCGCCACCGATCTTCATCTTCACGGCGGTGTAGCCGCGCGCCAGGTAGCTCCGCATCTCGTCCACGAGCGGCTGCAGGTCACCGTCCGGGCGGTAGTACCCCCCCGCGGCGTAGACGAACACGCGCGGGTCGGCCGTGCCGCCGCCGTGGCGCTCGGCGAGAAGCCGGAACAGCGGTCTCTCGTCGATCTTGGCCACGGCATCCCAGATCGCCATGTCGATGGTGCCCATCGCCACCGAGCGCTCGCCGTGGCCGCCGGGCTTCTCGTTCCGGAACATCGCGGCCCAGATGCGGTGCGGGTCGAGGTTCGAGCCGGCCTCGTCCAGCAGCTCGGCGGGCGCGTGGTGCAGGATTCTCGGCGCGAAGCGCTCTCGGATCAGGCTGCCCTGCCCGTACCGGCCGTTCGAGTTGAAGCCGTAGCCGATCACCCTGCGGCCGTCCCGCGTCACATCGGTCACCACGGCAACCAGGCTCAGCGTCATCTCGCTGAAGTCGATGTACGCGTTCGCGATCGGTGCAGCGATGCGGACGGTCCGCTCTCGGATGCTGGTTATGCGCACCGCGCGGGTCTCCGACGAGCCATGGTCGCATGATGCGACACCCCGACTGCCTCAGGTGCGTATCCTCGGAGCCGATGCGCCCGCTCACTCCCCATCGACTCGATCACCGCCCGCCATCCGGCCGCGACCGGACGCGGCGATAGCCGTGCCGATGCGGCTCACCGACGACCCGCCGAACGTGGAGGCCACGCTCTCCGACCTGGACGGCGGCATCGTGGCGAACGACGCCTTCTACGTCCGATGCAACTTCGCCATCCCACGGCTCGATGCCGCGGGCTGGCAGGTCGAGATGGCGGGCGCCTTTGCACGGGTACGCCCCTGGACCATCGAGGAACTCCGCGGACTGCCGCCCATCGAGCGGACGATCACGCTGGAGTGCGCCGGCAACGGCCGGACGCTGATGACCCCCACTCCACCGGGCACGCCGTGGGGGCTCGGCGCGGTCGGCACGGCGCGCTTCGGCGGCGTACGCCTGGCCGACCTCCTGGCTGCGAGCGGTCTGCGCGACACCGCCGTCGAGCTGGTGTTCACCGGGGCCGACCGCGGTGCCGTCGAGGGCGAGGGCGAGATTCCGTACGAGTTCAGCCTCGACCTCGCGACTGCCACCGACGATGGACCGATCCTTGCCTGGACGATGGGCGGCGAGCCACTCGCCCCGGAGCATGGCTTCCCGCTCCGACTCGTGGTGCCCGGCCACTACGGCATGCGTTCGGTGAAGTGGCTGACCCGGATCTCGGCCGTCGACCAGCCGTTCGCCGGCCACTTTCCGCGAAAGTATCGCTATCACGGTGAGCGCGGTGTGGTCGATGGCACGCCGGTCGGCTGGATGAGAGTGCGCTCGCTCTTCACGTGGCCCGGCGACCGGGAGCGGCTGTCCGTGACGCCGGCCACGCTGCGGGGCATCGCATGGTCTGGCCATGAGCCGATCACGAGCGTCGAGGTCGAGGCGGGGGGTAGGCGGATGCGTGCCCGCCTGGGCAAGCCGATCGACGGCACCGGACCCGTGACGTGGGCGGTCGACTGGGTCCCACCCGGCCCGGGAAGCTACGTTCTGTCGGTTCGGGCGACCGATGCGGCTGCCAATCCCCAGCCGGAGACCCCGGTCTGGAACGAGGGCGGCTACGGCAACAACCTCGTTCACCGCATCACGGTCGAGGTGGACTGAGAGCTCGGTACGGGGCGTCCGCGCCCATCGGCATTGTGGATCGCGTGCGGTGCGAACCTGGCGCCCACACGTCCGCGTCATCGAGTACCCTGTACCCACTTCGCGGATCCTGGGAGGCCGCGTCGCCGCAGTCGCCGGCCCAGCGACCACCCATACCTCGGAACCCGGCTTAGAGCGGCTACGTGCCCAACCGTTCCCGCCCCAGCGCAGCCGGCTTCCGTCGTCCGGGCGACGGGCGCACTCGCACGTCTGCCTGGTCTCGAGCAGCATCACGCTGCGTTCGTCCACGCTCACCGCCGATCGCCCAGCTTCGATCCCATGGCACGCGTGGACCAGTGCCCCTGCCACCGTCGTACCGTCGCGTGGAGGCCACCGTCGTGCTTGCGTGGACGCGTGTGGAGATGTGCTCGTGCTACCCCATCGCGCTGCCCAGAGGACCTTCCCCATGCGTATACCGAGAGTTGGAATTGGGCGTGCCCTGTCCACCGCTGCGGCTGCTTCCGTCCGTGGAGGTCGGCGCCACTTCCTCTTCTTCACCGTCTTCACCGCGGTCGTGGCTGCATCCATGGTGCCCGCGCTCGCATCTCACCGATGGAGCGGCTCGCTGTCACTCGATGGTGACGCCCGGCCAGGCGAACGCGTGACGGTCCGCGGGACCGGCTTCGCCGACGAGGAGCGCGTCCGATTCAAATGGGATGACGAGACGGTGAGCTGGATCGACCCGGTGGAAACGAAGAGCGACGGCGACCTCGTCGTCAAGTTCAGGCTGCCGGCTTCGATCGAGCCCGGCGTCTACGAGCTCGCGGCGATCGAGGACACTCGACGCGGTGGCGACCGGGGCTCGAGGCGGATGGCGACCCTCGACGTGCTCGTGGTGGCCGGCGAGTCCGCCGCGGTGACCCCGAGCAGGACGCCACGGCCGACGGAGCAGCCGGATCCAACGCAGGCGCCAACCGAGGAGCCCGCGCCGGCGCTGGTCCCGACCGATGCGCCCGATCCGACGGCGACCGCCACGCCTGCGCCGACGGCATCGGCAACCCCGACGGCGGCCGCCTCCGGCACGACGGCCGGACATGCGGACCCACGCGTGAGCTGCGAAGGCTATCCCGAGCCTCGTGTCTTCCTTGAGACCCAGGACTGGTGGGAGCCGATTCCCGTGCTCAACACGCTCGGCCACGTCCACCTCGGCATGTGCTTCCCGGTGGGCCAGACGGTGAGCGGCATCGTCGAGTTCGACCTGCGCGTCATCCTGCACGACAACAAGGGCACGCTGTCGCGCGTGAAGCAGCAGGACGACAAGAGCGACGAGCACCTGCTCCTCTTCCCTGACCTCACACCCCCCGATGGCGGGCTCCGCGAATTCTGGTTCGAGGGCGACATCGACACGACCGACATGGCGGACGGGACGCGGACCTTCCGCTGGTACGCGGATGTCGCGCACGTGAACGGCAATACCCAGACGGCGCGCATGCAGCTTCCGCTCAACGTCCAGAACGGCGGCGGTGACGGCGGCCAAGGTGGTGCGTCGGCCGGCGAGTGGCGATTCATGAACTGGTACCGCGTTGCCAGTCCCAACCGCGACTGGGGCTACGTTGGCCCGGTCATCGACCAGATCCCGGTGACCCCCGTGAGCGGGACCTGGCAGGTGGAGATCAACTGCGCGGTCAACGGCGACGGAAATTCGCCAAGCATCCATCGCAGTCTCGCCCACATCGACCCGGCCTTCCACGCGATGCCGCCGGACCCCGGGACCACCATCCTCGACGTCGAGGGCGCTCACAACGGGACGGTCGACATCGACACCACGGGCTTGGCGAATGGGCCACACAAGCTGGCGGTGCGCTGCCAGCAGCTCGACGGTGAGGAGCTCCACGAGGGCGTCGGCGTGATCCCGTTCGTGGTGGAGAACTAGGCGACCTCCCGGGCGATGCCTCGTCAGGGCATCGCCCGGGACCATACCGCCCGAGCTACGTGAGCTCGGCCAGGATGGATTCGGAATGCTCGCCGAGGACGGGCGGCGCAAGCCGAGGGCGAGGCGCCGCTCCCTCCACACGAATCGCGCCCGGGGCGAGATCGATCCCATCGATCGTCGATGTCCATCCGGGGCCCATCGCGACCAGCGCCTCCGCAACGCCGTTGACCGGCCCGGCCGGCACGTCAGCCTCCGCGAGCGCCTCCACCAGTGCAGAGCGCTCCCAGCCAGCGATGCGTTCGCGCAAGCGTCCGGCCAGCTCGGACCGGGCGTTGACGCGCATCGGGTTGGTCGCGAATCGACCGTCGGGATCGTCCAGGCCGAGAACCTCCATGAGCCGCTGGAACTGGGCATCGTTTCCCGCGGCGATCACCAGGTGGCCATCGCGGGCCTCGAATGACTCGTAGGGCGCGATGTTCGGATGCGCATTGCCGAGCCGCATCGGCTCTTCGCCCGAGGCCAGGTGGTTGCCGAGCACATTGACGAGAGAGGTCACGGCCACTTCGACGAGGTTGACGTGCACCGGAGCGGCCGATGCGCTGCGCCCCAGCAGAGAGGCGAGCGCACCGACGGCGCACTCCAGGCCGGCCAGCAGGTCCAGCAGCGCGACACCGACCTTCGTCGGGGGGCCATCAGGTTCGCCCGTGACCGACATGAGGCCGCTCACTGCCTGCGCCAGCAGGTCGTAGGCGGGACGTTCGGCATCGGCGCCGGAAAAGCCGCCGATGGATGCGACCACCAGTCGTGGGTACCGTGCGCGAAGCGTCTCGGTCTCCATGCCCAATCGGGCGGCGGTGGCAGGCCGGTAGTTGTGGACGAGGAGGTCGGCGGTGGCGAGCAGTCGCCCGAGCGTGTGGCGGCCATCATCGGTGCGGAGATCCAGCACGATGCTCCGCTTGTTGCGGTTGACCGATGCGAAATACGCGCTGCGGCGATCGGCCGGGTCGCCCCACCAGGGCGGGCCCCACGTGCGCGTCTCGTCACCGTCGGGCGGCTCGACCTTGATGACGTCGGCGCCGAGGTCGGCCAGGAGCATGGTCGCGAACGGCCCGGCCAGCACCCGACTGGCATCGATCACCCGAATGCCGCCCAGCGGCAGGTGTTGCATCACGCTCGATACGGTAGACCGATGTCTGGCACGCGCGCCGCTAGCATTGACGTCATGAAGATCGGACTGATGCTGCCCCTCGGGGAAGATGAGACCAACGGATTCACTGATCTACGCGCCATGGCCCTCGCCGCCGAGGACGGCGGCCTCGACTCGGTGTGGGGAGCCGACCACCTCATCTTCCGCGACGGCCGCGAGACGACGGGCATCCACGAGTGCTGGACCGTCCTGACCGCCATCGCGGCGGTCACGTCAAGGGTCGAGATCGGGCCGCTCGTGCTGGCCCTCCCCTTCCGGAATCCCGCCCTCACCGCCAAGATGGCAGCCGAGCTTGACGAGGTGAGCGGCGGGCGGCTCATCCTCGGCCTGGGATGCGGCTGGCACGAGCCCGAGTTCGAGGCCTTCAATTATCCCTTCGACCATCGCGTGTCACGCTTCGAGGATGGTCTCCGCGTCCTGGTGCCGCTTCTGCGCGAGGGCCGGGTCAGCTTCGCCGGCGAGTACCACCGTGCCACCGACGCTGAGCTGCGGCCGCGGCCCATACGGGTAGGTGGGCCGCCGATCCTGATCGCCGGCAAGCAGCCACGCATGCTCGAGCTGGTCGCCAGGCACGCCGATCAGTGGAACGCCGCGTGGTACGGCCACCCGGATGAAGCCCATGAGCTCCGCGAGCGCCTGGCCAACCTCCGCGCCGCGCTGGATGCCACGGGGCGAGATCCGGCGTCGCTCGAGATCACCGTCGGCATCTTCGTCGCCTTCGACGGCGCCAGGCCCGATGCGCCCGAGCGATCCATCCGAGGATCGATCGACGAGGTCGCCGATGCCCTGGCGGGCTACGCCGACCTGGGCGTGAAGCACCTCATCGCGCATGTCTGGCCGCGAACAGCGAACGCGGTGGCTCAGCTGGGCGAAGCCGCAGCGCTGGCTCAAGACCGCGTGGCCGCCCCGGTACGCTGAAGGACTCAATCACGGCGTGCGCGGGAACTTCCGTCAGATGGCATCAAGGGTGCCATTGGCATCCTCCGGGTGCCCCAAACGGACCTCGCTTGCCCTGTTTCGGCCGAAATGATTCCCAGATGACACCTCCCGCGTGCCACCTGACGGAGCCGACGCGCGCGTACCTCGCTAACGGCACTGGTGGTGCCATTTGACGGACGTGGACGAATGGGACGTGGGCGCCGTCTCAGGATGCCGTCATCAGCACGTGCCGAACGGGACGTCGGGCGCGGCGGATGCGCGCGAGGTTGATCCCGACCACCCGCTGGCGGCACGTGGAGCACACGGTCCACCGGCCGTCGCGCTCGAGCCGGACGCGGTGCTCCGGCACCAGGATCCGCCAGCGACGCCGCGGGCGCTCACGAATGACGGACCGATGCGCCGCCAGTGCGGCGGCGGCGCCCGGCACGCCGAGCGCGAGCGCGTGCCGCAACGCGCTTCGGTAGCGCGCCGACTCCAGGCGCAGGGCGTCGGCATCGGCCAGGCCGTGACGTCGATACAGCTCGAACGCGACCTCGTAGAAGGCGCGGCCATGGTGGACCGCGCGACGTCCGCGGCGCGGTGCCGGCGACAGCCAGTGGGCGAGCTCGTGGAGCAGCGTGAGGCGCTGGTCGACCTCATCACTCCCCGATCGGACCGCGATCATCGCGTCGTGACGTCGCGTGACGCCGGTGGAATGATCGCCGGAGCGCCGGCGCCACCCGAGACGGGGCTGCGCAACCCCGGCATCGGCGCAGACGATCGTGGCCAGTTCGATCGCCCAGGCGGGGGGCGTCATCGGCTCGCTCGCAGCAGGCGGCCAACCTCGGGTCGCTGACGCTTCATGCAGGGCAGGGTAGCCCGAACAACGCGGTCGCGGAGTCGGTCAGGGAACCTCGGGACCGATCACCTGGATCGAGAGCTGCATGCCCTGCGACTCGTGATCGGCAACCGGGCAGAAGATGTCGTACGTGCCCGGCTCGAGCGTGGTGGTGATGGTGAGCGTCTCGCCGGGTGCCAGATTCTCGTCGAACCGCGTGTCGATCGCCTCGCCGATCAGCGCGAAGTTGTGCTCCATCGACCCGTCGTTCGACACGATGAAGGTCGTGATCCCCGCCATCAGCGAGACCTCCATGTCGATCGCGAACTCGGTCA
>JBQTHZ010000102.1:0-3359 GCA_052388515.1 Chloroflexota bacterium | reverse complement strand
TGGTGACCGCCTGCGGCCAGGCCGCGGCCGTCCCCAGCCAGCCGGTATCGGAACGACCATCCCCCACGACGAAGCCGACCGCTTCGCCAACTCACACGCGGACGGCGGCGCCGGCCGCGCCTCCGAGCGCACCCCCGACCCCAACACCGAGCAGCGCGCCGGAACGACCGACGGCGGACGCACCGCCCTCCTTCGCGTGGGGCGACTCCGTCCGCGTCACGGCAGACGGTCTCGCGGTTCGGCGCGATCCGTACACGCACGCTCCATTCGTCAGGGGTCTCGCCTACGACCCGGTCTCGCAGGAGCGTCTGCCGATCGACGGGGATCTGCGGCTCAACGCCGGCCACCAGCTCATCCTGAACCTCGGACCGCTCGTGCTCGACGGCATCCCGTGGTACCGGGTGCACACGGGGCTGCAGCCGGGTGAAGCCTCCGACGAGATGATCACCTGGGATGCCGACGGCGACGGGGAAGGAAGCGACAGCGGCTGGATCGCCGGCGGCAGCGCGGACGGCCCGTATCTCGAGGCAACCCCCAACGTTCCGGAAGGGCACGAGCACGGTCCAGGCCCATTGGTGTCCGCCTCCGGCGTCGGCGACTTCACCTCGCAGCCGTTCACGGCCGACTACCAGGTCGGCGGGTCGTATGCGCTCTCAACCCGGGATGTGGCGCCGTGCCTGTTCCGCGTGGTCCTGCGGCCAGCGGGCGAGGACCTGGTGGACACCGGCCTCGAGGGGGTCTTCGCGCAAGGTGAATTCGACTCATCCGCGACGTCAGCACTCCCCGCCGGCGAGTACGTCGTGGAGGTGGAGGCAGGCGTCCCCGGTCAGCCGGCCGCCGAGTGCCCGTGGACGCTCGTCGTGGTCCAGAACGTGGGCTGAGGCGACGATCTCGAGCCGGGCCTCAGCGGGCGTAGCGGACGCCGCCCCCGCGACGCTCCTTGTTGAGCCGCCGATTGAGGTGCAGGCCCTCGAGGACGAACTCGGCGGCCGACGCGATCCCGGCTGGCGACTCGCCCGCGTCCAGCCGGGCGATGGCTGCCCTGAGCTCCGGGACCGCATCCGCAAGCTCGCCATGCGCGCGTGACGGCACGAACTCGCCGACTTCCGCCTCCAGTCCCTCCTCCTCGAACCGCTCGATGAGCGGGACGAGCTCGCTGAGCGCGAAGTGGCGATTGAAGACGTTCACCACGGAGCGTGCCACCAGCTTCTCGACAACGCGGTCCTCGCGGGTCTCATCGCCCAGCGTCTCGAGCTCGATCTTGCCGGCGGTCGAGGCCACGACTGCCGGCAGGTCGCTGATCCGGGGTGCGGCCGACGGCTCTCCCAGGCGCACCGCCCGCTTGAGCGCGGCGGCGGCGAGGGTCTCGTGGTTGGCGATCGTGACGCGCACGGAGACGCCTGAACGCTGGGAGACCTCGGACGAGCGTCGCGACAGCTGCGACAGCTCGGCGACGACCTCCTTCATGAAGCCCGGGACCTGGACCGGCACCGCGGCATCCTCGTCGAACGTGGCCGCCTCGGCTTCCATGATGGCGATCTCGGTGTTCGTCTCCTCGGGGTAGTGCGTGCGGATCTGTGCGCCGAATCGGTCCTTGAGCGGGGTGATGATCCGTCCGCGGCTGGTGTAATCCTCCGGGTTGGCGCTGGCGATCACGAACAGGTCGAGCTCCAGGCGCACGCGGTACCCGCGCACCTGGACGTCGCGCTCCTCCATCACGTTGAGCAGGCCGACCTGGATCCGCTCCGCGAGATCAGGCAGCTCGTTGAGGCTGAAGATGCCCCGATGCGTCCGCGGCAGCAGCCCGTAATGGATCGTCAGCTCATCCGACAGGTAACGGCCCTCCGCCACCTTGACCGGGTCCACCTCGCCGATGAGGTCCGCGATGCTGATGTCGGGCGTGCTCAGCTTCTCGCTGTACCGATCCTCGGCCGCCCACCATGAGATCGGCGTGGCATCGCCTGCTTCGGCGACGATGGAGCCCGCCAGCGGCGACACCGGATGCAGTGGATCGTCATGCAGCTCGGTATCGGCGACGTAGGGAATCCACGGATCCAGCAGGCCGATGAGCGAGCGCGCGATCCGGCTCTTGGCCTGCCCCCGCTCGCCGAGAAGGATGACGTCCTGTCCGGCCAGGATGGCGTTCTCGAGCTGTGGCAGGACGGTCTCGTCGTACCCGAGGATGCCCGGCATGAACGGCTGCCCCGAGCGGATCCGCTCGATGAGGTTGGCGCGCAGCTCGTCCTTGACGGTTCTGCTCCGCCACCCTGCTGCTCTCAGCTCGCCGAGGGTGGTGTCGGCGGGTCGTTCTCGACGTTGCGTCATGGGAGGTCAGGATAGTCGCGGATCGCCTTCGCCACAGCCGGGGGGTCGCAGATCCCCCGCTCGGCCAAGGCCTCGAGGATGGTGGACCGATGCGCCAGCTCGGCTTCGAAGGCATCGGCGGTGAGCCCCAGGCTGGCCGCCAGGACGGCGTAGGCGGCCGGATCGTGCTCGAACGGCCTTGCGGATCGGCCGCCGTCGTCCGAAAGCATCGGCGGCGAGGGCAGCCGCTGTGCCCCGGTCAGGCTTGGCGATCGGTCGCCTTCGATGGCTCCGAGCCGCACAGACGCGAGTGCGCCTCTCTCATCCAGGCGCAGATGCCAGGCCTCCTCGATGCGCCGATACATTCCCGCCGGCGTCGCGTACGCCGAGTACTGGAGGTAGATGGTGAGACCGGCGAGGTCCGCATCGGTCGCACCGAGGCTGGTGCGCAGGCTGTCGAGCGCCTCCGGAAGCGAGTCGGCGTGCATGGTGGCCCCCAGGCCCCAGCCCTTGCCGGCCAGCACCAGGGCGCCGCGCGCCGCCCGACCCCAGACGTAGATCGGCAGGTGGTCGCTCATCTCGTTGATGAGCAGGTAGCCGGTGCCGGCCGGGATCTCGTCGAGCCAGTCGTACTCCTCCCACCAGCCGCGGACGAAGATGCCGGTCGTGTCGTCAGGCAGGAAGTCGACCAGGGCGGAGAGCACGGTCGTCTTGCCGGCCCGTGGCGCTTCGCTGCTCAGCATCACGCTGCGGCGGCGGCTCACGACGGCCCACAGGGTCGCCATCAGGCGGCTGTCGATGGTCGGCGTCCCGATCAGCTCGACGGCGCTCATCGGTGTCGGCGGCGCCCAGTGATAGCCCCACCAGCCTTCGGGGAACCGGGAGAACCATGCAGCCAGGGCGCCGGTCATGCTGCTCGCCACGGTACGCGTGGGTCGGTGAGCGCGCAAACGAACGCCGGTGACCGGTTGCTGAGGCCTGTCACACTCGGCGCATGACCGGACTGTTCGGCGTCGGTGCGTCGCTGCTCGCGGCTCTCGCGGCAGGCGTCGCCA
>JBQTHZ010000101.1:0-10562 GCA_052388515.1 Chloroflexota bacterium | reverse complement strand
CGAGAGTTTCACGAAGGAGTTCACCGATGCGGGCAGCCGCCTACATCTCCGCCGCCGTCATCATGATCGGTATCTATCTGGCGGTTGCGTCGACGCTCAGCTTTTCGACGAGCTGGATTGCCATCGGGACCCTTGCCATCGCGATCGTGGCGGCCATCGCCGTGATGACTGCGGGGCGACCAGGTGGGCGTCCAGTCTCACGCTAGGAAGCCGCGTCTGCAGGATTGCCGCGTCGCAGCAGGTCGTCGTCCCGGCAGTTTCCGTCATATGGCACCACTGGTGCCGTTAGGGACCTCCGGATGGCGTGGACGGCCGAGATTGCCCCGCATAGGGGCCAAGGGGTCCGCACATGAGACCTCGGAGTGCCACGTGACAGAACCGACGCGCGTGAAGCGCGCTAAGGGCACCCGTGGTGCCATATGAAGGAACCAACCGTGGCCAGTCGCGCAGCCCCCGATCACCCAAGCCAGCAGGGCGGGCAAGCATTGGCCGTTTACACTCCGGCTCATGCTTCGCCGGGTCGACATCATGCGCTATGTCACGCCGCTCCGCGAAGGCAGCTCGCTCCCGGCCCTCGTCGAGGCGGATGATGGCCGCGAGTACGTCATCAAGTTCCGCGGCGCCGGCCACGGTGAGAAGGCGCTGATCGCCGAGCTGGTCGTGGGCGAGCTCGGGCGGGTGCTGGGCCTGCCGGTGCCGGAGATCGTGCTCGCGACGCTGCCGGAGGAGATCGCGCGAGCCGAGTCCCACGATGAGATTCGCGATCTGCTGGGCTGGTCGGTGGGCCTCAATGTCGGCCTGGAGTTCGTCCGCGGCGCGCTTGCCAGCGACATGACACGGCCACCTGCGGAGGGTGCCGATTGGGCCGCCGACGTCGTCTGGTTCGACGACCTGACGATCAACCCGGATCGCACCCCGCGGAATGCCAACCTGGTGGTCGGCGACGGCAGGACGTGGCTCATCGATCACGGATCGGCGCTCTACATCCACCACGCCTGGACCGATCCGGATTCGCACGCGGCACGCGCCTTCGACCGCATCGGCGAGCACGTGCTCCTGCCGTTCGCCAGCTCCGTCATCGAGGCCGATGCGCGCCTGGCGCCGCGCCTGGACGCGCCGATGATCGACCGAATCGTGGATGACATCCCCGCCGACTGGCTCAACGACACGCGCTTCGCCGAGCAGGCGGATGAGCGGGACGCGTATCGGCGCTACCTGGCCGGGCGCTTCCGCGCACGCCCGATCTGGGTCGCGGGCGCCGAGGCGATGCGGCGCGAGGTTCAGCGTGACGCCGTCGCGTAGCCCCTTCTCGTACGCGGTCCTGCGAATCGTGCCCGACATCGAGCGCGAGGAGTTCGTGAACGCCGGCCTGGTGCTCTTCTGTCGGGCCCGCCGCTTCCTGCGGGCGCGGACGTCGACGAACCCGGCGCGTCTTCGAGCACTGCGACCGGATGCCGATGCGGATGCGCTCCGGGCACAGCTGCGGCTGATGGAGCAGATCGCCGCCGGCGAGGTGGAACGCGGTCCCCTTGCCGACATGAGCCAATCGGAACGATTCCACTGGCTCACCACGCCGCGCAGTACCGCCATCCAGCCCGGGCCGATCCATGGCGGCATGTCCGAGGACCCGGCGGCCACCTTCGATCACCTGTACGACACGCTGGTGGAGCGCGGAACCTAGGTCCCTGTGATCGGCCTCAGGCTTCGTTCCCAGCCTCGGGCTCGGCGGCCTTGCGCTGGGTCAACATCCGGGCGGCCATGACCAGCATCAGGATGGCGAACAGGCGCTGCAGCAGCTCATCGTCCAGCGAGAGGGCAGTGACGCTTCCCAGGAGGGCACCGACCACGCCGCCGACCCCGAGGGCCGCCGCATCGCGCAGCGCCAGCCGGCCCAGTCGGTGATGCGTGAAGGAGCCGACCGCCGCCGCCGGGATGATCACCAGCAACGACGTCCCCTGCGCAAGGTGCTGGTCGAACGCCAGGAGGAGGACCATGGCCGGCACCATCAGCAGCCCTCCGCCGATGCCGAACAGGCCGGCCAGCACGCCTGCCGTCAGACCGACGCCGAGCATCGACAGGATCTCCAGGAGTGTCACGCGAAGAGCATGGTGACCGCGACGGCGATCATGAAGATGGCGAACCCGATGCGGAGCCGGTCGTCGCCCACGCGTGCCATGAGTCTCGCCCCGACTTGGACACCGACGAGCGATCCGATGGCCAGGATGGCGGCGGCCTGCAGGTCGACGTTGTCGGCCTGGCCGAAGACGAGTGCACCGACCGCCGCGATCGGGACGATCGATGCCAGCGAGGTGGCCGATGCCCGCGACTGCGCCATCCCCGCCAGGAGCACCATGCCCGGGACCATGATGGTGCCGCCGCCGACCCCGAACAGCCCGCTCAGGATGCCTGCCGCGAGCCCGATGGCGGCCAGGAGCAGCAGGTTCGGTCGGGTGAAGCTGGATACCATGGGGCCATGGTAGAAGCAGCCGGCCACGGCCGATGAGGATCGTCCGCTTTCTCCGCGCCGATGGCCCGACCTCGGGGCCCTGCGACGGTCGCACGAGCGACCTGACCATCTTCGGCGAGCCGGCGGGCTGACGATGCCCCGGGTCGCCGTCATCTTCACCGGCGGAACCATCGCCATGCGATCCGATCCGGGGTCGTCCGGAAACGTGCCGACGCTGGGCGCGGACGCACTGCTGGCGACGGTGCCGGGACTGGCCGAGATCGCCGAGATCGAGCCGATCGACTGGGGCCTCGTGCCGGCGTCGCACCTGTCGTTCGGCCAGGTGCTCGACATCGGCGCCATCCTCGCCAACCAGCTTGCCCGGGCCGACATCGACGGCGCCGTCGTCGTGCAGGGCACTGACGTGATCGAGGAGACGGCGTTCGCGTGGGATCTTCTGCCGTTGCCGCCCAAGCCCATCGTGGTGGTCGGTGCCATGCGGTCCGCTTCGCAGGACGGTTACGACGGCCCGGAGAACCTGCGCAATGCCGTGGCCGTGGCCGCCGACCCATCGCTGAAGGACCAGGGTGTCGTCGTCGCGATGGCCGGCGAGATCCATGGCGCTGATGACGTGCGCAAGACGCACACCCACGCATACGCCACCTTCCAGAGTCCGAACACTGGCCGGCTCGGGTCCGTCTCCAACGGAATGGTGACGCTCGCTCGCCGGCGTCGCCTCTCGCGGCTGCCACGGATGCCCGAATGGGCTGCTTTGCCGGTCCCGATCGTGGGCGTCGCGCTGGACGCGGCCCCCGCACTGATCGATCCTTCGGCGGCCGGTTTGGTGGTGGCGGCCACCGGCGGGGGCAATACGGCGCCGACCTACCTGGAAATGGCGCGGCCCCTCCTTGATGCGGGCCTGCCGGTGGTGCTGACCACTCGCTGCGCCTCGGGTCAGGTCATGCCGGGCTACGCCTTTCCCGGCGGCAGCTCCCAGTGGTGGGAGGCGGGTGCGATCTTCGCCGGAACGCTCGACGCGTGGAAGGCGAGGGTCCTGGTGGCGCTCGGGGTCGGAGCAGGATTGTCGGTCGCTGAGCTCGCTTTGACCTGCAAGGCGCGCGGCGGTGGCCGGCGTGACCCGTAACGCTCCGCCGCCTGCCCTCAGCGCTTGTTCTCTGTTGCGGGGAATTTCCTGAGACGCGCCGGCGGTTCGGCTCGCAATTCTCGCTGGCGTGGAAGAAGGGGCCGACCCAGCGGTACGAAGGGCCTCAATTGCCGGTGCCGAGGAATAAGACCGATGCCGTCCCGATAATTCTCCACCAGGGAGGATAGCCCACGCGGCCAGGCGCGGACCCCGCTTGGACCCGCTTGGACCCCGCTTGGACCCCGCTCAGCCCCCGATCCTGGCGACCTCCAGGAGATTCGGCCCGGTCCCCGGTGCGGCCGTCGACGCAACGAGCACGACGGCCGAACCCGCCGGCAGCGATGCGTCCTCGCCGAGCAGCCAGGCCATGAGATCGAGCCTGCCGGACGCCCCGTCCGGAGGAACGCAGGTCCGTGCCTCGACCCCGTGCACCAGCGCCAGGCGCCGTACGACGGACTCGTCGGGTGCGAATGCCACGATCGGCACGCGCGGTCGCAGCGAGCTGAGGATGCGCGCGGTGCGTCCGCTGCGGGTGTAGCAGGCGATGGCGCTGACGTCGCGATCGGCCTCGGTCAGGGCAACGGCGGCGTAGGCAAGCGCATCCGCATCGGTCCGGGCGGTGGCCGGCGCGTCGGCGGCCATGTGCTCCGCGCCCTTCTCCTCGCAGAGGCGCGCGACCCGGGCGGCCGCTTCGACGGCAAGGATCGGGTGGGCGCCGATGGCGGTCTCGCCCGACAACATGATCGCGTCGGCACCGTCGAAGATGGCGTTGGCCACGTCGCTCGCTTCCGCGCGCGTGGGCCGCGGTGAGCCGATCATCGACTCGAGCATCTGGGTGGCCACGATGGTCGGAACGCCGAGATCGAGCGCCCTGCGAACGAGCTGCTTCTGGAGGATCGGCACCTCCTCGTAGGGCAGCTCGACGCCAAGGTCGCCCCGGGCGATCATCACCGCCGACGCCGCCGCGCAGATTGCATCGAAGTCGTCGACGGCGGCCTGGGTCTCGATCTTTGCCACGATCGGTGGTCCGTCGGGCCCGAGCAGCTCGCGCAGGGAGTCCATGTCGGTCGCGCGGCGCACGAACGACTGGGCGACATAATCGGCGCCGAGCTCGAGCGCGACGGGGAGCGCGGCGAGGTCCGCCTCGGTCAGCGCGGGTTCGGAAAGCCGATCCGCCGGCATGTTGACCCCCGCGTGGGAGCGGATGACGCCGCCACGCACGACCTCGGTCCACACCTCGCCGGGCGCGGAGGTCACCCGCAGCTCGACCGCGCCATCGGCGAGCAGGATTCGATCGCCCGTTCGGACGTCGGCGCCGAGGCGCGGGTAGGACACGTGCGCGCCGGTCGCGTCTCCCGGCGTGGCATCGGCCGGGCGGAGCGCAAACGCGGCTCCAGGGACAAGGGTGACGGTCTCGTCCGCGAGCGAGCCGAGCCGGATCTTCGGGCCCGGCAGATCGGCGAGCACCGCGACCCGGTCACCACCGGCGACTCGCACGCGCGCGGCGGCCGCGGCGTGGCTGGCGGCGGACCCATGTGAGAAGTTGAGGCGCGCCACGTCCATGCCCGCGGCGACCAGCTCGTCCAGGCGATCCGCCGTCGCCGGACCAATGGTGCAGACCAGCTTCGTCCGGCCGCCGGTCACGTCACCCCGGCCTTGAAGGCAGCACCGGACGCCCGTCGCCTCTCGTGCTGCGAGAGCAACCGCTTGCGGAGGCGGATCGCGGTGGGGGTGACCTCGACCAGCTCGTCGCCGGCAATGAACTCGATGGCGGACTCCAGGGTGAGCACCCGCGGCGGCGTGTGAATGCGATAGTCGCCGTCGGTTGCCTGCGTTCGCATCTTGGAGAGCGCCTTCGACCTGGTCGGGTTGACGTCCATGTCGCCCGGGCGGCTGTTCTCGCCGATGATCATCCCCTCGTAGACCTCGGTGGACGGACCGATGAAGAGCTCCGACCGCTCCACCAGGGACGAGAGCGCGTAGGCGCGTGACTCGCCGGCGCGGTCGGCCACCAGGACGCCCGAGGTGCGGTGCGTCACCTCGCCCGCCATCGGTCCATAGCCCTCGCCGATCTGGTGGAGCAGCGCCGTGCCCCTGGTGTCCGACAACAGCTGACCGCGATAGCCGATCAGGCCGCGGGTGGGAATGATGAACTCCATCCGGACGCGTCCGTCCGCATCGGTGCTCATCTGCTCGAGGCGAGCCTTGCGGCCGGCCAGCGCCTGCTGCACGACGCCGATGTAGTCGGGCGGGATGTCGATGGTGGCGCGCTCGTACGGCTCCTGGCCGTCGCGCAGGATGACCTCGGGGCGGCTGATGGTGAGCTCGAACCCCTCGCGCCGCATCTGCTCGATGAGGACGGCGAGCTGCAGCTCTCCGCGGCCGCGCACCTCGAACGTCTCGCCCGATTCGGTCGGATGGATCTCGACGGCCACGTTGCCGAGGACCTCCCGGTCCAGGCGCGCCTTGATCTGGCGGGATGTAAGGAACGTTCCGTCGCGCCCGGCCATCGGCGAGGAGTTGACGCCGAACGTCATGCGCAGGGTGGGGGCGTCCACGTCGAGGCGAGGGAGCGGCCGCGGGTCGGCGGGATCGGTCAGCGTGTCGCCGATCGTCACCCCCGGCAGGCCGGCAACGCTGACGATGTCGCCGGGCGCGGCTGCCACGATGTCGACCCTGTTGATGCCGTGCGCCGTCTGCAGGGCGGTCACGCTGCCGGTGAGCGTCATGCTCCGCCCCGGCTCGACCGATCCATCGGGATCTTCCGCCTCCTCGCGCACGATGCTCACGCGCTGGCCCACTCGCAGGCTGCCGTTGCGGATGCGCCCGACCGCCATGCGACCGACGTAGTCGTTCGCCATCAGGTTGGTGACCAGCAGCTGCAGCGGATGCCCTTCCTCGAACGTGGGCGCGGGCGTGACGCTCACCAGGAGATCCAGCAGCGGCCGCAGGTCGGTCCCGGGCTGCCCCAGGTCGGTCGTGGCGGTGCCGGCCTTGGCGTTCGTATAGACAACTGGGAACTCGATCTGGTGCTCATCGGCTCCGAGGTCCATGAACAGCTCGTACACGTCGTCGAGCACCTGCGCCGGGCGCGCATCGGATCTGTCGATCTTGTTGAGCGCAACGATGACCGGTAGGTGGCGCGCCATGGCCTTGAGCAGCACGTAGCGCGTCTGTGGCAGCGGGCCCTCCGACGCGTCGACCAGCAGGAGCACGGCGTCGACCATCAGGAGCGACCGCTCCACCTCGCCACCGAAGTCTGCATGGCCGGGCGTGTCGACGATGTTGAGCCGTACGCCGTCGTAGTCGACGGTCGTCTGCTTGGCGAGGATGGTGATCCCCTTCTCGCGCTCGAGGTCGCCGGAGTCGAGCACGCGGTCAACGACAGCCTCGTTGGCCCGGAAGGTCCCGGTCTGGCGCAGCATGCCGTCGACGAGCGTGGTCTTGCCGTGGTCGACGTGCGCGATGATCGCCACGTTGCGAAGGTCGCGGCGGACGGCGGGGGTCATCGGCCCACTCGTGGCAGCTGCGGCACCCTGGCGCAGTCAGGGCGCTGGAAGTACCACCGCCGCCGGTCCCATTGGCATGAGCTCGCGGGCACCGGGATCGAGTCGAATCCGGCCATCGCGCCAACCGAGACGGCCTCCCGCCACGTGAACCGGTGGCTGGTCGGCCGAATGACGTAGCGGAAACCGAGACGCCTGCTTGATCCGCGCTTGACGGGGCGGGCGTAGCGTGGCGCCACGAACCTCACCGGAGAGCATCACAGTGCTCCGTCGCACACCGAGCCACGCGACCACCGTCTCCGACTGGGAGCTCGGCATTGCCGCCGTGCTCCTTCTCCTCACCGTCGTGCTGACGACCCTCGTCGTTCCGGCCTTCGCCTGAGCGCTCAGCCGCGGACGCGGTAGAACCGGAAGAAGTCGTTCTCGATCGGCAGGATCTCGACCTCGGCGAAGCCCGCATCGGTCGCGTAGGAACGGAGCGTGCTCGGGCGCATCACGGTGCCGGTCGCGACGCTCGGCGACCGTGAGCGGCCATCGGGCAGGCAGGTGGTGATGCTCCAGCCGTACATGAACCGTTCGAGATCGTCGCCGGGCGCGGAGAACGCTTCGGCCACCCGCTCGTCGACCACGATCAGCGAGCCGCCCGGCACGAGCGCTTCACGAATCGATCGGAGCACGGGCACCGGGTTGGCCATGTCGTGCACCGCCTCGATGATGATCGCCGCGTCGTAGGGACCGGCATCGAGCGCCGTGGCATCGCCGTGCCGGAACTCCACGTCGGCATCCAGGCCGGCATCGGCCGCGTGCCGCCGCGCCGCGTCGATCGACGGCGCGTCGAGGTCGATCCCGACCACTCGTGCCCGCGGATAGGCGCGCGCGAGGGCGATCGTGGACCAACCCTCGCCGCAGCCCACATCGGCGATCCGGGCCGGTGGATCGGCCTCGAGACGGGCGTGGAGATCCTCGATGGCCGGCATCCATGTGCCGCCGAGCAGATTCGTGAACGCAGGGCGGTTGAACGCGGCCTGGCCCTCACGCATGTCGCCGCCGTATGCCTCCCACCCGACGCCGTCGCCGGACCGATACGCGTCCACGAGGGCCGGCAGCCTGCCGAATGCGGCGGCCACCATCCGGGTGACGGGCGCCATCAGGTTCAGGCTCTCGTCGTCGACCAGGACCGCGGCATGCTCCTTCGACAGGCTGAACCGATGATCGAGATCGACGTCGAGGATGCCGCCGACCGCCTGCTGCTCGAGCCACTCGCGAACGTAGCGCGCATCCGTGCCGGTGCGTGCGGCGAGCTCATCGGGCGTTGCTGGGCCGTCGGTGTCGAGGTTGCGGTAGAGGCCGAGCCGATCGCCGAGGTAGACGCCGGCCAGATCGAAGCTGGCGACGGTGGCCGAGAAGAGGCGCTCGGCCAGCGCATCAGCTGAGGGGGTCATGTGTCCTCCGTGGAGAAGTGAGTCCGGTTGCAGCGGTGGGCGAGCCTGGTCGCCGACCGGCCGACCACCATGGTGTGCGGACTCGGTCTGCCGCACCACGGCCGAATCGCCCATCGGCGACCCGAGACATGCGACGTACGAGCCAGCCGCTGATGGGCGTCCAACACCTGCCCGGCGGTCTACTCCGGGATCGGGACCGCGGGCCCGGACGCAGTCTCCTCCGCGGCGGCCGGCCGATGCCGCAGCTCGAGCTCGGGGACCAGGATCGCGACGATGACCGCCGCCGTACCGGCCGCGACCAGGCCCAGCCAGAGCGCGTTCGCAATGGCAATCGAGAACGCCTGGTGGATGCCGTCCACGATCTGGCCGACGAAGGGCTCGATCGCCGGACGCGACTCCACCGGCACTGACGTGAGGATTCGCTGCGAGAGGTCGACTCCCACGCCGGTCAGCTCTCCGTCGACCGAGCGCCCGGAGGCGGCGAAGGCATCCACGATGGGCGCCGGAACGCCGCTGGCGGCGAGTTGCCGCGGCGCCTCGGCATTGAGCGTGCTGCCGAAGATGGCGCCCGCGAGCGCCAGGCCGATCGAGCCGCCGACCTGTCGGAAGAATGTGAGCGCGCTCGACACCGCCCCGAGCATGCTTCTGCTCACGGCGTTCTGCACCACGATCGTGAAGATCGAGAACGAGGGTCCGATCCCGACTCCGGCGATCGCCATCCAGATCCAGACCGTCCCGACCGGCGTGTCCGCGCGCAGGTTGGTCATCAGGTAGAGGCCAAGGGCCGCGACGGCCATCGCGCCGACCGCCATCCACTTGTAGCGGCCAGTGCGGGCCACGATCTGGCCGGACACGATCGAGCTGGCCATCACGCCGATCATGAGGGGCAGCATCTGGTATCCCGACTCGGTCGCGGATGAGCCGAGCACGAACTGGAACCAGCGTGGAATGAAGATCACGCCGCCGAAGAACCCGAACGTGATGAGGAAGGTCGCGGCGATCGATGCCGCGACCGTCCGATTGCGGAAGAGCTCGAGCGGCAGGATCGGCTGCACCGCCCGCGATTCGACCCAGATGAAGGCAGCCCCGAGCGCCGATCCGAGCAGGATGAAGCCACCGACCTGCGGATCGGTCCAATCTCCGGACTGCGCGTTGGTGAGACCGATGAGGAAGGGCACGAGCGCCGCCGCGAACACCGCCGCGCCGAGGTAGTCGATCGAACGGACCGACTCCGGGTGGCGAATCGGCGGAAGGAGGCGCCAGAGGACGGCGAGCGCGACGAGCCCCAGCGGCAGGTTGACGAGGAAGACCCAGTGCCAGCTGATCGTGTCTGTCAGGAAGCCACCGAGTGCTGGGCCGAGAATGGAGGCCAGCGCAAACACACCTCCGAACAGTCCCTGGTACTTGCCTCGCTCGCGCGGGCTGAAGAGGTCGCCGATCACCGCCAGGGCGATGGGGAAGATGGCGCCCGCGCCCAGGCCCTGGATGCCGCGGAAGGCGATCAGCTGCCACATCTCCTGGCTGAGGCCGCAGAGCAGCGATCCGAACAGGAACAGGCTGACCCCGATCATCATCATCGGCCGCCGGCCGAACTGGTCGCTCAGCTTGCCGTAGATGGGCCCGGTGACGGTCGCCGTCAGCAGGTAGATGGTGACGACCCACACGTACAGCTCGTTGCCCGAGAGGTCGGTCACGATGCGCGGCAGGGCCGTGCCGACCACGGTTTGGTCCAGCGCGGAGAGAAAGATCGTCAGGAGGATTGCGCCAAGGATCTCCATCCTGGCGCGGTGATCGATATGGACCGGCGCGTCATCGACCGGGTTCTGGAGTGTCAAGGCGCAGTCATGCTGTCAGATCAAATGGTTGTTCATGGTAACTACTTCTGGGTCTCGGTGGGTCGCTCCGTGGACGGCCAGTGGACAGCCCCTCCGCTCCGTCGCAAAGTCGGGGATAAGTGGTCTTGCGCGCCGCGCCGCGCGCCGCCGATACTGAGGTCGTCCCGAAGGGGCAAGCGACATCGGATC
>JBQTHZ010000100.1:0-2474 GCA_052388515.1 Chloroflexota bacterium | reverse complement strand
CGCCGCTCATGTTCCCCATCAACCTCATCAGCGAGTTCAGCCGCCTCATCAGCCTCTCCATGCGACTCTTCGGCAACGTGTTCGCCGGCGAGGTGCTGCTCGCGACCATGATCGCCCTGGCGCCGATCCTCATCCCGGCTGTCTTCCTGGGTCTCGAGGTCCTGTTCGGCTTCGTGCAGGCGCTCGTCTTCGCGCTGCTGGCCATGACCTACATCGCCACCGCCATCGCGGAGCATCACAGCGCGGGTCACGACGGCGACCATGGCGAGGCCGATGCGGCCCACGCCGACCACCCGACCGCGGCCGAGGCCGCACACGCTTAGGGCATGATCCATCGCCGGCGGAGCAACCGCCAGGCGTCATGTAGGAGGAACGAAACAAGTGGATTCCAATCTCGCCGCCGGTCTCGCCATGGGCCTCGGGGCCATCGGTCCCGGCATCGGTCTGGGCATTGCCGTCAGCAAGGCGATGGAGGCCCTCGGCCGCAATCCCGAGGCGTCAGGCGCGATCTTCGTGCCGTATATCCTCGGCATCGCGCTGGCGGAGGCCATCGGCATCTACGCCCTCGTGGTCAGCCTGCTGCTCATCTTCGTCGCCTAGTTCGGCGACCCGAGAAGGAGACAGCGCATGGGCGCATTCTTCGAGGCCTTCAGCGTCGATGTCCTGAAGCTCGGCTTCCAGGTCATCAACTTCCTGATCCTGCTCTTCCTGCTGAACCGATTCCTGTTCAAGCCGATCCTGGCGCGACTGGACGAGCGGTCCGCCAGGATCGGCAAGGGGCTGGAGGACGCGGAGGCTGCCGCACGCGATCGTGAGCTTGCTCGTGCCGAGCGCGAGGCCGCCGTGGCCGAGGCGCGCAAGGAGGCGAACGAGATGGTCGCGCGCGCCAACAAGATCGCCGAGGACACGCGGAACGAGATCCTGACCTCGGCCCGAACGGAGGCCGAGAAGGTCTCGACGCGTGCCCGCGAGGAGATCGTGGCCGAGAAGGACCGGGCCATGGCCGAGATCCGAAGCCAGGTCGCCGAGCTGGCACTCGCGGCCGCCGGCAAGCTCGTCCGCCGCGAGATGGACGACCCGACCCAGCGGCGCCTCGTCGAGGAGTTCCTCGCCGAGGTCCAGCCGGCCAAGCCGTCCAGCAGCTGATCTGATGGCACGACGCGAGACGGTCGCCCGTCGCTACGCCGATGCGGCCTTCGAGATCGGCCGTGATGACGATACCCTCGAGACGTGGGAGCGCGACCTGGCAACGCTGTGGGCCGCACTCGGCGACCCCGAGCTGCGCCGCCTGGTCGAGCATCCCGCCGTCCCGTTCGCGGAGAAGGAGAAGATCCTGCGGCGGGTGGCGACGAGCGTGTCGGCCGAGCCGCTGAGCCTGGCGCTGCTGATGATTCGGCGCGGACGCCCCGGAGCCATCGACGCGATGGTGGAGCGTTTCGGCGAGCTCGTCCGTCGCGAGCGTGGCATCTCCCTGGCGGAGGTGCGCACGGCGCTCCCGCTCGACGACGAGCAGCGAACCGCGATCGCCGAGCGCCTGCGAACGCTCACCGGCGATCGCATCGAGATGAAGGAAGTTGTCGACGACGCGCTGATCGGCGGGATATCCGTCCGTATCGGTGATCGGCTCTACGACGCAAGCGTGCGCAGCCGCCTGGAGCGGCTGCGTGCCCGGCTGACCGCCGTCTAGGTAGGAAGGAAATCCATGGCGATTCGATCCGACGAGATCACGTCGATCATCCGCAGCGAGATCAAGGGATTCGACGAGGGAGCCGATGTCAGTGGCGTCGGCACCATCGTCGAGGTGGGCGACGGCATCGCCCAGATCTACGGCCTCTCAGGCGCGCTGGCGCAGGAGCTGCTCGAGTTCCCGAACGGGATCATGGGCATGGCCTTCAACCTCGAGGAGGAGACGGTCGGCGCCCTCATCCTGGGTGATTTCACGTCACTCAAGGAGGGCGACCAGGTCAAGACGACCGGCCGCATCGTGGAGGTGCCGGTCGGCGACGCGCTCATCGGGCGCGTGGTGAACCCGCTCGGCGAGCCGCTCGACGGCAAGGGCCCCATCGAGACCGACAAGTCCCGCCCCATCGAGCGCATCGCCCCCGGCGTCATCGTGCGCCAGCCGGTCGACACGCCCGTGCAGACCGGCATCAAGGCCATCGACAGCATGATCCCGATCGGCCGCGGCCAGCGCGAGCTGATCATCGGCGACCGCCAGACCGGCAAGACGGCCATCGCGATCGACACGATCATCAACCAGAAGGGCCAGGACCTCATCTGCATCTACGTCGCCATCGGTCAGAAGCAGTCGACGGTGGCGCAGGTGGTGGCGCAGCTCGAGGAGTCGGGCGCCATGGAGCACACGATCGTCGTGCTTGCCGGGGCGTCCGATCCGGCCCCGCTGCAGTTCCTGGCGCCGTACGCCGGCGTGGCGATGGGCGAGGAGTTCCTGGACACCGGCCGCGACGCACTGT
>JBQTHZ010000099.1:0-28522 GCA_052388515.1 Chloroflexota bacterium | reverse complement strand
GCCACCGGCTCGTCCAGGCGACTTTCGGCGGGACACTGGCACGCGCGACGCGCGAAGCGACTCGGTCCACGCTCAGCGGCAGACAGCAGAGTCGCGATCGGCGACGCGGGGCGCCCCCCCCCCTGGGGTGGTCGCCCCGGGCTGGTCGGGGCGATTTGGGGGGGGACTGGGGCCCGGGCGCCGCGCCACACGACTCGGTCCACGCTCAGCGGGAGACAGCAGAGTCGCGATCGGCGACGCCTGGCGCGCCCACGGTCGCAGGACGAGCCTCTGGCAATTCGCGGGTTCCTCCGCGAGCGTCAGCGAAAGACCCGCAGGGCGCCGGGACGGACCTCGAAGGTGACCGGCGTGACGCCGATGCTCACGCCATCCGCGTGGGCGGGCAGGGCGCGGCGGATGCCCTCGATCGTCACGCGTGCGGCACGGTACTGGCCGATGCGCGGCTCACGCCGCTCCTTGCGCCGCGCGACCGCAAGGAAGTGACGAATCACCTCGAGGCGCGTCATCCCGTGGAAGACGGCCACTTCGAACAGCCCGTCCGTCGGATCCGCGTCGGTCGAGAGCGCGAAGCCGGCGCCGTGGAACGGGCCATTGCTGACGGTGACCGCCGGGCTGCCGGTCCGGTACGCCGTGCCGTCGAGCGTGATTCGCATCGGCGTCTTGCGGAGCCGCATGCCGCGCACCAGCGAGCGAGCCGCTCGCCACCAGCCGCGTCGCTCCGCCACCTCGACGGCGAGGAAGCCGACCGCGTCGACGCCGATGCCGGCCGCCTCGAAGAACGGCCGCCCATCGTCATCGTCACGAACGACCCAGCCGGCATCCATCTCGCCCATATTCCCGGTCGCGATGACGTCGAGCGCCTCCTCCAGCGTGATCGGGATCCCGAAGCCGCGCGCCATGTTGTTGAAGCTGCCCATGGCAAGGATCCCGAGTGACGCCGAGTCGTGTCCGACCAGGGCAGTGGCGGCGATGCTCACCGTCCCGTCGCCGCCCGCGACCACGACGTCATGGCCGGTGTCCGCGGCATGCGTCGCCAGCTCGGCGAGATCGTCGCCTTCCGCCAGCTCGCGGTGGCTCACCTCGAGTCCGCGGTCGGTGAGCGCCTCGCGAAGCGCATCGGCGGTGAGCATCGCCGGATCGTCGGACAGGCTCGGCCCGGAACCGGGCTTGCCGCCCGCCACCGGGTTCACCAGGAGCATGATCGGTCGTCGCATCACTCGATGCCCCGTTGGTACGCCTGGAAGGTTCCATCACCGCAGTCGAGCACGATCCGCTGCGGCATCGCCTCGCCGCTTTCCGTCGGAGCGAATCCCGGTTCAACGTAGACCTCCCAGCGCGCGAGCCCGAACGAGGTGCTGCCGGCGGCCTCGAGCGGCTCGCCGAACCCTTCGAGCACCGGCTGAAAGGTAGGCGAACCGACCGGTTGGTACGAGGCGGGCTCATGCGGCAGGAGCCCGGGGCACTCCGCAGGGGCCCCCACGCGCAGGATGCCAAAGATGCCGATGGCCACGAAGACCACGGCGGCCAGCGTTCCGCATCCGATGACGCGACCGTTCACGACCGCACGATCCCGAACCGGTCGAACTCACCGCTTGCCGGACCACGTCGCATATCGATGGACTCGACCTTCGCGCCGGATGGGCCGACCTGGAGAAGACGCTCGAGCTCGGCGAGCGCGGTTCCCGGTCCCTCGGCGACGAGCTCGACGGAGCGCTCGTCATCCGCGTTCATGACCCAGCCGACAAGGCCAAGGTGTTCCGCACGACGGCGCACCCACCATCGGAACCCCACGCCCTGCACGCGGCCGGTGATGCGGACCGTCAACCGCTCCTCGGTCACCGATTCTGCGGCTGCGACAGGAACGGCCAGGTCAGCATGGCTGCCTCGAGCGCGAGCTTCGGTGCGGCATTCTCGAGGAGCCCCGCATGGACCTGCTCGAGCCTGGCGGCCATGCCCGCGAGCGGAGCAGTACCGATGCGTCCGGCGATCCGCTCCAGCTCAGGGGCCAGCTCGCGGCTCGGAGCGAGCTCGACGCGCCCGGCGACGGCAACCATGAGGTCACGCGTCAGCGACAGCCAGACCTCGACCAGGGAGATGGCCGCCCGGCGCTGCGCGGCGGCCGGCGTGCGTGTCTCCTCGTCGGCAGCATCAGCGGGGGCCAGGTTGAGGCGGACGGTCTCATCCAGGAGATCTCGCACCGATCCGAATCGATCCGCCCGTCCGCGCTCCAGGAGCGAGAGAAGCTCGGCCTGCACGCGTCTCCGCCACGTCAGGAGCTCGCTATCGTCCGCGAGGGAGAGCGCGGTTCCGGTCAGGCCGCTGGAGATGCGAGCGAGCACATCGGCTTGGTCGGCCGGCAGGCGACGGACATCCATGAGGAAGGCGGTGAGCTCCTCGCGTGGCACGGCACCCACACGGAGCGGCTGGCATCGGGATCGAATGGTCGGCAGCAACCCGTGTGGCTCGTCGGCCACCAGGATGAAGGTGTGGCGCTCGGTCGGCTCCTCGAGCGCTTTCAGCAGCGCGTTCTGGATCTGCTCGCCGGCGCGGTCGGCGTGCTCGATCAGGACGATCCGGCGGCTCGCGGTCACCGGCGCCCCCGCAGCCTCGAGAAGCCACCGCCGCGCGACGGACACGATGCTCTCACCGCTGGATCGCAGGTCGCGCCACCCATCCGGCGAGCCGATGACCAGGTCCGGATGCGTCCGCGCGCGGGCATCGCGACACCCGCGGCAGGCGTTGCAGGGGCGGGCGACCGGATCGGCACCAGTACAGAAGAGGAGCGCGAGTATGTCATCCACGAACGAGCCCTTGCCTGAGCCGGCCGGACCGTGCACCAGCAGGGTCCGGCCGCCACGGACCCGCTCCGCCGACTGGCGCGCGATCTTGCGCGCGGTGGGCTGCCCGATGCTCAGGAACCCGGATGGCTGCGAGGTCTCGATCACGGTCCGAGTATAGGATCGGCGGCCGGAGCGATCAGGGCCGACCATGGTCGACGGGCGAGCCCGGTGGCATACTTCATGCACCCCATCCCGGCCGAACCACAGGAGGAAACCATGCCGACAGGTCCGGCATCCACGGCCGACGAGATCGCCGATTCGATCCGATCCCTCATCGACCGCGTCGCAGACGCGAAGCTCACCCAGGAGATGGCGAAGCGCGGCCAGGATATGGCGGGCATCATCGCCGAGCGCGGTGCGGATGTGGGCGATCGCGCCTCAGACGTGTGGCGCGATACTCGGCCGCTGCGACGCGACGCCATCAAGCGGGCGGCGCGTGCCGGCGACGAGGCGGCTCGTTGGTCCGACAAGACCTGGCGTTCGTCGCTCCGTCCGATCGTCAAGGACCTCTGGAAGCGACGCACGGTAGCGATCGGCGCAGCAGGTGCGGCCGTCCCGGCGGGCCGCGAGCTCGTCGACAGCGCAGCGGTCCGTCTTGGTCTGCGCCAGCGCGAGGAGCGCCACTGGGGCGCATTCTTCCTGGGCCTCATCCTCGGCGCCGCGGCCGGTGCGATCGTCGCGCTGCTGACCACCCCGAAGCGCGGCAGCGAGATGCGCCACGAGATCAGCGCCCGCGCCAAGGACGCCGAATGGGTGCCCATGTTCCAGCGGGACGAGCCGACGAACGGGAATCCCCGCGATCCGTACGCCGACGCCTCCGGTAGCATCCAGGAAGCGGCCGCCGATGCGGGCTCCGCAACGGGAGAGGCAGCGGACCACGCCGCCACCGACACCGCCGAGGCGATCAACGAGTCCTACGACGCGGTCGACCGGGAGTCTCAGACCTAGGTTCTCCGGAGCGCGACCGAGGGCCGGCCCTGACGGGCGGTCCTCGATCTGTGTTCGCGGCCGCCGCCCCGGGCGGCCATCCGCCGATGGTGTGTTGGGCAGCCCGACCGCCCCGGGCCTAGCTCGAAGAGGTCTTGCGTGGCTTGCGCGCGGTGCGGAAGCGGCCCCAGATGCCCTGCGGCTCGCCGGCGTCCGTTCCGGCTTCCGCTGAAGAGGAGGCCTCGGCGTCATCCTTCTTTGCGCGAGTCGAGCGGCGACGGGCGGGCTTCGGCGCCTCCTCGGCGGCCTGGGTATCCGAACTCTCGTCGACCTTCGTCGCACGAGTCGAGCGACGGCGTGACGGCTTCGTGCGGTCCTCGGAAGCTTCTTCGGGGGCGGGCGCGTCGTCCTTGGCCGCACGAGTCGAGCGACGGCGGGCGGGCTTTGGCGCGTCGTTCGATGCGGCGGCGGCCGGGGCCTCATCCTTCTTGGTGCGCGTCGAGCGGCGGCGGGCGGGCTTCGGCGCCTCATCGGACGCAGCTTCGGCTGGTGAAGGCTGCAGTGCGGCGAGATCCTCCGCGCTCAGGCCAAGCTCGGCGAGCGTTGCCGCATCGGCTTCCTCGAAGGTGTACTCGCGCTCTTCGGCGCTGCCGTCGATCTGGCTGAGATCGTCGATCTCCTGCCAGCCGATCTCCTCGCCAGGTGGCTCGGTGGCCGGCGTCTCGTCGTCCTCGCGTCGAGTTCTGCCCCGGCCGCGCCCGCCTCGACGCCGACGGCGGCGGCGGGTGTCGGGGTCGGCATCCGCCGGCGTCGCGACCGCGGCGGCTGAAGGCGAGGTGCTCTCCTCGACCGGTGCGGCGGCAGGTGACGCCGCAGCGGCTGCCGCCGGACGGCGGCTGGTTCCACCTCGTCCGCGTCGCGCCGGCTCGGACCCGCCACCCTTGAGCGCGGCGAGCGCGGCGGCAGCCACGGAGGGCGACGCCTCTCGGAACCCGAACTCGGGCGTGACCTCCTTGGCCGGCATCTCGGGGGCGCTCATGCTGTCACGCACGGCGCGACCTTCCTTCCGGCTGATCGAGGCGACCTTCATGATGTCCATGAACTCATCGGCCACGGCGATCAGGTCGGACGAGGTGTTCGGCTTGAAGCTGATCACTTCGCACCGGACGCCCGTGTCCTGGAGGGCCTTGATGGCCGGGGCGAAGTCGCCGTCACCCGACACGATGACGGCGATGTCCATCCGATCCGCCAGGCGGAAGAGGTCGACCACGAGCTCGATGTCGAGATTGGCCTTCATCCGGCCGTCCCCGAACTTGCGGATGTCCTTGATGACCGGCTTGTAGCCGTTCTTGCCAAGGAAGTCGATGAACTTGCGCTGGTTCTCGTTCTCCGGGTCCAGCCCGGTATAGGCATAGGCGCGAATCAGGTCGCGCCCCTTGGTGGCGTGCTTGAGGAGGGCGACGTAATCGACGTCGACGTCCTGGCCTCGAGCCGCGTAGTACATGTTGGCGACGTCGACGAACATCGCCACGTTCTTGCTCACGGTGAGCTCTTCTCCTGTGGTAGGTGATATGGCCGGTGCGGGTGGCGGATGGCTCAGCCGATGCTTCGACCGAGCGTTCGACCGCGGCTCGCGAACCCCAGCCGCTTCCAGAGCGA
Source organism: Chloroflexota bacterium (assembly GCA_052388515.1). Lineage (GTDB taxonomy): Bacteria > Chloroflexota > Limnocylindria > QHBO01 > QHBO01 > JACDBZ01. The sequence goes on along the minus strand of JBQTHZ010000099.1, from coordinate 23,096 downwards.
CGGTTCTGCGGATGCCAGCGGATCGGAGACCTCCACGCGCGTGCAGCCCTTGTGTTGTGCCGAGGTGGCGAGGTGTTCGACGATGGCGCCGGCGACCGATCGCGACTCGGCGGCGTCCAGCGGCGGCGCCTGCTGAATTCCCAGCTCGTCGATGATGCCGACGAAGGGACCCGACCGCACCGATGGCCTGATGGCGAGGACGCCTACGCCAACGACGCGTCGCTCGATCTCGGCGACGGCGACCGTCGCTGAGGGAACGAAGAGCAGGTTGCGCAGGTAGTCGACGTCGTGGCGCGCTCCTTTCTCGTCGTCGGTGTCGAGCGCATGGATGCGAGCGACAGCGTCGAGATCAGTGGAACGAGCGGTGCGGACGTGTACCTCCACGAAGGCCTCTCGGGAGCGGGTCGCAGACAGGTATGCTGCGGGACGACCCAACCGAGGATACCACGAACGAGGGTTGAACCCCGCGGCGCGCAGGTCCGTACCTTTGCAGACGTTGCGCAGTACGTATTGCGCCACGCGCTAGGGCGCCGGTATGATGCCGCGCACCTGTCACGCCGGGTCCCGCATCGGCGAGGTTCCCGAGCACACCCATTGGAGGAAGGAATCGGATGCAGAAGTTCACGCGATGGAGCGCAATCCTCGTCGTGCTGATGCTCGTTCTCGCGGCATGCCAGAGTGATGGCGGCGGAGAAGTGAGTCCCGGCGAGAGCGAGGACATGGGCAGTCAGCCCGCTGAGACCGATGGCGGTAACGGCACCGGATCAGCAGCCGACTGCGAAGCCGACGAGTTCGGTTGCATCGAGCTCGCCGAAGGCGATCCGCTCGTTATGGGCACGGCGCTCGTCATCACCGGCGCGAACGAGACGCTCGGTCTCGATAGCCAGTACGGCGCCGAGGTTGCGCGCACCCTGACACCGGAGATCGTCGGCCACGAGGTCGAGTTCAACCACCAAGACGACGGCTGCTCCACCGAAGGTGGCACCGCCGCGGCGCGCGCGCTGCTCTCCGAGGAGAACATCGCGGCCGTCATCGGCACCAGTTGCTCGAGCGCTGGAATCCCGGCCGCCGAGATCCTGAGCGCCGAGGGCATCATGCTGGTGTCTTCGTCGAACACGGCGCCGTCGCTGACGGCTCCCGAAACGCACGAGCCGTTCTACGCGCGCACCGCGCACAACGACTCGATCCAGGGTTCCGCCATGGCGCAGTACGTGTGCGAGGAGCTGGGCCTCGGGACCGCCGCCACCATCCACGATGGATCGGCCTATGCCGATCAGCTGGCCGCAGTCTTCCGCGAGGAGTTCATGGCCCAGTGCGACGGCGAGATCACGTCGGAAGAGGCCATCGGCGTCGGCGATACCGACTTCTCGGGCGTGCTCGGGAACATCGCCGCCGACTCGCCGGAGTTCCTCTACTACCCGATCTTCGTGGCCGAGGGTGCCCTGATCACCCAGCAGGCACGCGAGACCGCGGGTCTCGAGGACACGATCCTGGCCGGTGCCGACGGCATCCTGTCCCCGGACTGGCTCGATGCCTCCGGTGAGGCTGCCGAGGGCGTCGTGCTCTCGGGTCCGGACCTTGCCTTCTCGGGCGAGTTCTACGAGGCCGACTTCCTGCCGGCGTACACCGACGTCTCCGGCGAGGATCAGACGATCAGCGTCTTCCATGCCCATGCGTTCGACGCCTACAACATGCTCGCCGCGGCGATCGAGGCGGTGGCGTTCACGGATGGCGGGACGACGTACATCCCGCGGAGCGCTCTGCGTGATGCGTTCATGGCCACCGAAGGCTACGAGGGCATCACGGGCACCTTGACCTGTGACGAGAACGGCGACTGCGCTGATGCGCGCATCAGCGTCAGCGAGGTCCAGGGCGGCGAGTTCGTCCGCATCTGGCCCGAGGAGTAACCCCGAGGAGTAGCGGCGGCTCGTTGAGCCGCACCTGACCGATGCGGGTGAGCCGACCCCCGGCTCACCCGCATCGCTACCGACCGAACGAGGACCGCGAATGCCCGGCCGCCGATTCCGGTTCGACCTCGTCAAGACGATCCTGTGGAGCCTCGGGGGGGCGCTCGTCCTGTTCGCCGTGTGGGGATCCATCCTCACGCTCGCGCAGGGTCGCATCAGCCCGGAGACCTGGCAGAGCCTCGTGGTCGCCGGGATCGCGCTCGGCGCCGTGTACGGGCTGATCGCGCTCGGCTATACGCTCGTCTACGGCATCCTGTTCATGATCAACTTCGCCCACGGCGAAGTGTTCATGTGGGGCACGTTCACCGCGTGGTTCATGGCGGCCGGCCTGAACGACGCCGGCATGATGGACGCGAACCCGATCCTGGCCTTCCTGCTCGTGCTGGCCACGGCCATGTTCATCAGCATGCTCGTTGCCGTCATGCTCGAACGGATCGCCTATCGGCCGCTCCGCGGAGCTCCGCGGCTCGTCCCGCTCATCACCGCGATCGGCGCGTCGCTCTTCCTGCAGTACACGGCGCGCGGCTTCTTCGGCTCCGGCGTGCGCGCCTACCCGAGCTACGGGCTGTTCGGCGGCACCCTTGACCTTGGACCGATTCGCATCCAGGTCACCGATCTCGTCGTGATCGTGGCGGCCGTAACCCTCATGACGGCGCTCTACTTCTTCATCAATCGGACCCGTACTGGCCGCGCGATGCGCGCGGTCAGCGAGGACAAGGACGTGGCCGCGATGATGGGCATCAACGTCGATCGCATCATCGTCACCACCTTCGCGATCGGCGGCCTGCTGGCGGGTGCCGCCGGCATCCTCTACACCCTGCTCTTCAACCAGGTCGACTTCTTCATGGGCTTCCTGCCCGGGATCAAGGCCTTCACCGCAGCGGTGCTGGGTGGCATCGGCAACATCGTCGGCGCGGTGCTGGGCGGCCTCATGCTCGGCATCCTCGAGCAGGTCGGACCGAACCTGTTCCTGCTGGGGTACGACATTCCGTCACCGAACCAGCTCAAGGACGTGATCGCCTTCAGCGTGCTGGTCCTGGTGCTCATCTTCCGCCCGTCCGGCATCCTCGGCCGTAAGGAGAACGTGTGATGGACGGTGGCGTGCGCCGCGCGGCCATCATCGGCCTGATCGGGGGCGCGGCCGCGACCCACGTCGCCCTCGTCGGGATGGTGGGCACCTTCCAGGGGCGCGATCTGATCGCCGGGATCGTGACGGTCGGGTCCGTCCTTCCCATGCTGATCGCCATCCTGGTCGGCTGGCGAGCCGGCGCACCGGCGCGGACGGCGGAGACACTCCCCGCGCCGGCGCGGACCCTCGTGCTCGGCGCCGTTGGCGGTGCCGTCGTCGGACTGGTGCTTGCAGCGTTGGCCGCATTCGTGGTGGCCGTCGACGTGCGGTGGATCCTGGTCAACGGCCGTCCACAGCTGGCCGAGATCCTCCAGTTCGGGCAGGGGCCGGCCATCGGTTCGGCGATCCTGGTGCTGGGCGGGGCGGGATTCGGTGCGGCAGGAGCAGCCCTGCACGTGATTCCGTCGGTGATCGGCCGCGCGCTGACCATCGGCGCCATCATCACCGTCATCGTCGCCCTCATGGAGCCGTTCCTCGGCGCGGTCTTCCGGAACCTGAGCCTGAACGTCGTCGACGACTTCATGTACGCCGGCGGAGGCCTGACCCCGATCGGATTCGTCCTCGTGTACGCCCTCATCGCCGGCAGCGTCTACACGTGGGCGACGCGTGGAGACCGGGCCAGAGCCCGCGTCGCTGCCATGCCGCCCGACCGGCAGCGCACTGCCAAGCTGGTCCTCTACGCAGTGATCGTCGGGCTGCTCCTGCTCCTCCCCCAGATCGTCGGACAGCGGTTGTCGGAGGTGGTCGGGACCGTCGGCATCTACGTCCTGCTGGGCCTCGGACTCAATATCGTCGTCGGCTTCGCGGGCCTGCTCGACCTCGGCTACGTCGCGTTCTATGCCGTCGGCGCCTACACGACGGCGGTGCTGACATCGCCGGCCTCGCCCGCCTTCAGCCCGGAGCTGCCGTTCTGGGGGGCGCTCCCGTTCGTGATCATCGCCGCGGCGATGATCGGGCTGTTCGTCGGCGCACCTGTCCTGCGCCTTCGTGGTGACTACCTCGCCATCGTGACGCTGGGCTTCGGCGAGATCGCGCGCGTCATCTTCAACTCGCCGTGGGCACAGCCGGTGACCGGCGGACCGCAGGGCATCCTCTCGATCCCGCCGCCCCTGCCGTTCGACCGAGACCCGCAGTCGATCTACTACCCGATCCTGTTCTTCTGCATCCTCGCCGCCGTGGCAGCGACCAGCCTGGCGTCATCCCGCATCGGCCGCGCTTGGAACGCGATGCGCGAGGACGAATCGGTGGCGGAAGCCACCGGTGTGAACACCACGAAGTACAAGCTGCTGGCGTTCGGCCTGGGTGCGGCGTTCGGATGCGTCTCCGGGGCGCTCTTCGCCGCCAAGATCGGCGTGATCTTCGCGGACAGCTTCAACATCCTGGTGAGCATCAACGCGCTGGCGCTCATCATCCTGGGCGGCATGGGCAACATCGCCGGCGTCATCCTGGGCGCCCTCGTGCTCGTCGGTCTCCCGGAGTTCCTCCGCGAGTTCGCGGAGTACCGGCTGCTCATCTACGGCGCCGTGCTGGTGGCGATGATGCTGCTGCGGCCGGAGGGGCTCCTGCCCAGTCGCCAACGGAAAGCCGAGCTCCACGAGCGGGAAGACGACGACGAGGAGATGTACGCGGCCGAGGCCGGCGAGGACACGGGGCGACCGGTGGTGACAGCATGACCGACCCGACGACGCAGCACGAGACCCAGGCCACGAACGGCGAACCGCTCCTCCGCGCGGACAAGGTGACCATGCGCTTCGGTGGCCTGGTCGCCAACCGTGACGTCGACTTCGACATTCCACGCGGCTCGATCGTGTCGCTCATCGGCCCGAATGGCGCCGGCAAGACGACCTTCTTCAACCAGCTCACGGGCATGCTCGAGCCGACCTCGGGGGACATCGTCTTCGACGGCGACTCGATCGTGGGCCGCACACCTCACGAGATCGTCGAGCGTGGAATCGGTCGAACGTTCCAGAACATCCGGCTCTTCGGCGCAATGACGGTGATCGCCAATGTGATGGTGGGCCGTCACGCGCGCATGAAGGCGAGCTGGTGGGGCTCGCTCCTCAAGCTCCCCACGGTCCGCGCGGAGGAGGTCGAGACACGGAAGCGAGCGCAGCGGCTGCTGAAGCTCGTGGGCCTCCCGCGCCGGTACGAGGAGGATTGGGCCAAGAATCTGCCGTACGGCGACCAGCGACGCCTGGAGCTGGCGCGCGCGCTGGCCAGCGAGCCGAAGCTGCTCCTCCTCGACGAGCCGACCGCGGGCATGAATCCGGGCGAGACGGCACAGATGACGGCGCTCATCAAGCGCCTTCGCGACGAGCTCGACCTGACGGTCCTCCTCATCGAGCATGACATGAAGGTGGTGATGGGCATCAGCGAACGAATCACGGTCCTCGATTACGGCGAGAAGCTGGCCGAGGGGGCACCTGAGGAGATCCGAGCCAACCCGGCGGTGATCGAGGCATACCTCGGAAAGCAGGCGACGAGCGGATGACCGACACCGCAACCGCCGACGCGCAGGCGGACCACACCGGCGCCGGGCACCGTGGCGATGCACTGCTCGAGCTCACGGATCTGCATGTCTTCTACGGGAGCATCGAGGCCCTCAAGGGTGTGTCCATGACGGTTGGCCGCGGGGAGGTCGTGACCCTGATCGGCTCGAACGGGGCCGGCAAGAGCACGACGCTGCGCGCCATCAGTGGGACGCACAAGCCGCGCAGCGGCACCGTCAAGCTCGCGGGACGGGAGATTCAGCACCTTCCTGCGCACGAGGTGGTGACCTTCGGCATCGCGCATTCGCCGGAGGGTCGCAAGGTCTTCAGCCGCATGACCGTCTACGAGAACCTGCAGATGGGCGCCTTCAGCCGGCGCGGGCAGAAGATCGACGATGACGTCGCCCGGGTCTTCGACCTCTTCCCGCGTCTGAAGGAGCGGCGAACGCAGAAGGCGGGCACGATGTCCGGCGGCGAACAGCAGATGCTGGCCATGGGCAGGGCGCTCATGGCGCACCCGACCATCCTGCTCCTGGACGAACCCTCGATGGGCCTCTCGCCGATCCTGACCGAGCAGATCTTCAACATCATCACCGAGATCAACGCCCAGGGCACGACGGTGCTCCTCGTCGAGCAGAACGCGCTCATGGCCCTCAACGCGGCCCACCGCGGCTACGTCATCCAGACCGGCAAGATCATCCTGGCCGATACCGCCGCCAACCTCGCGGCCAACGAACAGGTCCGGCAGGCCTACCTCGGAGAGATCTGAGCCGGTGGCCGACGATCCCCGGCGGCCGCGTCGCTCACCGGGCGACTATCGGCCCGATCTGCGCCCGATGCTGATCCTGCTCGTCGTCCTGCTCGCGATCGTCGCGGCATGGATCTTCATTTCGCCCGTGATCCTGCCGCGTTGACGAACCCCGGCCAGGATGGCGCCATGGACCGCTCCCGCTGGCTCGTCCTCATCACCGTGGCGGGCATCGCCCTGGTCGCGCTTTCCTTCGTCGATGGATGGATCACGCATGATCGCGAGGTTCGCGGCGAGGGCTCCCGCTTCATCCAGATCACCCTGAACGCATGGCGCTCGGTGGCCATGCCGGTGCTGACGGCAGGGGTGCTCGCCGCGTTCGGGACGGCCGTTGGCGCTGCCATCGGGCTCCGCTTGTCGGACATCAAGCCGCGCTGGCTGCTACCGGCCGGAGCCGTCCTCGCCCTTGCCCTCATCGGCGCCACCATGGTGCCGATCGAGCAGGATGGACACGCCTCGAGCGTGGACCTGTCAGCGGGCTGGCTGGCCGCGATCGGGACCGGCCTGGCCGGTCTGATGCTCGTCGGAGCAACCCTTGCCACCAGGCCCAGCCGGCGACTGGTCGTTGCGCTCGGAGTCGTGGGCGCCGTTGCGTTCGCGGGCGGGATCGGTGGACGGTGGCTCGGCCTCCAGTGGAGGGAGGGCACCGGACAGCACTGGTCAGAGGGCTCGTACCTCCGCCCTGCCATCGACGGCGAGCAGGCCGAGACGCTGACCATCGAACAGGGGCAGTTCCGCATCGGCGGGCGGTGGGCGGGCACCTGGGAGAGTTCGGGTGGAACGATCGTGCTCGTCGACGATCCCGCCTGCCCCGATGCACGCGGGACGTATCACGCGCACGATGAAGGTCCGTCCGGCGCCGACCTGCGCTTCGTCAAGGTCGTGGACACCTGCGACGACGGGGCGCGCGGTGCCGCCCTGGAGGCCGGCATCTGGGTACGGCAGCCGTGATCGGTGGGAAACGGCCTCAGGGTGCCGAGATGCACGCGGTCTCCTCTGTCCACACCGCGACCTCGGGGTATCGAGACGTGAAGTAGGACAGCTCGCAGCCGGAGCCGAGGCCCAGCACGGGCCGGTCGATCCGCAGCCGAACGAGATCGTCCATCTCGAACGTGAAGGACGGCGCTCCCTGCCCGAGGGTGGCGTCGCCCCACGCGCGGCACGCATCAGCGTCCGCGCCGGTGGCCGCGCCGCATTCGACCGTCACGTCGGCACGAATTGCGGACATGATCCGGATCGGGGGTCTGGCGAGCCACACCGCCGCAAGCGCCAGGGCCGCAACGACACTGATCGCGAGCGCCAGGCCTGCCAGGTGGCGCCGATGCACGGCCATCGCTGTCAACGCGTGCTCATCTCAATAGCGACGCGTGGATCCGAACCCGGAGCCCGCACCGAACAACACCAGCGCGACGCCCGCGGCGGCCAGCGCCAGCCCGGGGGACTGTTGCGGCAGGGGGATGTAGCCGACCATCCATAGCTCCCAGCCGCGGTAGACGAGCGCGGCGCCGCCCACCAGGCCGAGCAGCAGGTAGACCCACGGCGAGTCCAGGACGAAGCCCCAGCGTCCGCGCATGTAGCCGATGTCGAGCAGCACGAGCGCCGCGATGGCAGCCCCGAAGATGACGATGCCTGAACCCTCGAGCCCGATCCCCTCCTGCGCAGGCACGAGCACCCCGGAGACCGAGTCGCCGCCGGCGCGCCACCACGGCAGGAAGCCGGAGCCGATCATGGCCAGCGCACCGAGCAGGACAAGCACCCGGAAGCGGCGGCCGCCTCCGTCCATGCCCTAGCCTCCCGGCTGCGCGCCGCCGTAGACGGACGGCTTGAGCACACCGATGTACGGCAGGTTCCGGTATCGCTCCTCGTAGTCCAGCCCGTAGCCGATGACGAATCGGTCGGGGATGGTGAAGCCGATATAGTCGATCTCGATGTCGGCAAGGCGTCGCGCCGGCTTGTCGAGCAGGCAGCAGATTTTGATCGAGGCGGGCTGACGATCGGCCAGGTAGCCGAGCAGGTAATTGAGGGTCAGACCGGTGTCGATGATGTCCTCCACCACGATCACGTCGCGCCCCTCGATCGGCTTGGAGAGGTCCTTCAGGATCCGTACCTGGCCGGTGGTCTCGGTGCCGGCGTAGCTGGAGACCTCCATGAGGTCGATGCTCGACGACAGGTCCATGGCCCGCATGAGATCGGCGAGGAAGACGAGCGCGCCCTTGAGCACGCTGACCATGACCGGGTCGCGGCCGGCATAGTCGGCCGACAGTTGAGCGCCCAGCTCCGCGACGCGCGTGGCGACGGTCTGCGAGTCGAGCAGGATCTCCTCGACGTCGTCGTGCAGGCTCATCGGGCTCCGAAGCCGTCGCCGAAGCCGTCGCCGACGCCGGCGCCGGTCAGGGCGTGCGCCCCGTTGGCGGCGGCGACATCGGTGAGGAAGTCCAGCCGGCCGTACTTCAGCATGAGCGCCCGGAAGTCACGGGCGTAGAAGAGCTTCACGCGCACCTCGGGATACAGCTGCCGCATCCAGCGCAGCTTGCGGTTCTTCTTGCGCACCAGTGACTGCTTCAGCGTCGTCAGCTCCAGGTAGAGGCCGATCTCCGGCAGGTAGAAATCGGGCGCGAACGACTCGACGACCGCGCCGTCGGCGTTCCAGGAGATGGGGAAGACGTCGGGTTCGTATCGCCACGCGACACCGTAGAAGTCGAGGATCCTCGCCAGCTCCGCCTCGCTGTCGTGCGCGAAACGGGGTGGCGAGTCCGAGGTCATGCGAGCCGCCACCTGACCTCGATCGTAGTCTTCTGCTCGGTGCGGGACGCCATCGGTTCCGAGTATATCCGCGCCAGTTATCCACAGATCGTGGATGTGCGCGCGATTCGTGGATAAGGTCGCTTGTGATCCACAGATCGTCACTGCTAGGGTGAGATCCCTGCTTCTGCGGGTGACCGAGTACGGTAACCGGCGGATGATTCGGGGCCGATGCGAGAGCCGGCCGCGACGCCGATCATCCTCCGGGAAAACCGAAAGGGCATCCGAAGGAGCATCTCTTCTTGTCCCAAGCCGATGCGCGCGCGGCGCGCCTGGCGCTCGAGCACCTGCTCGGAACCAATGGACCGGCACTGCCCGCCGGCTTCGGTGATCGCGTCGAGATCTTCGTGCGGCTCCTTCTCGACGCCAACGCGCGCATGAACCTGACGCGGATCGTGGAGCCGGATGCGGTCGCGCGACTCCACCTGCTCGACTCGCTGAGCGCCATCTCGCTGCTCGACGAGGTGGCGGCCTCGCGGGCGCTCGACCTGGGGTCGGGTGGCGGCCTGCCCGGCATCGTGCTCGCCCTGGCCCGTCCCGAGGTGTCGTGGACGCTGGTCGACTCGGTCCGCAAGAAGACCGAAGCCCTGCGCGGCTTCGCGGGCTCGCTCGGACTCGCCAACGTCACTGTCATCGCCCAGCGCGCCGAGATCCTGGGACACGATCCGGCCCACCGCGAACGCTATGACCTCGTGACGGCGCGCGCCTGCGCCGCCCTTCCGGTCCTGGCCGAGTATGCCCTCCCGCTGGTTCACGTCGGTGGAACCGTCGTTGCCTGGAAGGGGGTCGTGGGCGACCGGGAGTTGCTCGGAGGGCGCGCCGCGGCCGCCAAGCTGGGTGGCGAGATCGAGGTCCGGGCCACGGGGGTGCCAGCCCTCGGCGACCATCGGTTCGTGCTGGTGCGCAAGATGGCCGGCACCCCGAATCACTATCCGCGTCGCCCCGGCGAGCCCTCCAGGCGGCCGCTGGGCTGACGTCTCGCGTCGTTGATTCCTGGATCAATGCTCGTCACGCGCGCGTTGCTCCAGACGGCGGAGCACGCCGTGAACAATGAGCGCACAGTTGCACATTGCTCTGCTATCACAGGCCAGGTGGGCATCCGTCGAGCGCAAAGCGACCCTCGGCGACGCGGTGCGGCCGCTCTATGATCGCCGCCGCGTTCATCGTTCAGAACGAGCAACCGCAGCCGGTACCCAGCGATCCGATGGGCGATCCATCGCCACGACAGCGCCGAAGCCGGCTGGCGGGCGCGATTCCCGCCATCCATGACCACTGGCTGAGCCTGAGCGGTGCCGGGCGGCGCGGGTCAGGCGCATGGGTCCTGCATGGACCGCGAGCATCGCGCCGCAGACCGGGATCCGGCGAGCTGGTCTCGATGGATCGCGACGACCGCGGAGGCGACCACGGAGGCGAGGCGTCGAGCCACGAGAGCGGGCGTCGGTATACTCGGCCCTCGCATGCGTATCGCTGTCCTGTCGGACGTTCACGCCAACCTGCCCGCCCTCGAGGCGGTGCGCGCCGACCTCGCCGACGTCGACCAGGTCTGGGTGCTCGGCGACATCGTCGGATACGGCCCGCAGCCCAACGAGGTGATCGCAACGCTCCAGGAGATGGGAGCACGCAGCGTGCTGGGCAACCACGATGGGGCGGCCATCGGCACCGTCGATGTGGCGTATTTCAACCCGGACGCTCGCAAGGCCATCGAGTGGACGGCCGGGGTGATCGACGGCAACGCTCGAGCCTACCTCGCCACGCTGCCCGAGGTACGGCGTGACGGCGAGCTGACGGCGGTCCACGGCTCGCCGCGCGATCCGATCTGGGAGTACATCACGAGCAGCGAGATCGCCGCCGTCAACTTCAACTCGTTCGAGACGCACCTCTGCCTCTTCGGCCACACCCATCTGCCCGTTGCATACCGCCTCGTCGACGGCGCCGTCGAGGCAGTTCCCGGCCTCCCCGGCGACGTCGTTGCCCTCGATGGAGGACGCGCGCTCCTCAACCCCGGCAGTGTCGGCCAGCCTCGTGATGGGCTGCCTGACGCTGCGTACGCCGTGCTCGACGTCACCGCTGGAGCGACGGGCACGATCGCGTTTCATCGGGTCCGCTATGAAGTTGACCAAACGCAACGCCTGATGCGGGAGGTCGGCCTCCCGGCCCGCCTGGCGGAGCGGCTGAGCTACGGTCGCTGAACCGCAGCGGTGCGTTGAGGGCTTCACGCCGCGAACGGGCGCCGTAGGATAGCGAGGCATGGATTTCTTCCGGCGCGGCGGCGACAAGCGCCCGACCAGCTTCGAGCACGCACGAATTCTCGTTCCCCTGCTCGGCGACGATGCCGTGGATGGACCGGCATTGAAGATCGCCGCGCTGCTGCTCGGCGGCCGGGAGGGGGTCGAAACGTCACTGCTGCACGTCATCGAGGTGCCGTTCGACCGGACGCTCGACACGGAGGATGACGCAGCGGTCGCGGAGGCCGATGCGGTGCTGTCCCGCGCCGGGGCGCTCTTGACCGAACGCGGGGTGCCCACGCGGACTAGCACCGTCCAGGCCCGCGCCGCGGGTCCGGCCATCGTGGACGACGCAAACGAGCTGGGCGCCGACCTGATCGTCATGGGCCTGCGCTACAAGAAGCGATTCGGAGGACAATGGGACGCGGGACGCACCGTCCCCTACGTGATGCGCAATTCGACCGCGCCGGTCTGGTGCCTGCGCGCAGAGACGAAGGAGCTGGCACACACGCCATGAGGGTCATCATCGTCGGCTGTGGGCGCGTGGGGGCCCGTGTTGCCGCAGAGCTCGACGGTCGCGGCGAGCACGTCACCATCATCGACACGAACCCGAGCGCCTTCCGCCGGCTGCCGCCGACCTTCAAGGGCGAGACGGTCCGCGGGAACGGGACCGATGAGGACGTCGTTCGCAGCGCCGGCGGCGAGCAGGCCGACATCGTCATGGCGCTCACGGAGGGTGACAATCGCAACGCGCTCGCGGCGCAGCTGGCCAAGCACACCTTCGGCGTTCCGCGCGTCATCGCCAAGATCAACGACCCGCTGCGCGGCGAAGCGTACCGCGCCGTGGGCGTTGAAACGATCTGCCGCACCATCATCCTGGGTGACGCACTGGTGGTGGCTGCACAGCAGGGGGCGGAGGCGACCAACGGCTTCGTGGAGCCGGCGACTGCCGAGCCGCGCCGCATCGCCCCGGTTCCGGGCTCGTCCGCGAACGAGGACGTCCAGGTCGCGATGGACGCCGCCGAGGACGTGGCCGCGGACGCAACGATCGTGCAACCCGGCGACGGACGGGGAGGCCTCTGAGCGATGTATGTCGTGGTCGTCGGCGGCGGCAACGTTGGCTATTACCTGACCAAGGAGCTCCTCGCAGCCGGGCACGAGGTCGTGGTCATCGAGGAGGACCACGCTCGCGCACGCCAGATCGCGGATGAGCTGGGCAGCATCGTGGTCGCCAACGATGGCTGCGAGGGGCGGTACCAGGCGGAAGCCGGCATGGGCCGAGCCGATGTCATGGCCGCCGTGACCGGCGACGACGCCGTCAACCTGGCCGCGTGCCAGATCGCCAAGATGCGCTTCAACGTCCCGCGCTCGATCGCACGCATCAACGACCCGAAGAACGAGAAGCTGTTCCGGCAGCTGGCGATCGACGACACGGTCAGCCCGACGAGGTCGATCCTCGGCGTCATCGAACACGAAATTCCGGTCCACGACCTGCTCCACCTCGCCGAGCTCGAGGGCGGCGAGGTGCAGATCGTCGAGGCGCAGCTGGACGGCGACTCCCCGGTCATCGGCCGCGAGCTGCGCGAGCTGGACCTGCCGGAGGGAAGCACGATCGCGGTCCTGATCCGCGACGAGCGCGCCCAGCCGCCGCGGTCGGACACCCGGCTGCGAACGGGTGACAAGCTGCTGGCCGTGACATCGGCCGACGGCGAAGCCGAGCTGCGACGGCTCCTCATCGGCGAGTGAGCGCGCCGCCCGATCCAGGGCGCGCGCTGCGGTGGGCGCTCATCGCATGGGGGCTCGGGCACCTCGCCATCGGCCGCCATCGACTCGGCTACGGGCTCCTTACCGCCGAAGCCGTGTCGCTCCTCCTCGTTGCCTGGCTGACCATCGGCCTCGCCAACACGAGCGCCTACCTCGTCCCGTTCATCGCCGGGGTCGCCTTCATCGTTGCGTGGGCCTGGCAGGCGGTTCACGCGTATCGGTCCGCCCATGCGCGTCCCGCCGCCAGGGCGCCGACACCCGAGCGCTCGCCTGCCGCCGCCATCGGCTGGCTCAGCCTGCCACTCCTGGTCTGGGGGACCGGGTTCTGGCTGATCGGCGCCCATGCCGCCACCCCCGCATCGGTGCTGGACGGCTTCGTGAGCGATTGGAGCGCCGGCGAGCTCGGGTCTGCCTGGCCCGCCGATGTGCGCGCACGGGCGTCGGCAGCGGAAGAGCTTCTCGGCAGCGGCCCGGATCGCTTCCGGGATCTGCGCGTGCATGTCGTCCAGGAGTCGGATCGTCGCGCGGTCGCGGCAGCCGAGGCGATCCACTACGAGCGGCGCGCGTCCCGCTTCCTGTTGATCTTCCCTGGCAGCGAGCTCGTGCCGGTCGCCGACGTGCGGGTGCTCTCCCTCGAGCTCGAAGCCGTCCCCGTCGAGCTGCCGGGCGGGGGCGACATCGGCGCCGTTCGCTGGGAGCTCGTCTCCGCCGATGCGGGGCCGTGAGGTCGGGAGCGATGGCGCGTTGTCGTCCTGGCAACGTTTCGGCAGGGATGCGACCGACTCGAGCCGTTCCGCCGACGTGTGGTGCTGGGCGCGCAACCCACGTCATGTGACGGGGCGCCCTTCGTCGATCGTTCCTCGCCCGGCAAACGCAGTCGAGGCGCACGGCGGAGTGTCATAGTCCTTGACAACACCATTGTCAGGGTTTAGGGTGCCGTCATGGACCAATCGCGGCGGGCTGCGCCGTCACCGACACGCCCTTCTCGCCGCGACGCCCTGACACGACCGAGATACATCATCAGCATCGCCGCCGAGCTGGCGAGCTGTCATCCGCGCACGCTGCGGATCTACGAGGAGGAGGGCCTCCTCTGCCCCCAGCGGCGCAACAACCTCCGTCTCTACAGCGAGGCGGATATCCAGCGCGTTCGTATCATTCGTTTCCTCACGACTCGGCAACGGGTCAATCTCGCCGGCGTGCGGGTCATCCTGCAGCTCGAGGCTCTCGGCAAGATCCGGGTCTACGATCTGTTCGATGAGGATGACGTGGAGCGATTCGCCGAAGACACCGACGAGACCGCCGAGCCGGAGCTCGCTGCATCATCGGCTGAAGGAGCACACCCAAGTGGCAACTGACGAGACCCAGAACATTCCCGACGAGACGAAGGAAGATGAGACCGGCGCCAGCCTGGAGCGCGTCCAGCTGCTGCCGCTCGTGGCGCTGCGGGACACCGTGATCTTCCCGGAGATGATCGTGCCGCTCCAGGTCGGCCGTGATCGCAGCGTCAAGGCGCTCGATCGTGCCGTGCGCACCTCGCAGCCCGTGGCGCTGGTCACCCAGCGCTCGAGCGAGCAGGAGGAGATCACCAGCGTCGACGAGCTGTACCCGGTCGGCACGCTGGCCAAGATCGCCCAGGTCATTCGCCTCCAGGACGGGACCATCCGCGCCATCGTCCAGGGCCAGAAGCGCATCCGCCTCCTGGACCTGGTCCAGACCGAGCCGCATCTCGAGGCACGCGTCGAGGTCGTCGAGGATGTCACGGAGAAGACCCTCGAGGTGGAGGCGCTGATGTCGTCCATCCACGCCCAGATCGAGCAGTACGTCAGCAGCGGCGCGTCCGTGCCACCGGAGGTGGCCGTCGCCGCCCGCAACATCAGTGACGGCGGCCTGCTGGCCGACATGACGGCCTACAGCCCGGACATGACGACCGAGCAGCGCCAGGAGCTGCTCGAGACCGTCGACGTGGCCGAACGGCTGCGCCTGGCGAGCCAATTCCTTGCCAAGCAGATCGAGGTGCTCGAGCTCAAGGGCCGGATCCAGAGCGAGGTCAAGTCCGAGATGGACAAGACCCAGCGCGAATACATCCTGCGCGAGCAGATGAAGGCGATCCAGAAGGAGCTCGGCGAGGACGATCCCGCCGTCGCCGAGGCGAGCGAGCTGCGCGAGAAGGTCGAGCAGTCGGCCATGCCGGACGAGGTCAAGGAGCGGGCCCTCAAGGAGGTCGACCGCCTCAGCCGCATTCCCAGCGCCAGCCCGGAGCAGGGCGTCATCCGCACCTACGTCGACTGGCTTGTGAACATGCCGTGGGGCATCGAGACCGATGACAACCTCGATCTCGAGGATGCCGAGAAGATCCTCGACGAGGATCACTGGGGGCTCGAGAAGCCGAAGGAGCGGATCGTCGAGTACATGGCCGTGCGCAAGCTGGCCGAGAAGATCCGCAGCCCCATCCTGCTCTTCGTCGGACCGCCCGGCGTCGGCAAGACGAGCCTCGGCAAGAGCATCGCGCGTGCGATGGGCCGCAAGTTCGTGCGGATGAGCCTCGGTGGCATCCATGACGAAGCCGAGATCCGTGGCCATCGACGCACCTACATCGGCGCGCTTCCGGGCCGCGTCATGCAGAACATCAAGACGGCGGGCTCCGCGAACCCGGTCTTCATGCTCGACGAGATCGACAAGGTCGGCATGGACTTCCGCGGCGATCCGTCATCGGCGCTGCTGGAGGTGCTCGACCCGGAGCAGAACAACACCTTCGCCGATAACTATCTCGAGGTGCCGTTCGACCTGAGCAAGGTGCTCTTCATCGCCACGGCCAACATGCTCGACACCATACCGGCCGCGCTGCGCGACCGGATGGAGGTCATCCAGCTGCCCGGGTACACGCAGCTCGAGCGCGTCCGCATCGCGGAGCGCTTCCTGGTGCCGAAGCAGCTCGAGAACCACGGCCTGACGGATGAGAACCTGAAGATCGAGGAGGGCGCGCTGGTGCGCCTGATTCAGGCCTTCACCAGGGAGGCGGGCGTCCGGAACCTCGAGCGCGAAATCGCCAACATCGCGCGCAAGGTTGCACGTCGGGTCGCCGGCGACGAGAAGACGAAGGTGGTCGTCAAGCCGGAGGATCTCGAGGAGTACCTCGGGCCGGGACGGTTCGAGTACGGCGAGCTCGAGGCGGAGGATCAGATCGGCATGGTGACCGGCCTCGTTGTCAGCGACGCGGGTGGCGACATCGTGCAGGTCGAGGCGACGCGCATGGATGGCAAGGATGACTTTCTGCTGACCGGCCAGCTCGGCGACGTGATGAAGGAGTCGGCGCGTGCCGGGATGAGCTACATCCGAGCACGGCAGAAGGAATTCGGTATCGAGCCGAGCACCTTCGAGAAGTCGACGGTCCACATCCACGTCCCGGCGGGCGCGACGCCGAAGGACGGCCCGAGCGCCGGTGTCACCATGGCGACGGCCATGGCCAGCCTCCTGACCGGCAAGCCGGTCCGTCGCGACCTGGCCATGACGGGCGAGATCACGCTTCGCGGCCGGGTCCTGCCCATCGGCGGCCTGAAGTCCAAGCTGCTCGCCGCGCACCTCGCCGGCGTGAAGACGGTCCTCATCCCGATGCGGAACGAGAAGGACCTGGTGGACGTGCCGGACGAGGTGCGTCAGCAGCTCCGGATCGTGCCGGTCGAGAACATGGACCAGGTGCTGGCCGAGGCGCTCATCGAGGCGCCCCGGTCGGCCGCCCGGATCAAGGCCGAGCGGGACGAGCGCCAGCAGCGCGTCACGCGCCGACCGCGCCGGGCGCGCAAGCCGGCGGGCAAGGCACCGATCCCCACGGGCGACTCGCCGTCGGATCAGCCCCCCGCGGGTCAGCCGGCCTAGGACGCCGATGCGGATCGGTGGTTGTGCAGCCGGTGCACCAACTGGAGGAGGAGCGACAGACTTGGTCGGATTGCGTGCACCGCATGCATGAAGCCCTTCCGAATCGGTCCCCGATCGGTGTCCAGCGCGCCGTACCTCGCCGGTTGATGCATCGGGTGCACGGGCTGGGTCCAGCAGCACCCGACCCGGGCTGACCCGTGGACTACAAGGACTACTACGCGATCCTGGGCGTTCCGAAGACGGCCTCGCAGGCCGAGATCAAGAAGGCCTATCGCAAGCTCGCCCGCGAGCTCCACCCGGACACGAACAAGGATCCGGCCGCGGAGAAGCGTTTCAAGGAGGCAAACGAGGCGCAGGCCGTCCTCAGCGATCCGGGGAAGCGCAGGCAGTACGGCGAGCTCGGCGCCAACTGGCAGGCGTACCAGCAGACGGGGTATGGATCAGGGGGCGCCACTGACTGGGGCGGGTTCGGCGGCGCGCCGGGCGGCACGCGATGGACGTACCGGACTGCATCGGCGGATGAGATGGGCGGCTACAGCGACTTCTTCCGCCAGTTCTTCGGCGGCGCGGCGGCCGGTGGTGACAGCCCGTTCGGGGGCGCGTCCGGCGGCGGCTTCGAGTATGTCGATCTCTCCGACCTGGCCGGCGGTCGCGCACGGGCGCGCTCCGTCCCAACCGCGCAGGCCACGGCCGAGGTGAGCCTCGCCGAGGTGCTGACCGGCACGGAGCGGATGGTGAACGTCAACGGCAGGCGCCTGCACGTCAAGATCCCGGCGGGCGTCGGCGACGGCTCCAAGGTCAAGCTCAGCGGGGCGGTGGATGGCGGTGACCTGGTGATCGACGTTCGGGTCCAGCCCGATCCACGCTTCGAGCGCAATGGCACGGAGCTGCGGACGGAGCTCCCGCTCACCCTGGCGGAGGCGTTGCTCGGCGCGGAGGTCCCGGTCCCGACGCCGACCGGCAGCGCGAAGCTCCGCATCCGCCCCAACACGCAGAACGGCCAGGAGATCACGTTGAAGGGCCGTGGCCTGCCGAAGCGCGGCTCCTCCCAGAAGGGGGACATGGTGGTCATCGCCCGGGTCGTCCTCCCGAAGCTGGAAGAGCAGACGCGCGAACAGCTCGAGCCGATCCTGGACGCGATCCAGCAGCCGAACCCACGACGCTAGACCGATGCGAACGGATCGATTCACCCAGCGGACGACCGAGGCCATCATCGGCGCGCAGCAGCTCGCCGAGTCGGAAGGCCACGCTCAGCTGGAGGTTGCCCACCTGCTCCTCGTCCTGGCCGAGCAGCCGGACGGCGTCGTGCCGGCAGTGCTGAGCCGGATGAGCGTCACGCCGGCGACCGTTGCCCAGGCCCTGCGCGATGACCTCGCGAAGCTGCCAAAGGTGACCGGAGCCGCTCAGCAGCTCCAGCTGTCCAACGAGGCCAGCCGCGTCCTGAGCGATGCGCACGCCGTCGCCGAGCGGATGCGTGACGAGTACGTCTCGACCGAGCACCTGCTGCTCGCGGCGCTCGAGGCAGGCGACTCCGGCGCGGCGCGCATCATGCTCTCGGCGGGGGTGACGCCCGCCTCGGTCCTGGAGGCGCTCACACAGATCAGAGGGAGCCAGCGCGTGACGAGCGAGAACCCCGAGGCGACCTACGAAGCACTCGAGAAGTACGGTCGCGACCTGACCGATGCTGCCCGCAAGGGCATCCTGGACCCGGTGATCGGTCGCGACGAGGAGATCCGGCGCGTCATCCAGGTCCTGAGTCGAAGGACGAAGAACAACCCGGTGCTCATCGGCGAGCCGGGCGTCGGCAAGACGGCCATCGCCGAGGGTCTGGCGCAGCGGATCGTGCGCGGCGACGTGCCGGACGGCCTGCGCGATCGCCGGGTGGTGGCCCTCGATCTGGGCGCACTGATCGCAGGCGCCAAGTACCGCGGCGAGTTCGAGGAGCGCCTCAAGGCCGTGCTCAAGGAGGTCACCGACTCGGACGGCAGCATCATCCTCTTCATCGACGAGCTGCACACCGTCGTCGGTGCGGGAGCATCCGAAGGCGCCATGGATGCCTCGAACCTCCTGAAGCCGATGTTGGCGCGCGGCGAGCTGCACTGCATCGGCGCCACCACGCTCGACGAATATCGCAAGCACATCGAGAAGGACGCGGCCCTCGAGCGCCGATTCCAGCCGATCATCGTCGACCAGCCTGGCGTCGAGGACACCATCAGCATCCTCCGCGGGTTGCGGGAACGATACGAGGTCCACCACGGCGTCCGCATCACCGATTCAGCCCTTGTCGCCGCCGCGGTGCTCAGCAACCGGTACATCACTGAGCGCTTCCTGCCGGACAAGGCAATCGACCTCGTGGACGAGGCAGCTTCCCGCCTGAGAATGGAGATGGACTCGATGCCGGCCGAGCTCGACGAGATCGAGCGGCGCCGCATGCAGCTCGAGATCGAGCGGGAGGCGCTGCGCAAGGAGAAGGACGACGCCTCCAAGGCGCGGCTGGATGCCCTCGAGAAGGAGCTGGCCGACCTCCGCGAGCGAGGCGATGCGATGAAGTCGCAGTGGGACCGCGAGAAGGAGATCGTGCACTCGATCCGCGGCACCCGCGAGGAGCAGGAGCGCCTGACCCCCGAGATCGAGGCCGCCGAGCGTGCCGCCGACTACGCGCGCGCCGCGGAGCTCAAGTACGGCACCGCGACCGAGCTGGAGAAGCGCCTCGTCGACCTGGAGGAGCAGCTCCGCGAGCTCAAGGCGTCAGGATCGGTCCTGCTCAAGGAAGAGGTCGACGCGGACGACATCGCCGAGGTGGTCGCTCGCTGGACCGGGATCCCGGTCAGCCGCCTGATGGAAGGCGAGGCCGAGAAGCTGCTCCACATGGAGGACCGGCTGCACGCCCGCCTCATCGGCCAGGAGGAGGCCGTCACCGCGGTTTCGGACGCCATCCGTCGAGCTCGCGCAGGGCTCAAGGATCCGAAGCGGCCGATCGGCTCATTCATCTTTCTGGGGCCGACCGGGGTCGGCAAGACGGAGCTTGCCCGCGCCTTGGCCGAGTTCCTGTTCGACGATGAGCAGGCGCTCGTGCGGATCGACATGAGCGAATACATGGAGAAGTTCTCGACTTCCCGCCTGGTCGGCGCGCCACCAGGCTACGTCGGCTACGACGAGGGTGGCCAGCTGACGGAGGCTGTCCGCCGCCGCCCGTACCAGGTCGTCCTCTTCGACGAGATCGAGAAGGCGCATCCGGACGTCTTCAATGTCCTGCTCCAGCTGCTCGACGACGGCCGCCTGACCGACTCGCAGGGCCGCACGGTCGACTTCAAGAACACGGTCATCATCATGACCTCGAACATCGGCTCCGCGTCGCTCATCGACGCCGGCGAAGCGGGACCCGATGCGTTCGAGGGCGCGGCCGAGAACGTCCGGCGCCAGCTCCGCGACCACTTCCGTCCCGAGTTTCTCAATCGCGTCGACGAGATCATCGTGTTCCGGCCGCTCGACGAGGTACAGCTGCGCGAGATCGTCGGGCTCCTGGTGGCCGCGATGGCGAGACGACTCTCCGAGACCGCCATCTCCCTCGATGTGACCGATGCGGCCCTGGGCCTGCTCGCGCGGGAGGGCTACGACCCGGTCTACGGCGCGCGTCCGTTGCGGCGCTCAATCCAGCGCGAGCTGGAGAACCCGCTCGCGCGCCGCATCCTGGCCGGAGAGTTCACCGCCGGCGACACCGTCCGGATCGACGCCGCCGACGGGGTGCTCACCTTCAACGGCGCCTCCGAGCCACGCCAACCGCGCCCCTCGCAGGTCCCCGGCGGCTCACCCTCCACCGTGCACTGAACCGGCCATCGGGGCGGCGGAAACTAGGGCATAGGCTTCGGGATCGAGTCGCCACGCGGCACGAAGTTGGAGACCCAGACGGTGCCGGTCTGCTCATCCACCGCCAGACCGCCAGCGTAGACGCCCTCCGGGAGGGGAATCGAAGTTCCCTTCATGGTCTCGAGCTCGAGACGGTAGACCTGGTCCCAGGAGGCAATCCACACCGAGTCGAGCCCGAACACGTGCCAGGCCGCGCCCTGGGGAATGCCGATCGGCTGACCAGCCGTACCGGTCGCCGTGTCGACCGGCGTGATCGTCCCGGCATCGCCGTCCATGAGCCAGACCACCGATGCATCGATCGCCACGCTCCCCTGCGAAAGCTCGCGCTGATCGTCCAGGATGAAGCCCCGTTGCGCGAACTCAACCGTCCGGACCGGCACGTCGGACTCGGCGTCCCACTGAGTGATGCGTCCCTCCTCGCACTCGCAGATCCAGATGCTTCCCGCCACCGAACCGATGGCATCGGGCACCGTCGCGAACCCGTGCTCGTCGCGGTCGGCGATCGCATTCGAGGATGGATCGATCTCGATGATCGCCTCGTTCGTGAGGACCAACACCGAATCGCGGCTCGTCGCCACCCACCGCAGGGGCTCCTCGATCTCGATGACCGCGATCAACCTTCCGGAGAGCGGATCCACCCGGTCCAATCGCGGCTGCTCGTTGCCCCCTTCCCCCGGCACAAGGAACCAGAGTGAGCCAAATGCGTAGAACGAGTACACCGTGTTGGGCGGCTGGGAAATCGCATCGACGACGGCACCCGTCTCGACGTCGCGCCGAACCATGTCGACGGCCGTCTCCTGCCACAATGCGCCATCCACGATGAGGACCTGGCCGTCCCACCAGATCGAGAGATAGTTGTCGTACACCTCTGCGACGACCGTGTTCGTGCCAGGGTCGATCCGGACCATGCTGGGCGGCCTGCCCGATGGCGGCGAGGGCAACCCGGCGAGCGATGGCTCGTCACGTGGCAGCGTGAGCACAATGGCCGCCAGCGCGGCCAGCGAGATGGCACCGGCTGTGGCCACGCCCAGCACGACCAGCCGCGGGCGTCGTACCGTTTGCAGCCGCGGTCCGGGTTGTGCTCCACGCCGCAGGCTGGCCTCGTCGCGCGCGAGGGGAGCTTGCAGCGGAGAGCCGTCCACCTCGGTGATCCGGTACAGCGACCAGCGACCCGGCACACCCTTGAGCTGGGCTTCATCAGCCGGCTCGGAGGAAATGCCGCCGCCTACCACCAGATCGTGCACCGTGCCTGTCACGAGCACGTCCGCCGGTCCGGCGAGGGCCATCACGCGTGCGCCGATGTGCGCCGCGATGCCGCCCAGCCGACCGTCGATGCGCTCGAGCTCGCCGGTGTGCAGGCCGCAGCGCACGTCGAACCCGAGGGTCTGCGCCGCGTCGACGATCGCGGTCGCGGCTCGAACCGAGCCGGCCGGGCGATCGAAGGTTGCAAAGAAGCCGTCGCCGGCCGTGTCCTGCTCGTGGCCGCCGTGGCGCCGGAGCTGGCCGCGAACGGCGCGGCGGAAGGATCCGAGGAGTTCCCGCCACCGACGGTCACCCACATCGGATGCGATCCGCGTCGAGTCGACGATGTCGACGAACAGCACGGTCGCCAGCCTGCGGTCGGCACGGGCCCGCACCATTCGCTGAGTATGCGCGCCGATCTCGTCGGACGACCTCGTGCAGATGACGTAGCGCCGCAGGGCCGTCTCCGCGGCCATCGACTAGCCTTCGAAACCATGAGAAGGAGGGACCACGCGCTCGCGAACGCGATGGCCGGCGTCATGCTGCTCGTCCTGTCCGGATGCGGCAACTCGGTACCCGAACCGGACGCGATGACCGTGGTCGTCTACGGGGCGACCCCGGCCGGCATCATGGCCGCCATCGCCAGCACTGAGGAGGGAGCCGACGTTCGCCTGATCGAACCCACCGACCACGTGGGCGGCATGGTGACGAGCGGACTTGGCGCCACCGACACGGAGCATCCCGGCCTCATCGGCGGACTCGCCCGGCGCTTTCTCGTTCGCATCGGCACGGCCTACGGAGCGGCCGATGGCGTGCTGGGGCTGCGTCATGAGCCGCATGTCGCGGCGGACGTGTTCGATCGCATGCTGGACGAGGCCGGCATCTCGGTCGAGACGGGGAGCCGCATGGCATCCGTCGAGATGGATGGAA
>JBQTHZ010000098.1:0-6595 GCA_052388515.1 Chloroflexota bacterium | reverse complement strand
AACCAGGTGCGTGTCGCCTCGCTGAACGGGCCGAGCGGATCGGCGACAGGGGGAGCGGTCTTCACGGCAGGGTCCAGTCTACGGTCCTCGAGAGTCCAACCGATTCCTGTCACCACGCGACATGAATTACCAAGGCGAGTGGCCGGCGTCGGTGACGACACTGGCTCATGGTTGGACAGGGCATGCACCAGGTGACTCATAGGCTCGAATTCGGGCCAAGCTTGCCGGCCCGGCCGCATGGCGAGCGACTCTGCCGAGCACGAACTCCGGCTCCGTCGGCGCACGATCTGCGCAGATAGCTCGCCTACCAGTCACTCGGTGCATGAGTGACGGCTCCCACGCCTCTTCGGGCAGTCAGCAATCACCCACTGAATATCTGGCCAGGCAGCGAGGAAACCATCCCTCCATGCCTGGCACGGCCGTGGCGTCCGCCGCAATCGCCGATCCCACCAGCATCGGCGGCGGCGTCATCGGCACGGCTCCGGCCACGCGGGATGGCCCGGGCGAACGAGCCGGTTGATACGTTTGCCCGGTTGGCCCGTATCCACCACACAAGGGCCGGCCTCGCCATGCGCGTGTCCCGGTCGTCACAACCAAACATCGGCGTCGTGGACCCTGTCCAGAGCATCGCACCTGAGTCGAGCACGGGTGACGTGAGGTCTCGGAGGGGAGAGGCGATCACGCTGCGCCACCAAGGAGAGGGATCGTATGCCCGGATCTTCACCCGCACGCACCATCCCCGTAGCCATCGGAGCCCTGATCGCCGCCCTGGCACTGGCGCTCCTCACCGCCCTCCCGGTCGCCGCCGACGCGACGCTGACAGCCGCCCTGACCGGCGATGCAGAGGTCCCCGGTCCCGGCGACGGCGCCGGCTCGGGCGTCGCGCTCGTCGACATCACGACCTCCAGTGGCGAGATCTGCGTCGACCTGACATGGAGCATCTCGGATGGCACGGCGAGCGCCGCGCATATCCACGAGGCTCCCGCCGGCGCTGCCGGGCCGGTGGTGCTCGCACTCTTCACCACGGCCAACGATACCGGCGCATTCCAGGGCTGCTTCACCGATGCGATCCTGGCAGCCGATATCGAGGCGACGCCATCCGACTACTACGTCAACATCCACAGCGCGACCTTCCCTGATGGCGCTGTCCGCGGCCAGCTCGGGGTCCAGGCCGCCACGGTCGCTTCGTCGTACATCAACGCGGACACCGACCTTGCGACGTTCAACGAGAACGTGAGCGCTGACTCGAGCTGCGAGACGCCCGACCAGGACGACACGCAGACCGTCAGCTCGGCCGGCGGGACGGAGAACAACGTCCACAACGACGCGTGCCTGTTCGACGCCCTCGGGCTCGATGTCGATGCCCAGGTCAGCTTCGCCTCGAGCGGCGTCGGCGTCATCAGCGCCTGCCCCGATCCCGATGGCTCCGGCCCGAAGACGGCCACGCTGTCGGGCGACGCCCTCACCTGCACCCTGAGCGGCTACCAGGAGTCCGGCGGCGCCATGGCCGGCGACTTCGAATACCACGCCCGCCTCAACAGCGAGGCGGCAGGCACCCAGACCGTCGTCTTCTGCGCCGACCCCGAGGGGAACGGCTGTGGCGACGCGACGGTCTCCGACACGATCACCATCACCTGGGTCGATGCCGGGATGGTCATGATCATGAAGCATTACTGCAACGCCGATGACTCCAACCCGGACACGACGGTCGACGTGCGCAATGAGGAAGAGTTCATGGAGGTCGAGGCCGGCGGCATGGGCGACCCGATCGTCGCCGTGGCCCTGACCGTCCTCGCCTGCCCGGTGACCGTCCTGCCCGGTGATGAGCCGGTGCCGGACACGATCGCACACTTCAACGAGGAGTTCGACTTCTCCGTGACCGATGCCACCGGCGCGTCGTTCACGCTGGCCGATGCGACCTTCAACCAGCTCCACGCGTGTGAGGCGGACGATGGGCGCAGCCCGCTCGTCCTCGGTGAGGTCGATGGCAACGCCGACACCAACGTATGCGTCGACTTCAGCTTCTACGCCATCGACGGCCTGGCTGAGGGCGATGTGTCCGTGGTCGAGACGCTCGGCCCGGGTGAGCATGAGTTCGGAACCGTGCGGTTCACGCCCGCCGAGGTCGATCCGGACGACGACTCGCGGACGCTGCTCGGCTTCGATCGTGGGGCATCCACCGTCAACATCGACACCTCCCTGGATGACGATGCCATGGTCATGCTCCACATCTACAACTTCGACACCGCGGCGGCCGCACCGGCAGCCTCGGCGACGCCGGCACCCACGGCGGTGGCCGGAGAGCTTCCCGACACCGCGGGATCAAGCACCTCGACCGGTGCCCTCGCGGTCGTCTTCGCCGCGATCGCGCTCGGGGCCGTCAGCCTCATCGCGGCCCAGGTGACCCGGACGCGTCGCGCTCGCTGACGACGCGTCGGACCAGGAATCCCTGGAGCCCCCGGACTTCCGAGTCCGGGGGCTTCTTGCATGCCCTGCCCTCGTCAGCAGAGATGGGTCGAGACTGGCGCACGGATGTGTGGATCCGCTGCCTCGATGAGCACGACTTCTTCGCTGCCCACGCTTGGCGAGCAAGCGGTCGACAGCGGGGACGCCGACGGCGCGGCACGTCGTCTGCACCCCTGAGAGGCACACCCCGTCACACAAGAGGGAACCAGCCATGATGGACCGCACCGCTACCACCGAACGCACGATCTGGAGCTATCCGGACGATTCGTCGAGCGGGATGGACCTGACCGATTTCGAGGTCCAGGCAACCGACGGCGGCATCGGCAAGGTGCACGAGGCCTCGAACGAGGTTTCGGGAGGCTACATCGTCGTCGACACCGGTCCCTGGATCTTCGGCAGGAAGGTCCTGCTGCCGGCCGGGCTCATCGAGCGCGTGGACGGCGATGAACGCCGAGTCCATGTGAGCCAGACGAAGGACCAGATTCAGAACGCGCCGGAGTTTGACGAGGGCGCGTACCGCGACGATGCCTATCGCGACGAGATCGGCTCGTACTACGGCGGTACCTCGTTCCGGACCGACGACACATACGGCGCCGGGGTCGAAGGCGAGCCCGCGAACCGACCGGCTGGCCCTGACTACGGTCGCGACGATCGGACCGATCCACTCCGCTGAGTCGCCGCAGCGGAGCCGAATGCCGCGGTCACCGAGACCGCGGCATTCGCTTGCCCAGCCATCGGCAGACGAGCGGGCGGGAGGAAACCGCCGTTCATGCGACGTTCATGTGGCGCCACGCGGTTCGTCACGCGCGGCGTCCAGCATGTCAGCATGACCGTGACCGATGCGCCGCGCGGCACCAGCGCGGCGACCCAGACCGCCCTCGAGTCCGCGCTGGCCCAGTTCGATCGCGCGGCCGATCACCTCGACCTCGCCGGGCACGCCCGCGCCATCCTGCGCGTCCCGAAACGCGAGTGGACCGTCAACTTCCCCATCACCATGGATGACGGCCGCGTCGAGGTCTTCACCGGCTACCGCGTCCAGCACAACATGTCCCGCGGGCCCGCCAAGGGTGGCATCCGCTTCCACCCGGCCACCGATATCGACGAGGTGCGTGCGCTGGCGATGTGGATGACCTGGAAGTGTGCCCTCGTCAACGTCCCGTTCGGCGGTGCGAAGGGTGGCGTGACCGTCGATCCGCGGTTGCTGTCGACCAATGAGCTCCAGCACGTGACGCGACGCTTCGCGACGGAGCTCCAGGGCGTCATCGGTCCGGAGATCGACATCCCGGCACCCGATGTCGGCACCAATGCCCAGACCATGGCCTGGATCATGGATACCGTCAGCATGCACGCCGGCTACACCGTTCCCGGCGTCGTGACCGGCAAGCCGGTCGGCCTCGGAGGCTCCGAGGGCCGGGCCGACGCGACGGGGATGGGCGTCATGTTCACCGCCGAGCGCGCGCTGCGTGAGACCGGTCTCGACCTGGATGGGGCGACCGTGGCCGTCCAGGGATTCGGCAACGTCGGCGAGGCGGCCGCCCGGCTCATCCACGAGCGCGGAGGGCGCCTGGTGGCGATCACCGACGTCGGCGGCGGCGTGTCCAGTTCGGCGGGGCTCGATCCTGCCCGGTTGAAGGCCTTCCTGGCCGAAGCGGGCACGATCGCCGGTGCGCCGGGCACGGACCCGATCGACAACGAGACGCTCTTGGCACTCGACGTCGACCTGCTCGTCCTGGCGGCGCTCGAAGGGCAGATCACGCCGGCCAATGCCGACCGAGTGCGCGCGCGCGTCATCGCCGAAGGAGCCAACGGGCCGATCACGCCCGACGCCGACCCGATCCTCGCGGAACGCGGTGTCGTCACCGTGCCCGACATCCTCGCCAACTCCGGCGGCGTGATCGTCAGCTACTTCGAATGGGTCCAGAATCTCCAATCATTCGCATGGCCGGCCGACCAGGTCGCCGAGCGCCTGCGGCAGGTGATCAACGCGGCCTACGACGACGTCTCGCGCGTCCGGGCGGAGCAGGACGTCGATGCCCGGCTGGCCGCGCACGCCATCGCCGTCGGCCGAGTGGCCGAGGCGCAGCAGATCCGCGGTCGGTACCCGTGAGGACACTGTCCGCACACGACGCGCCGTCCACGCATCCGACCTGGCAGATCGAGCGCCGCTTCATCACGGTTCACGGCGTGCGCCGCCCGCTGCGGCTCGTGCGCTTCGGCGCGGGCTGGCTGGCGTCGGTCGACACGGAGTCCGGGCCAACACTCGGAGCCGATCGCTCTCCGTACCTCGCAGCCCAACGGGCCCTCGAGCCACTCGGCATCGGGATGGTGGAGGGGATGATCCTGGTAGGGCGCGTCTAGCGTCACGCTGGTCAGGATCCATCGAGGCGACAGCGCCGGAGCCGGCTGGCGGGCGCGATTCCCGCAATCGATGGAGCATGGCGGAGCCTGAGCGGTGCCGGCGGGCGCGGATCAGGCGCATCGGTCCTGCATAGACCACGAGAATCGCGCCGCGGAACGGGCTCCGGCGCGCTGGCGTCGATCGATCGCGACGACGAGATCACGGGATCTGCGCAGAGCCTGTCAGCGCTCCCAGGCCGTACGCCACACGCGCCACAGGGCCGCGGGATCCGACAACGGATCGCCGTGGACAAGGAAGAATTCGGCAGGTCCACCCTCGCGGATGACCCCGGCTTCTTCCTCGTTGATGAGCTCGCCACCGCGCCACGTGGCTGCCGCCAGCGCGTCGACAGGCTCCAGGCCGGCGGCCACCATGCTCGTCACTTCCCATGCGAGCTGGTTGGCCCGCACTGAACCACCGCCGAAGTCGCTCCCGGTGGCGATCGCCACGCCCGCGTCGCGCGCTGTCCGGACCGATGCCTCCGCCTGCTCCAACCGCCCCTGGATGGTCGTGCGCCCGGCCTCGCCTGCGAAACGCTCGATGGTGGTCGTATCGCCGAAGCTGAGCCACGAGTGCATCACGGCGAGCGTGCTGACGAGGGTCGTGCCGCGTGCCGCCATTGCGGCCGCGACATCGGCATCCAGGTCGAACCCATGCTCGATCGAGTCCACCCCGCCGAGCACGGCCTCCCGCGCCCCGTTCACCCGCGACGAATGGGCCGCCACGCGGGCGCCGCGCTCGTGCACCGCGTCGACCACCCGCGCGACCTCGTTCGCCGTCCATGGCGATACGGTCACATCCGGGCCGTCCATGTAGAGCTTCACGAGGTCCGCGCCCAGCTCGAGCTGGGCGATCGCCGCGGCGAGCAGCTCGTCGCCGGTCTCGGCCTCGATCGCGGATCGCATCGGGTTGACGCCGCGCTTGAACAGCCACGAGCCGGCAGCGCGCAGGTAGGGCCGGTCGGCACGGCCGGCCCATCGGTCACGCACGCCGAGCGCCAGGGCACGCTCCCGGCCATCCTCCGGGTCGACGCCGATCGGTGAACCGACGTCGCGCATCCAGCGCACGCCGGCCGTCATGGCGATGCGCCCGTTGTGCTCCGCAACGGATGCGAGCACATCTGGCGGGTCATTGAAGCGCTCGATCCAGTTCGCGCCACCAGGCCCGGTGACGTGGCTGTGGCAGTCGACCATGCCGGGGACGAAGGTCGCACCGGCGCAGTCGATCACGGTCGCGCCGTCGTGGTCCTCCTCTCCGCCGGCGGGACGGATCCAGCTGATCCGCCCATCCTCCACCAGGATGCTGATGTTTCGCTGAAGCGTCGCCGAACGGCCGTCGCCCAATGCGCCGTCTCGGTACAGGACCCGGCCCGTGGCCGGCCTCGCGGTCGGAGGCGGAGGCGTCGGCGTCGGCGAGGGCGAGGGCTCCGTGGTCGGGGTCGCCGTCGGCTCTGGCGTGCGCGTCGAGCGAGGCGTCATCGACGGAATCGGCGTCGCGCAGGCTGCCAGGCCGGCCGCCGAAGCCATTGCACCGAGCTGGAGCAGCCGTCGCCGGCTGATCGGTGCCGGATGCGTATGCATCGGCCCATTATCGGCCGATGCGGCCCAGGTGGGTGTCCTTGAAGTCGGTCGGCAGCTTCAGGCCATAGCCCAGCGATCGGTCCATGCCCACATGCGCAACCAGGATCGCGCCGACGAGCGCGAGCGGGGCGATCGCTGCGAACCAGCCGAC
>JBQTHZ010000097.1:0-2620 GCA_052388515.1 Chloroflexota bacterium | reverse complement strand
GCAGCCAGATGCCGGTCGCCCGCAGCGTTCCGGCGCCGCTGCCGACCGCGTCGAAGGCCGCGCGATAGAGCCGCATCAACCGTCGGTCGGCCCGGCTGCCGAGCCCTTCCGCTGTCCCGTCGAGCTGCGCGCGCCCGTCGATGCTGGTCACCATGTTGAGCGCCACCAGCGGGCGGTCCCGGGGTGCCGGCGGCAGGGCAAAGCCCCTCATCGCCTCATCGAGGTCAACGTCGAAGGTGGGGTCCGGCCACAGCCGGTCCACGGTGTGCCGGATCCGCGCATTGGCGTTCAACGGCCCGATGCTACCCGACCGTGACCCCGATCCTGGATGGACGCAGTCGGGATGCCCGTCTACGCCCCAGCGCATGTAGCTGCGACCTCGGGCGCGATTCGGGCCGATTCGGTGCAATTGGAAGCGTCCTTTGCGCTGGGGCGCATGGAACTACGACCTTGGGCCCGATGAGGGCCGATGAAGGCTCAGTGGGAACCGTCGTTTGCGCCCGGGTGCACGTTTCGGTCGCAGCCAGCCATTCCCTTGTCGTTACGTGCGCTGGGGCGCAAATGGGCGGGCAGGGCACTCAGTTGGCCCTCGTTGTTGTACGCGGGCAGGCCCTCAGTCAGCCTCGATCGGCCGATGCTCCTCCGCGGCCGCCAGCTGGTCGGCGTCGTAGGCGATCTCGATCTTCGACGAGGTCAGCCGCGTCACGGCGTCGGCAGGCACGACCCTGGTGGTGCCATCGTCGTAGGGCGTGACGGCGATGCCGTGGAAGATGCCCTCGGTCTCGGTGCCGAGCATTGCGTCGACACGACCGAGCTCCTCGCCGTTCGGACCGACGACGAGCGTATCGGCCTCGACGTAGCTCCAGGCGACAGGGTCATCCGGGCCCGGCAGGTCGAGCTCGGATGCCTCCGGCTCGCCGGGTCCACCGGTGTTGTCGGCCGTGTCCCCCGGCGGCAGCGTCTCCTCCTCGGGATCGATGCCACCCTTCATCCCCGGGTCGTCGATGGCTCCCGGCCGCCGGTCGAAGTCATTCATGGTGCGTGCTTACCGCACGAGCGGTGCCACGGCTCAGTCGAACAGCCGCTCCAGGTGCCAGGTGCCGCGGATCTCGTCGAGGAAGATAGTGCACAGCAGGCCTGAGCGGGTGACGACCTTGTAGCAGGCTCGGGCCACGGGCTCCCGCCACCAGCCGTCGTCGACGCGCCATCGGTTGCAGATGCCGAGCTCGCCATGATCGGTGCCGTCCATGCGCAGGCGTGTCGGCACGCCGGCCGCATCGGTCTCGACCTGGACGAGCGGGTGGTCCGCGTAGACCCTCGTCATTGACCGATGTCCACCAGCCGCGACCGATGCTCGGGCAGCGCCGCGGTCGGCCGTTCGACGCTGGCCCGCCACAGGCGGCCCTCCCCGAACCGATGCCGGATCCGCTCCAGCGACCAGCGCAGCTCCTCCCACCGTGCCGTTCGTGCCTCGAAGGCGGGAAGCTGCCTGGTCGCCGGGTCGCTCAGACGATCGAAGGCGAGGGTGACCGATGCGATCCTCGGCTCGTTGGGTTCTTCGAGCGGCCCTTCAACGTCGATACCTCCAGGTTTCCGCCATATGGCACTGACAGTGCCGTTAGCAAGCATGTTGATCCGATCCGAGGGCCTCGAAGACCCTGAAGGCATAGATTCACCCAGATTCCGAGCCGCCGGGAGCTGGCTAACGGCACTGGTGGTGCCATCTGACGGAATCGGCCCGCGAGTCCGCAGGCGTGCGGCGGCTTCCAGGCGGCTGAGCAGGAGCCGAGCGATCCAGTCCGGCTCGAGCGCCGGCTGAGGGAAGGGCTGCGCCACGTTCAGCGCCGGCGCATCCTCGAGGCTCAGCACCAGCGTCGCACGGCCGGGCGCCAGGTGGCGCTCACGGAGCCGATCGCAGAGCTCGGCGGCCAGGCGGCGCAGGATGAGCCCGACGGCGCCGATCCCGTCGAGTGGCGGCTCGAACGCAGCGCGCGCCTCCACTCGTTCGGGGCGCCGCCGCGGCACGATCGGCCGCGGGTCGTGGCCGCGGGCCAGCGCCTGGAGCCGCTCCCCGGCCGGGCCGAACTGGGCGCCGACCGCGGAGCGCGGCAAACCGGCCAGCTGGCTCATGTGCGTGAGCCCGAAGAGCGTGAAGCGCTGGCGCATCGCCGCATCGGCCGGCAGCAGGGTCAGCGGCAGGTCGCGCAGATCGTCGCGGGCGATGACGTGGAGTGCGGCCGGCGCATCGGGCCGCTCGAAGCGCGCCAGCCGTGCGGCCAGCGTCGCCAGCCAGCGGTTGTCGCCGATGCCGCACCGCACGCGGAGCGGCGCCACGGCGCGGGCCAGCATCACGGCGCGTGCCGCGATCCGCCGCTCGGACCCCCACATCGGTCCGAGACCGGTCACATCGACGAGCGCCACGCCCGCGTCGACCGCCTCCACCCGCGGGGAGAGGTCGTCGAGCGCGTCGAGCATGCGCTCGAACGGCCGCGTCTCGGCATCGGGCACGCGCAGCTCGGGCCAGACGAGGGCCAGCAGGCGGGTCATGATCAGGCACTGACGATCCGAAGAGCCGGGCGCTCCTCGATCAACTGCGGCCGAGCCAGCGTGGCCACCCACG
>JBQTHZ010000096.1:0-8318 GCA_052388515.1 Chloroflexota bacterium | reverse complement strand
GGCAGCCGCAGATCCGAGCGACTCACGCCAGGAGCGCCTCGCCGACGAGATGCAGCAGCTCGTGATAGGAGCCGATGAACGCCCGCAGCGTCTTCACCGAGGGGCCCCACGCATCGAATTCGTCAACGGACAGGCCGTCCGGCTCGTACGCCCGGACGAAGTCGGGCAAAGCGCGCAGCTCGGCGAGATGCGCCTCGTCCACCGGATCCTGGATCCGCGGGCGCACCTCCACCGACGAGGCATTGAAGCGCTTCTGCCACGACGACGGCATGGTGATCACCACGTCGCCGCCGATGAGCTCCGACCAGTGCAGGTGATGGCGGATGGCGGCACCGAGCAGCCGCGCGCGGAAGCCACGCGAGGACCATTCCGCGTAGGCGCGCTTGAAGACGGCCACGCCCGACCAGGGCAATGCCGATGGATGGACGGACAGCCCCTCGCGGTCCACGACATCGCGCAGCCAATCCTCGAGCCGGCCCATCATGATCGTGATCACCGGGCCCATCTGGGAGGTGGGCAGGCCCTCGGCATCGCGCCGCGCCATGCCGCGCTGGACCGCCTCGGCGGCCGCCAGCGCCTGCGACACGCTGAACGAGACGGTGGCATTCACGCTGATGCCGCGGTACGAGGCCTCCTCCATGGCCGCCACGCCCGCGCGCGTGGTCGGGAACTTGACGATCACGTTCGGCGCCAGCCCGTCGAAGCCAAAGGCCTGGGTGACCATGGCGGGCGCATCGCGGAAGAGGGTCGGATCAGTCTGGATGGAGAGCCGTCCCGCTCGACCGCCGGAGGCCTCGAACGCGGGGTGGAGGAGGGGCGCGGCGCGGACGCTCATCTCGGCGACGATGCCCCACGCCAGCTCACGCTCCGACCATGCCGGCTGCTCAGCTGCCAGCTCGCGTACGCGACCCGCCCAGCGGGACGGATCCCTGTTCCAGTTGTCGACCACGATGGTCGGATTGGCGGTCGCGCCGACCGCGCCGAAGGCGACGGCGTACTCGAGCTCGTCGATGGCGCAGCTGTCGTTCCAGACGTCGGTCGGCGTCTCGGAGACGGTCCGGGCGAGGGGGCTGGCGGTCAGCGTCTTCATCGGTCCATTGAGGCTTGACATCCGGGCAGAAGAGGGTGCTAGAGTGCCGCGATGTAATCGTTTGCATGGTAGCGGATTGACGCAAGTGGGCACAGCCGAGCAACGGCTCACGGGGGCGCAGATCATCGCCGAATACCTGGTGCGCGCCGGTGTCACGCATGCCGCCGGGATCCCCGGTCACGGCGTCTGGACGCTGACCGATGCGCTCCTCGATCGGCCCGAGATCCGGACCGTGCAGGTCATGCACGAGCAGTCCGCCGTGCACCTGGCGGATGGCTTCTACCGCGCCTCCGGACGGCCGATGCTGGCCTTCACTTCGATCGGCCCGGGCGCGACGAACACGGTCATCGGCATGGCGACGGCATACGTTGACTCCACGGCGGTCGCGCTCTTCACCGGCTCGACGCACACGTACATGCGCGGCCACGGCGTGCTCCAGGAGGTGGAGCGACGGCACCACGCCGACAACCCGCGCATCTTCGAGCCGATCGTCAAGGAATGGTGGCAGCCCTCGCGCGTGGAGGACCTGCCCTTCGTCCTCCACCGCGCCTGGAACGCCATGACCAGCGGGCGGCCCGGGCCGATCCTGATGGACCTGCCGATGGACGTCCAGGCGGCGGCGGCCGACGTGCGCGTGCCGGAGCCCGGTGCGCGCGAGGCGCGGGGACGGCCGCGCCCCGACGCGGCCATGGTCGAGCGCGCGGCCGCGCTGCTCGCCGGGGCGAAACGGCCGGTGATCGTGGCGGGCGGCGGCGTGATCGGCGCCGACGCGACGACCGAACTGGTGGCGCTGGCCGAGCGGCTGGGCGCGCCGGTGGTGACCACCTGGAACGGGAAGGGCGCCATCGACGAGACCCATCCGCTGGCGGGGCAGACGATCGGCGATACGGGGTCGACCATCGGCAATGCGTTGAGCGCGTCGGCCGACGTCATCCTGAGCGTCGGATGCCGGTTCGTGGACTGGTCGGCGTCGTCGTGGCGCGAGGGCGTCACGTTCGCCATCCCCCCGACGAAGCTGATCCAGCTCGAGATCGACGAGCGTGAGATCGGGAAGAACTACCCGGTCGCGGTGCCCCTCGTCGCCGACGCGCGGGCCGGCCTGACCGACCTGCTCCAGGCGCTCGGCCGCGACCCGTCGACCACCGAGTACGGCGAGGAGGTCGAGTCACTGCGGCGCGCATGGGAGGAGCAGATCGATGTCAAGTCCGGCTCCGATGCGGTCCCGATGACCATGGCCCGGGCCGTGCGCGAGGTCCAGGCGGCCACGCGCGAGGATGCGATCGTCGTCACCGGCGCCGGCCTGCCGCAGGGCATGATCAAGCAGCGCTGGGTCACGCGGCAGCCACGCACCCACATCACCTCGGGCGGGTTCAGCACGATGGGCTTCACGCTCCCCGCTGCCATCGGCGCACAGCTGGCGAAGCCGGATGCGCAGGTGCTGGCGGTCTGCGGCGACGGCGACTTCCTGCAGTCGATGCAGGAGCTCGCATCGGCGGCCATGCTGGGCAGCCCGGTCTGCACGGTCATCCTCGACAACTCAGGCTGGATCAGCATCAAGGGCGGCCAGCAGGCCCACTTCGGCCGCACCGCCATCACCGACTTCATCCGCGACGGCGAGCCGTACTCGCCCGACTTCGCCGCCATCGGCAGGGC
This sequence comes from Chloroflexota bacterium, assembly GCA_052388515.1. Classification (GTDB taxonomy): domain Bacteria; phylum Chloroflexota; class Limnocylindria; order QHBO01; family QHBO01; genus JACDBZ01. The sequence goes on along the minus strand of JBQTHZ010000096.1, from coordinate 5,575 downwards.
ATTCGACATCCACACCGAGTTCGCGAGCGAGCCCACCGAGGTGCGACCGGCTGTCGAGCGCGCGCTCGCGTCAGGCGGGCCGTCGCTCGTCCACGTCAGGGTGGACCGCGACCTGGCGGTGGCGGGGCCGGACAAGACCGGCTGGTGGGACGTGCCGGTGCCCGAGGGCCGCCCCGTCCACGACGAGCAGCTGGCCGGACGGGCGAAGGAGCAGCACGCATGAGCCTGGCCGATGCGCCCATCGGCACGGTGCCGATCGTGTGGAACAACGCCGACCTGTTCGACCTGGCGCCCGAGACCGCGGCGGCCAGCGTCCTCGACGAGATCGCCCGCCTCGACTACGCCGGGACCCAGTTCGGGCGCGGATTCCCGGAAGGAGACGATCTGCGGCGGACGCTTGCGGAGCGCGGCCTGCGGTTCGCCGAGCTGTACTCGGCGGTCGACGCCGGACCGGACGGACTGGCGGCGGATGCGGCGGCCACCGCGCACCGTGACCTCGAGCGGCTCATCGACGCGGGCGGCGAGGTCCTCGTGGTGGCACTCGACGGCGGCGGCGAGCGAGACGCGTGGAGCGGACGGGTGGCCGACGGCGCGCCGCAATGGAGGGCCGCGGCCTTCCAGGGGCTTGCCGACCTGCTGGCCGAGCTGGTGGCGGCGGCACCGGACGGCGTCCGGATCACGTTCCATCCCCATACCGCGACCTGGATCGAATCACCCGACGAGGTCGAGGCACTCGCCTCTCGCCTCCCCGAGTCCGGCGCCGGACTGTGCCTGGACGTCGGGCATTACCTCGTCGGCGGTGGAGAGCCGGTGCGCGCGCTCCGCCACTACGGGTCGCTCGTCACGCACGTCCACCTCAAGGACGTGGACCCCGCGGTGCTGGCCCGGCTTCGCTCGCGCGAGATCGATGGCTTCAGCACCGCCGTGCGGGAGCGCATCTTCACCGAGCTCGGCAACGGCGCGCTCGACCTGCGCGGCGTGCTCGCGACGCTCGACGCACTCGACTACGCGGGCTGGCTGATGGTCGAGCAGGATTCCTCGTGGCTGCCGCCCGCCGAGGCGGCCGCGGTCGGCGGACGGGTCCTGCGCTACGCGCTGCGAGAGCTGGACCGATGAAGGTCGCCGTCGTCGGCGCGGGCAGCATGGGCGGCATGCATGCCGACCTGCTCGGCGCCATGGATGCCGTGGACGAGCTCTACGTCGTCGACGCCGACGCGTCACGCGCCGGCGAGGTCGCGCGGCGCTCGGGCGGCACGCCGGTCACCTTCACGGAGGCTGTCGACGCGGCGGACGCGATCATCATCGCCACGCCGCCGGAGCATCACCGTGCGGAGGTCGAGACGGCCCTCGACGCCGGCCGCCACGTCCTGTGCGAGAAGCCACTGACCGACTCGCTCGAGAGCAGCATCGCGCTCACCCGCCGCGTGGAGGAGGCGGGCGCGCACCTCGAGCTCGGCTTCCAGCGACGCCACGACCCCGGCTTCGGCGCCGCCAGGGATGCCGTGACCGGACGGCTCCATCTCGTGCGGCTCACGGCCCACGACCCGCTGGTCCCGCCACGTCCGGCGCCTTCGGGTCCCCCACCGGAGGCCGCACCGATCTTCCGTGACTCGTCGATCCACGACTTCGACGTCCTCCGCTGGCTGACCGGCCAGGAGGTGGCCGACGTCTCGGTCGAGGCCGGGCGTCGAGACGGCAGCCGCCCGACCGACCCCCGCGAGATCGAGAGCGCCGTCGTGGCCATGCGCCTGAGCGGCGGGACACTGGCGGTGCTGGAGGCCAGCTGGCTGCATCCGGCGGGCTATGACATCCGGATCGAGCTCGTCTCCGACTCCGTGGCCATCACCGGCGGCCTGTCGCCGCGGACGCCATCACGCCACGCCGACTGGACCGATGCGACCGAAGGGTGGTCCGGCTATCTCGAGCGCTTCGAGGCCGCCTATCGCGCCGAGCTGGTCGCGTTCCTCGCATGCTGCCGCGGCGTGCGTCCGCCGGTGAGCAGCGCCCGCGATGGGCTGGAAGCGATGCGGATCGCGGTCGCGGCGACGCGCTCCCACGTCGAAGGCCGCCGGGTGGAGCTCGACGAGATCGCCGGCCTGGCGAGAACGCAGGTGGCGTGATGCGGCTGGCGCAGCTCGGCGCGGGGCGAATCGGCGCAATGCATGCCGAGATCCTGTCGAGCCTGCTCGATGAGCCGGGCGCGCTCCTCATTGCCGACGCCGATCCGGCGCGGGCGCGAACGGTGGCGGATGCCGTCGGCGCCGAGGCGGCCGAGATCGGTGAGGCCATCGCCGCAGCCGATGCGCTCGTCATCGCCGCCAGCAGCACCGCTCATCCGGAGCTGATCCGGGCAGGCATCGGCCGTGGCATCCCGATCTTCTGCGAGAAGCCCCTCGCCACCGACCTGGTCGAGACGCAACGCCTGGTCGGCGAGATCGAGGCATCCGGGGTTCCGCTCCAGCTCGGCTTCCAGCGCCGCTTCGACGCCGCCTATCGCGAGGCACGGCGCCTCGTCGAGGACGGTTCGCTCGGCCAGCTCTACGTCCTGCGCCTGGCCGGTCACGACCCGGCGCCGCCGCACGAGGCGTATATCCCGGCCTCCGGCGGCATCTTCAACGACTTCAGCGTCCACGACTTCGACGTCACCCGCTGGCTGAGCGGCCAGGAGATCGAGGAGGTCTACGCCGACGGCGGCGTGCTGGGCTTCCCGATGTTCGCGAAATACGACGACGTGGACACCGCGGTCGCGACGCTTCGGCTGTCGGGCGGCACGCGCGCCATCCTGAGCGTGACGCGCCACGACCCGCTCGGCTACGACATCCGGACCGAGCTGTTCGGCTCCGGCGACAGCGTCAGCATCGGCCTGGGACCGCGAACGCCGATGCGTTCGCTGGAGCCCGGCGTGCCGCCACCGGCCGGGCCGGCGTGGTCGATGTTCATCGACCGCTTCAGAGATGCCTATGAGCACGAGCTGCGAGCGTTCCTGCGGGTGGCGCGCGGCCAGGAGGAGAGCGCCTGTACGGCGCGCGATGGACTTGAGGCGGTGCGCGTGGCGATCGCGGCGACGCGATCCATGCACGAGCACCGCCCGGTACGGATCTCGGAGGTGACGTGAGGAGAATCGGTCGGGTGTCATCCAATCCAGGGGAAAGGAATCGGAGGAACGAACTTATGCGCATCATGAAGCTGACCGCTGGGCTGGCGGCCATGATCCTGGTGCTCGCGGCGTGCGGGCAGCAGGCGACTGAGACGGGCGCACCGCCCGACGAGGGGGATGGCGGCGACAGCGGTCGCGGCGACATCACCATCGAGGTCGTGGTCCACGGCCAGGCGTCAGACCCGTTCTGGTCGGTCGTCGCCAACGGCGTCGAGGCCGCAGCAGCCGATCTCGGCATCACCGCCAACTACCGCGCGCCACAGTCCGAATCGCTCGACGTCGTGGCCATGGCGCAGCTGATCGACACGGCCGTCGCGGCCGAGCCGGACGGGATCATCGTCTCGATCCCCGACGCCGATGCCCTGAGCGGGCCGATCGAGGCCGCCATCGCGGCCGGCATCCCGGTCCTGAGCATCAACTCGGGCAGCGACGTCTTCAGCGATCTCGGGCTCCTGACCCACGTGGGCCAGACGGAGTTCGAGGCGGGTGTCGGCGCCGGCGAGCGGATGGCCGCCGAGGGCGTGACGAATACCCTCTGCGTGAACCAGGAGGTCGGCAACGCGGCGCTCGACCTGCGCTGCGAGGGCTTCGCCGAAGGCCTGGGTGGTGTTCCATCCGAGGTCGTCGCGGTCGAGCTTGCCGACCCGACCGGCGCGCAGGCGGCCATCGAGGCGGCCATCTCGGCCGATCCGACCATCGACGGCGTCCTGACCCTGGGTCCGACCGGCGCGGCTCCCGCGCTGCTCGCGCTCGAGGGCAACGACGCGGTCGCGCTGGCCACGTTCGACCTCTCGCCGGAGGTGCTCACCGCCATCGACGAGGGCACGATGCTGTTCGCCATCGACCAGCAGCAGTACCTGCAGGGCTACATGGGCGTGAGCATCATGACCCAGTTCGTGCAGTACGGCCTGCTCCTCGGCGGCGGCGACGTGGTCCGCACCGGTCCCGGCTTCGTGACCGGCGACACGGCGGCCCAGGTCATCGAGCTGAGCGCCCAGGGCATCCGCTGAGATCGAGGCGCTGGGGCCGGCTAAGCCGGCTCCAGCGCACCGCACGGAGGAGGTAGATCGGCATGGCCAGCGCTGAAGCCCGCGTGGACGAGCGCGTCCGCAAGGTCGGGCTCGCCAGCATTCTGCTCACGCGGCCGGAGATCGGCGCCGTCATCGGCGCGATCCTGGTGTTCATCGTCTTCGCGGTGTGGGCCGGCGGGAGCGGCTTTCTCTCGCTGGCCGGCACCGCGTCCTATCTCGAGGTGGCGGCGCAGGTCGGCATCGTGGCATCTGCCGTCGCGCTGCTGATGATCGCCGGCGAGTTCGACCTGTCGGTCGGGTCCGTGGTCGGTGCCGCCGGCATGGTCGTCGCCATCTCCATCGGCGTCATCGGCCTGCCGGTCTGGCTGTCCGTGATCCTGGCCTTTGCCTTCGCGCTCGTCGTCGGCTTCATCAACGGCTACCTGGTGGTCCGGACGCGGCTGCCGTCGTTCATCGTGACGCTCGGCATGCTCTTCATCCTGCGCGGCCTGACCATCGGCATCACGCGCGCGATCACCGGCCGCACCCAGGTCGGCGGCCTGGCCGACCCGGTCGCCAACGACCCGATCGCCATCATCTTCACGGCCGAGCTCGGTCCGTTCTCGGTGTCCATCCTGTGGTGGATCGGCCTTGCCCTGCTGGCCACCTTCATCCTGCTGCGCACCTCGTTCGGAAACTGGATCTTCGGCGTCGGTGGCTCGGCCATCGCGGCACGCAATGTCGGGGTGCCGGTCAACCGGGTGAAGATCATCCTGTTCATGGCAACCGCCGCGTCGGCGGCGCTGCTGGCCGTGATCCAGGTGCTCAGCGTCGGCAGCGGCGACGTGCTGCGCGGCGGGAGCAAGGAGTTCGAGGCGATCATCACCGCCGTCATCGGCGGCACGCTCCTGACCGGCGGCTACGGGTCCGCCATCGGTGCCGTGTTCGGCGCCCTGACCCTCGGCATGACCCAGCAGGGCATCGTCTTCGCCGGCATCCCGGGCGACTGGTACCAGGCCTTCCTTGGCGTCCTGCTGCTGGCCGCCGTCATCGTCAACAACTACATCCGCCAACGCGCGACCATGACGCGGCACTGAGAGGAGCGACCGATGACCGCCACCACGAGCCCACCCACCGGCGCCCCGCTCATCGAGGCCCGTGACCTCACGAAGTACTTCGGCAGCGTCGTCGCGCTGCACGACGTCTCGCTCTCCGTCCGGGCAGGCGAGGTGCTCTGCCTGCTCGGTGACAACGGCGCCGGCAAGTCGACGCTCATCAAGATCCTGTCCGGCGTCCACCCGCCGCACAGCGGCGAGATCTTCGTCTATGGCGAACGGGTCGAGCTCGGCACGCCGCGCGACTCGCTCCAGCGGGTCATCGCCACCGTCTACCAGGACATGGCCATGAT
>JBQTHZ010000095.1:0-13912 GCA_052388515.1 Chloroflexota bacterium | reverse complement strand
CGCTCGCGCGATGGCCGCATGCGGGCCGTCAAGCCCGGCGCGGCCTGGCTGGCCCTCACCGCCGGCGTCCCGTTGCTGCCGGTCGGCATCGCTGGTACCGATCAGCTCTTTCCGGGTCGCGCGCGCGGGCCCCCTGCCACGCGCAACACGATCCGCATCGGCGAGCCGGTCACCATGCTCGCAGGGTCATCCGGCCGCATGGATCGAGAGGCGCTCGAGCGAGGGACGGCGCGGATCGCGGCGGAGATCGCGGCGCTCCTCCCACCGGAGCAGCAACCCGCGCGCTGACGCTGAGCCCTCGTCCGCAGCACACCCGACATCGGCCGATCTGCGCGGGTATCAGTCATCGCCAGAATATCTGGCAGTGCCGTGGAGGGCGGCATGAGCCGGAACGGACCTTGCGACGTATTACCAATAGAATGAATGCGATGACAACGGCAACACGACCCGACGTCCGGATCGCCGAGCGTGCCGGATTCTGCTATGGGGTTCGGCTGGCGATCGACAAGGCCAAGCACGCACGCACGGAGGGCAAGGAGGTCACCACCCTCGGCCAGCTCGTGCACAACCCCGGGATCAAGGCCGATCTGAGCGACCGAGGCATCCGCACCGCGGACCTCGCCGACCAGGTGGAGGGCGGCACCCTCGTGATCCGCGCCCACGGTGTGCCAAAGGGCGAGTTCGAGCAGGCCAAGGGCAAGGAGAGCCTCGAGGTCATCGACGCCACCTGCACCTGGGTGCTCCAGAGCCAGAAGGCGGCCCGGGAGCTTGCGGAGGCCGGCTACACGGTCTGCATCATCGGTCACGAGGACCATCCCGAGGTCAAGGGCGTTCGCTCGTATGCCGGTGACAAGCACGTGGTGGTGGACGACATGGACCGATCCACCTGGGAGCGCGTCCCGCGCACGAAGAAAATCGGCGTCCTGAGCCAATCGACCATCCTGCCCCAGAAGCTCGAGGAATTCGCCGCCTTCTGCCTGCGCCGCGCCCACGACCTGCGGGTGGTCAACACGGTCTGCCCCGTCACGCTCACGCGCCAGGACGATTCGGTGGTGCTGGCCAGGGAGGTCGACGCCATGATCGTGGTCGGCGGCAAGAACAGCTCGAACACCAAGGAGCTGGCCGTGAAGTGCAGCGAGATCCTGCCGGACACGATCCACGTCGCCGATGCGGACGAGCTCGCCACCGACCACCGCGACTGGCTCCAGGGCAAGGCCCGCATCGGCATCACCGGCGGCACCTCGACCCCCGAGGTCGATCTCGAAGAGGTTCGTGAGCGCGTTTACGCGCTCACGGCATAGCCTCTTCCGCCCGGCCGCCGTCGGGCGTAGATTGCGGTCATGAGCTTCGACGTCGCCGCCGAGGCGTACGACCGATTCATGGGCAGGTACTCGCGTCTGCTGTCGCCGCAGCTGGCGGATCTCGCCGACGTTCGCGACGGCCAGCGCGTGCTCGACGTGGGCTGCGGCCCCGGCGCCCTCACTGCCGAGCTGGTCACGCGCCTCGGCGCCGCGGCCGTGTCGGCCGTCGACCCTTCCGAGCCATTCGTGGCCGCTGCTGGAGCGCGCAACCCCGGCGTCGACGTGCGGCGGGCCTCCGCCGAGCACCTGCCGTACCAGGACCGGGCGTTCGACACAACCCTCGCGCAGCTCGTCGTCCATTTCATGACGGATCCGGTCGCGGGCCTGGCCGAGATGGCGCGCGTGACCCGGCAGGGTGGGGTCGTCGCCGCGTGCGTCTGGGATCATGGCGGCGGCCAGGGGCCGCTCAGCCAGTTCTGGCGGGCAGCGCATGAGCTCGACGCCGATGTCGACGACGAATCGAGGCTCGCGGGTGCCCGTGAGGGCCATCTGGCCGAGCTGTTCGAGGCGGCCGGGCTGCACGAGGTGCAGCAGACGACCTTCTCAGCAGAGCTCGAGCATTCGACGTTCGAGGAGTGGTGGGAGCCGTTCACCCTCGGCGTCGGCCCAGCTGGCTCGTACGTGGCAGGGCTGGATGCGGATCACCTGACTGACCTGCGTGAGCGCGCGCGCGGCCTCCTCCCGGTCGCTCCGTTCGTGCTCACGGCGCGGGCATGGGCGACGCGCGGGCTGGCCTGATCGGAAGCGAGCCTCGCGGTCTGAGTCAGGAGGGAGCCGGATCTTCGATGCCGCGGAGAAGCGACCGCAGTCGGCGGCGCAGCAGGCTGTACGAGAGGTGCTGCTGGCCGACGGTGAAGTTGTGACGGGCGTCGTCGCGGATCTTGCGAGGATTGGCGAGCAGCTCCCGCACCTCGCTGATCGTCGCATCGGTGATGGCGCCGTCGATCTCGACCAGGCGCAGGCCCAGTGGCGCGATATCCGCAACGTACACCGGGTAGCGGTTGACCACCACCGGCACGCCGTAGTACAGCGCCTCGACCAGCGCGTTGCCGTAGCCCTCGTAGAGGCTCGGATAGGTGATCAGGTCCGCGGCGAGATACGCGTCGTGGAGCGAGTGGGCCGGGCGGATCGGCTTGCCGTCGAGGTCGGGGGCGAAGCGGTCGGCCGCGTAGGCCAGGCGCACCTTGTGGCGTTCGGCCAGGCGTTCGAGATCGACCAGGTAGTCGAGCCCTTCGTCCCCGGCAGGGGAGGTGATGAGCAGCACCGCGTCGGGGTCGTCGAGGCGCCCGACGAGCTCGATCGCCAGCTCGATGCCCTTGCGCGGCACGACGCGCGTCGGCTGGACGACGAGCAGGCCACGATCGTCCATGCCGAGCTCCTGTCTCAGCCGGCGGCGAACCGCCGGCGAGCGCCGAGGCCGTCGCTTGCCGAAGTCGAACACGTTGGGCACCACCATGGAGTCGATCCCGCGGTGCGCGCGCAGCTGGTCTGCGCCGAGGCTGTTGATGCTGACATGGCGCACCCAGGGCAGGTCCGGCGGAAACGCCTCCTCCAGCACCTCCGGAACGACGCAGGTGGCGAAGCGCTCGCGCTCCCACCAGTAATCGTGATGGTGGCCGATGGTGGGAAGGCGGCGCTCTTCCACGAGGCGGCGGAGCGCCACGGCGAGCGGAAGCTGCATCGGGATGGCCCAGGCGTTCTCGACGATCAGCGCATCCAGCTCGTGGAGGTTCGCCCAATCTCGCAGCACCGGGAGCAGGAGGTCCACGAGCCGTTCGATCTCGGAGCGAACGGCGGTCGGGTCGCTCTCGGCGTCGAATGCAGAGGCCGTCACGCGGGCTGCCGGGGGCCAGGTGAAGTGCATCGGCGGCACCAGGCGCGCCTGGTAGCGAAGGGCATCGACCTCTCCGGCGCACAGGCGGAGATCATGGCCCATGCCTTCGAGGACCGCCTCCCACTTGGCGGTCTCGAACGTCACGCCGTCGACGCCCGCCAGCCGGGTCGCCGCGATCCCGATTCTCATCGGGGCCGATCGTATCGTCCCGGGCGCCGCTGAGCGGCGCCATCCGTGCACCATCGACCGGACACTGCCTCAGCGGCGACGAGTGGCCTCGACCGCGAGACGGTCGTGCAGGTGGCCCGCCGCCTCGAGCAGCCGCAGGGCAGCGAGCGCGGCGCCGGGCCAGGCGAACCAGTGTCGGACACGAACATCGTCATCGGCTCCGTAGGCCTCGGAGAGCATGCCATCGGGAAAGGCAACCTCCTCGAGATTCGCGACGGCAGCCGAAGCGGCTTCTGCATCACCCAGGAGCTGCGCATGTGCCCAGGCCTGGACATCGCCGAGCGTCCACGGCCCCGGAGTATGCGCCGAGCCGAGGCCGGCGCGATCCCCGGTGACCCAGCCCGGATTGGCATCGGAGAAGGCAAACTCCATCGTGGATCGCCACGCGGGGTACGACGCGTCGCAGAATCCCCACAGCGGAGCGAGGACGATGGGCAGGTCGTTCGCGTCGTGATACGCGATCCGAACGCCGTGGCCGTCCACCGCGTACGGCCACGCGCCGCCGGCATCGAACCCGGCCTCGAACCCGGCGCCGAAGGCTGCCTGAGCTGATGTCGCCGTCGAATGGAGAGCACCGACGTCGATGGAGAGGCCCACCGCGGCGGCCATCTCGGCCATGCGCCGGGCCGAGTACCAGAGCAGGATCTGGGAGGCGCCGATGAAGGGCGCTGCGGCCGGATCATCCGCGGCGTTCTCTGCGCTCGCGATCAGCCCGATGGCTGGATCGACCTCGTCCATGGCCGCTGCCCAGGCTCGCGTGACCTCCGACGCCCAATCGACTCCGTCGGGCAGCCTCCCCGTGAGCCGCCAGAAGTCGGCAAGCTCGACGAAGGGATAGAGCTGCTGATCGGCCTGAAATGCGAGGTCCTTGCGTCGCCCGTTGGCATGGTGGCTGCGAACCCACCGGCCGTCTGGACGCTCGCACCGCCGCCATAGCCAGCGCAGGTGGTCAGCCACCCGATCGCGGTCGCCGGGGCCATCGGCGGCAAGCAGGGCGAGCGCCTGCCAGTAGGCATCGCGCGTCCACGACAGCGGCAGGATCCGATGGTCCGTCAGGATCGTTCGCTCGTCCACGTCCACGCGCAGGGCCGTGCAACCTCGCACGTACGCGAGTGCACGATCGGTGAGCCGATCGCCGGTCGAGTCCTCGCGCATCCGTGACGTCAGAGGGGCCGCGGCCAGGGGCTCCAGGCTCGCCTCGAGCGTGAACGAGTGCGCCGCCAACGGCCACGTGAGCTCCCCAACCAGATTGCCGTCCACCGACTGCCAGTTCACGCGACAACCGATCATCGCGACAACCGCGACTGCGGGCAGTTCCGGCGCGTCCCAGCGCAGGGTCCCGTCCTCCGCGGCCAGAGCGGTCGCCGCCCCGGTCGGAGTCGGAGGATCGAGCTCGGTGATCTCCGCGAGTGCCGGCCGGTCGATGCGCCCGCGGGCCACGATGCGCACGCCTGGGCGATATCCGTCGCTCAGCTCCCAACGCTGCCGAACGACCGATGCCTCGGGCGTGGCCTCGACCTCGACGGCCAGTCCCGGGCCGGTCCATCGCGGACGCCGGGGATCGGATGCATCGGCGATGAGAGCCGGGGACCCACCGTCGACCTCCACGGACAGGAACGCGTGCGTCCCCAGCGTCATCTCCCTCCGATGCCGGCGAGTGGCATCCGGGTCGCCACGCACGGCCTCGTCGAATGGCGGAAGCGCGGCGAGCTCGACCATGCCATGTCGTTCGTGCGGTGCGCCCAGGGAGAGCCAGGCACCGCTGGTGAAGTCGAACGAAGCACAGAGCCGGCCCGTCCCGGCATCGAGCGGTTTCACCTTCAGGCGTCGATGGTGTCGCGTTCCTCCGGCGTCAGGGCGCCCAACCCGGCGCCGGGCCCCGCGGCCTGACTGCCGAGCGCCACGCCGTGCTCGGCATCGAGCCAGCGGATGCGGTCTGGATCGATCCTCACGCCGACCTCCTGGTCGCGTTCGAGCCGCTCGTCGGAGGGGGTGATGGCCTTGAGCTGCTCGCCGCCGACGGCGAGCGTCACCAGGTTGTGCGAGCCCAGCGGCTCGACGACCAGGACGCGCGCGCGGATCGCAGAGGCGTCATCCGCACGCACGATCTCGACGTTCTCGGCCCGGATGCCGAGCATGATCGCGCCTTCACGGTCGCCGAGCACGCCGGCACCGCCGAGGCGGACTTCCCCGGCATCTGCCAGGACGGCAACGCGATCGCCACCGCGGCGCGCGACCTCGACGGGCAGGAAGTTCATCGGCGGATTGCCGATGAAGCCGCCGACGAAGCGATCCACCGGGCCGTCATAGATCGTCAACGGGTCACCGACCTGGACGAGCTTGCCGGCGCGCATGACCGCGACCCGGTCGCCCATGCTCATCGCCTCGACCTGGTCATGGGTGACGTAGATCGTCGTCGAGCCGATCTCGTTGAGCAGGCGCTTCAGCTCTGCCCGTGCCTCGAGCCGCAGCAGCGCGTCGAGGTTGCTCAGCGGCTCGTCCATGAGCAGCACCTGCGGCTGCATGGCCAGCGCGCGGGCGACCGCGATGCGCTGGCGCTGCCCACCGGAGGTCTGCGCGGGGAATCGGTCCAGCAGGTTCTCGATATGAAGCAGCTCGGCAGCCTCGCGCACCTGCTTCGTCACGTCCGCCTTCGAGGCTCTGCGCATGCGCAGGCCGAAGGCGATGTTCTCGAAGACGGTCATGTGCGGGAAGACTGCATAGCTCTGGAAGACCATGGCGATGTTCCGCCTGCGCGGCGGAAGCTCCGTGACGTCTCTGTCGCCGATGACGATCCGTCCGCCGTCGATCTGCTCGAGCCCGGCGATCGATCGCAGGAGCGTCGTCTTGCCGCATCCCGATGGCCCCAGGAGCACCATGAACTCGCCATCGTTGATCGTGAGCGACACGTCGTCGACCGCCCGCGTCTGCTTGTAGATCTTCGACACGCGGTCGACACGGATCTCGGCCATTGGTGTGGGGCCTCCTTACTTGACGACCCGGCCCCACAGGCCGAGCAGGTACTTGCGGATGAAGAAGATGACCACCACGCTCGGAATGAGCATCACGAAGCCGGCGGCGAACTGGTAGTAGATCGGCGATTGGGTCAGGGCGGTCAGGATCTTGGCCGGCAGGGTCGGCTCGCGAAGGGTGAGGATGACGGCGGCGAACACGTCGTTCCACGAGAGCACCCAGGTGAAGATCGCGGCCGCCGCCAGCCCGGGCAGGGCGAGCGGCATCGAGATGCGCAGGAACGCCTGGAGCGGGTTGCACCCCAGCGTCTGGGCCGCTTCCTCGAGCTCGCGCGGGACCGAGATGAAGACGCTCGAGGTGATGAGCACAGTGAACGGCAGGGCCAGGGCCGTGTGCATGAGCGCCACGCCGATCACCGTGTCGTCGATGCCCCACAGCCGATACGTCACCGCCAGCGGAATGGCGAGGATCACGATCGGAAATGCCCGTGTGGCCAGGATCACGAGCCGGTAGCCGCTCCGTCCGCGGAACGCGTAGCGCGCGATCGCGTACCCGGCCGGCGCGCCGATCAGGAGCGACAGCCCGAGGGTGATGAGCGCCACGATGACGCTGCGCCAGAATGCGTCGATCACCCCGGACGCGCTCAGGAAGAACACGATCGTGTCGGTGCTGACCTCGGTCGGGATGACGCTGCGGGGAAAGTCGAACGCGCTCTCGCGTGGCGTGAATGCCGAGACGGCGATCAGGTAGATCGGGAGAAGGATGAACAGCGCCAGGATCGTGGCCGCCACATAGGTGAGGCCACGCCCGACCAGCCGCTCGCGACCGGACCGGCGTCGTGGCAGCGGGACCTCGTGCGTGGTCGACGTCACGCCTGGTGCTCCTCGCGCGTCGGCAGCAGGACCAGGAACAGGACCGTGCTGAAGAGCGACAGGAGCAGGATCAGGCCGGCGTAGGCAGCCGCCACGTTGTCGTTGTCGATATCGGTCGCCCAGCGCTGCGCCTCACCGGCCAGGACGTCCAGGCCACTGCCGGCCAGCGCGATCACGGTCGCGAAGACCTGGAAGGCGAGGATCGTGCGCAGGATGAGGGCCACCTGGAGGCTGGGCCGCAGCATGGGCAGGACGACCCGCCTGATCTTCTGCCAGTTCGTGGCGCCGTAGACGTCGGCGGCCTCGAGGAACTCGCGCGGGATCGACTGCAGGCCGGCGACGAGGATGATCATGATGATGGATGTCGCGCGCCACGCCTCGGCGATGACGACGCAGCCGATGAGCAGCCAGGGCGTCTCGGCGCTCTGCCAGGTGATGGGGGAGTCGATGACGCCGAGGCCCATCAGGATCGAGTTCAACCAGCCCGACTGGGTGAAGATGCTGACCCACACGATGCCGGCGGCCAGCTCGCTGATGCCGAGCGGCAGCGCATAGACGTAGAGCCACATTCCCTGGCCCTTCAACCTGGCGTTGATGACGAGGGCCATCGACATCGCGAGGGCGAATTGGATCGGGATGACGAGCACGACCAGTGCGAGCGTCGTGAGCAGGGCGCTGCGGAAGCTCGTGTCGCCGAGCATGCGCTCGACGTTCGACAGCCCGAAGGTGCCGTCCGGCTGCTGGAATGCAAGTCCGAAGGCCTGGACCATCGGCGCGGCGAAGAAGACCGCCAGGAAGATGGCGGAAGGCAGCAGGAGGGCGTAGGGCGCCCACCCGAGTCGCGCGGTCATGGTCGGGGGTCCGGGGCGGCGGAGGCCGCCACCCCGGACCGATCAGATCGCACGCCTATTGCGCCTGACAGGGCCCATCGCTCTCCGGGTCCGGTGCCCAGCAGGCCGCTTCGCTGGCCTCGAACACCGCCTGGAGGTTCGGCAACAGGGACTCCAGCACGCTGGACGGATCCTGGCCGTCGATCACGATCTGCTGGAAGGCGTCGCGGAAGACCTGGCTGTACGCACCACCCTCCTCGCCGAGGCCCACCGGCAGCAGGGCAGGCAGGGCATCCTCCGCCTGCTGTTGGGCCGCCACCGCGTCCGCCTCGGCCTGGAGGCCGGCGCTCAGGTCACCCGGCAGATCGGCTCCGATGACCGGGAAGAAGGAGACGCTGGTGAGCGTCGTGGCCTGCGTCTCGGGCTGGAGGAGATGGCGGATCAGGTCCTTCGCGCCCTCCGGATTCGAGGCGCTGGTCGGAATGCCAAGGCCCGCGATGACCGGCATGAAGGCCTTCCCCTCCGGGCCCGACGGAACCGGGAACGCGGTGAATGCCTCTGGATCGGACTCGAGTGCATCGATGAGCCGCACGACGTGGTCCCAGGCGACCCAGACTTCGCCCTGCTGCAGCGGCTCCTGCATGAAGCCGTAGGTCGTCGACTGCGGGTTCACGTACTGCCAGGTGTCCTGCATCCAGGTCCACATCTCGTTGGCGGCGTCACCGGTGAAGGTCGTGTTCACGCCGCCGGTGAACGCAGGGTAGGCATAGCCCTGGAAGAAACGATGCAGGAGGCCGTCCTCGCCCGCCGGGAAGCCGAGGCGCCGCTCACCGGTCTCCGCCTCGATGTTGGCACCCCACTCGGTGAGCTGCTCCCAGGTGAGGGTGTTGACGTCGGCGCCGTCGGGCAGGTACTCGAGCGCCTCGTTGCGCGCGACCATGATGTAGGTCGCCTGCATCCACGGGATGTAGAGCTGCTGGTCCGTCCCCAGCTTGCCGAGCTCCAGGTAGTCCTCGTTGATCCCGAGGTCGGCGAGCTCCTCGGCCACGTCGGACAGGTCGGTCAGCAGGCCGTCGGCGGCGAAGGCGCTGAACTCGCCGTCCAGGCCGCCGATGATGCTGATCTCGCCCTCGCCTGCCTCCTCCTGTGCGCGAACCTGGTCGTTGAACGGGCCCGGTTCGGCACCGATGAACTCCACGGTCCCGGCGAAGTCGGCCAGGATCTCGTTGCGCATCGTTTCCTGCTCTTCGGTCGGCACCAGCTGGCTCGAGATCATGACGACCTCGCCGGCGTCGGCCTCGCCGCCCCCGGCCGCCCCGCTGGTGCCCGGACTGGCGTCATCGGTGGGCGTGCACGCCGAGACCAACAGCACGACGCTGGCGAGGACGGCCGCCAGCCGCCATTGGTGATATCTGCCGTTGCTCCCCATGGGTTGTCTCTCCTCCTCGGATCCTCGGCTCATCCGGATGAACCGATGCGGTCGTCGCAGCCGCACGAGCGGCGCAGACGAAGGGTGGCCGGCACGCGGACTTCGCGGGCCGGAAGGGATTCATGATCTGGTGAGCCGATTCGCTCGATCAGCAGGCGCGCGGCCTCGGCACCCATGAGATGGGCATCCACGGCCACGCTGGTGAGGGGCGGATCGGTGAGCTGGGCCCAGGCGATGTCGTCGAAGCCGGTGATCGCTGGCCGGCGCCGCGCCTCCATGGTCCGGAACCGGTGCATCGCCCCGATGGCCATCGCGTCGTTCACGGCCAGAATCGCATCGGGTGGCGCCGCCATGAGCATGGTCGCGGCTTCTGCGCCGTCGCGCATGGTCGTCTCGCGTGCGCGCAGGACGCGGACCGCGGCACCGGTCCGCCGTGCCTCGGCACGGATGCCGGCGACCCGCTCCGCGGTGCTCGGCCAGCGTGATGGTCCGGCCAGGCATGCCAGGCGGCGATGGCCGTGGTCGAGAACCAGGTGACGCGTCAGCTCGATCGTCGCCGCCCGGTTCTCGGCCAGGACCGCGTCGCAGCCCGGGACGCGCTCGTCGATCGTCACCATCGGCCGGCCGGACGACCGCAGCGCGGCCAGGGCGGCGCGCGGGAAGGCTGGCCCCAGGACGATCACGCCGTCACTGCGCCCAGCCCGAACGGCCGCCAGACCCGCAACCCGTCCGACGGCGGCGTCATCAACCGGGACGTAGAGCAGGTCATACCCCGATTGGCGGAGCGCGCGAGACACACCGTCCACCATCCGGGACGAGAAGGTGCCCTCGCCGTGTGCGGGGTACTGCGCATGATGGACGAGCAGCGATGCCGTGGCCGTGCGCGCCATCGAGAGGTCGCGCGCCGCTCGGTTGGGGACGTAGTCGAGGTCGCGCACCGCTTCCTGGACCAGGAGGCGAGTGCTGGCCGCGACGTAGCGCCGTCCATTCAGCACTCTCGATGCGGTCGCTTCGGAGACGCCCGCTCGTCGAGCGACATCCGAGAGGGTGACGGCCATCCGACGATTCGTATCCTCCCTGCCAACTCTGCCCCGTCGTATCTGGAAGCGCTTCCAGAGCGTAGCAGGCAGTGGCAACCCACCGCTCAGCGGCGATTGCGAGGGCCCGGGAGCGACGATGCTGCCCGGACCCTACACTCCTCGGCATGTCCTCCCTTCCCGTGGTCGCCATCGTCGGCCGTCCGAATGTCGGCAAGAGCACCCTCTTCAACCGGCTCATCGGCGAGCGACGTGCGATCATCTCCGATGTCTCGGGCACCACCCGCGATCGCGTGTACGGCACAGCCGAGTGGAATGACCGCACGTTCACCGTGGTCGACACCGGCGGCCTCGAACTGCAGCCCGGTTCGGACATCGAGGCGCGCGTCCAGGACCAGGCCCGCGTCGCGGTCGAGGAGGCCGACCTCATCCTCTTCGTCGTCGACGCCCATGCCGGCATCGCGCCGCTCGACCACGAGGTTGCGGATCGCCTCAGACGTGCCGACGCGCCGGTGATCCTGGTCATCAACAAGGGCGACAACCCTGCTCGTGAGGCCGATGCGGTCGAGTTCTATGCGCTCGGCTTCGATCCGGCCATCACGATCTCCGCCCAGCACGGCCGCAATACCGGCGACCTTGCCGATCTCATTGTCGACGGGCTCCCGCCGCCGACGGAGGCAGAGGCGGCGGTATCGGTCGCTCCGAAGGACATGACCGAGGAGGAGATGGCCGAGCTGGCCGAGACGGAGCTGGGGGCGCCGCGCGTGGCGATCGTCGGGCGGCCGAACACCGGAAAGTCGACGTTCGTGAACAAGGTCTTCGGCTCCGACCGGATGATCGTCTCGGAGGTACCGGGCACCACGCGGGATCCGATCGACACCTCGATCGAGCTCGACGGCCAGGAGATCGTGCTCGTCGATACGGCTGGCATTCGCCGACGCGGATCGATCGAACGTGGGATCGAGCGATACAGCGTGCTGCGCAGCATGAAAGCCATCGACTCGGCTGACGTCGCGGTCGTCATGACCGATGCGACCGAGGGCTACACCGCCCAGGACGCGCATGTCGTGGGTTACGTGCTCGAGGCGCACAGGGGCATCGTCCTGGTCCTCAACAAGTGGGATGCCATCGAGAAGGACGAGCACACGGCAGATCGCTGGCTCAAGCGCCTCCGGCGCGAGGCCCCTTACCTCGGATGGGCCGATATCGTCTTCGCCTCGGCCCTGACCGGGCAGCGGGTCGAGCGCATTTTGCGCGAAGCCATCCGCGTCGCCGAGGAGCGATATCGGCGTGTGCCAACCGGCGAGCTGAATCGCCTCATCATGGACGCCGTTCGCGCACACCCGCCATCGCATGTCCGCAACCGGCTCCCGAGGATCTACTACGCCACCCAGGTCGGCGTGGCGCCGCCGACGTTCGTGGTGTTCTGCAACGATCCTGAGATCGTGCACTTCTCCTACAAGCGCTACCTGGAGAACCAGATCCGAGAGAAGTACGGGTTCCTCGGCACCCCGATTCGTTTGATCCTCCGGCAGCGCGAGTCGGAGGAGGCGGCGCGTCGCTCGGCCCGGCCGCGACGCCCACGCTCAAGGAGCCGATGAAGCCGGGCTCCATGGCAGTCGAGCGGCCACCCCACGCCCGGTTGCGGACCCGGTTGCCGGCACGACAACTATCGGCAAATGAACGCGGCCGCGCGATCGCTTCTCCGTCGTACGTTGTGGCCCCGGCGACGGAGCGACGTGCCGCTGGTCGGTTTGGCCGTACGTGCGTCGTTCGTTGCCACGCTGGCAAATCGCGCCGCTCGAGAGCGTTGAATCGGTCGCTCGACTGCTCACGGCCGCATTCGGAGCGAGGCCGGTCAGCTATGCACCCTGTGACTGCGAACGGCCGCATTCGCAGCGAGGCCGGTCAGCTATGCACCCTGTGACTGCGAACGGCCGTCAGCTCGTCGAGGACTGACAGCGATGCGCGCGGTGACTGGTAGGCACGCAATCCGGCCGTCCGGAGCCTGCCGGTGCCGGAAGGCACGCTCAGGATGGACGTGGATCCGTCCTGACCGGTGCCAATTGATGTCCTTGCAGTCAGCAGGTGAATACCTGACCGACAGTCGGGAGTCGTGCTCGGACCCGCTGGTATCCTCGCTCGCGTGACGGATCAGATCGGGGTCATCGGCGCGGGTGCCTGGGGCACGACCCTGGCGGTCCTCCTCGCCGATGCGCAGCGCCCTGTCAGTCTGCGCGCCCACTCCACCGAGGCAGCCGAGCGGCTGGCCCACGCGCGCACGAACGAACGCTACCTGCCGGGTATCGTCTTCCCGCCGAACGTACGCGTCGTGACCGATGACGCCTACGTCAGCGAGCCGCATCGGTTCTACGTGATTGCGGTGCCGTCGGCGCACGTGCGCGCGACCCTTGCCGCCGTGGGCCCGCTCCTGCACCCGGATGCCCCGATCCTGACCGTGGTGAAGGGCATCGAGGAGGGGACGCATCTGCGCATGACGCAGGTCATCGACGAGGTCTTGCCCCGCCGCCGCCTGGCAGCGCTCTCAGGCCCGAACCTGGCGCGGGAGGTGGCGGATGGCAAGCCGGCCGGCTCGGTCGTTGCATCGGAGGATGCCGAGCTGGCGACGGACCTCGCGTCAACGCTGTCGTCGGATCGGTTCCGCGTGTACACCAATCCCGACGTCGTCGGCGTCGAGCTGTGTGGGGCCCTGAAGAACGTCATGGCATTGGCCGCCGGCATGGTCGACGGGCTCGGCTTCGGCGATTCGGCCAAGGCCGGGATCATCACCCGCGGCCTTGCCGAGATGACACGCCTGGGGGTCGCGGCCGGAGCGCACCCCCTCACCTTCGCCGGCCTGGCGGGCGTGGGCGACCTGATCGCGACCTGCATGTCACCGCTGTCGCGCAACCGGCGGGCCGGCGAGCTGATCGCGTCCGGCGTCCCGTGGCCCGAGGCGGGGGACCGCATCTCCGGGGTCGTCGAGGGGGTGGCGACCGTGGCGGGCGCGCTCGAGCTGGCAGGTACCCACGGCGTGGAGATGCCGATCGTCGAGCAGGTGCGGGCAGTGGTGTTCGAGCAGCGTCCGCCGCTGACGGCGGTCGCCGAGCTGATGGCGCGCGCACCGAGGGACGAGCTGAACGAGTGATTTCGGCGAGCGCCCGGGTCCGGCTATACTCGGTCCGTTCGGTCGGGGCGTGGCGCAGTCTGGCAGCGCACTTGGCTGGGGGCCAAGGGGTCGGAGGTTCGAATCCTCTCGCCCCGACCAGTACCAAATCCCCGCTCTTCTTGGCGGCCATGCCGAGCAGCCACCCATGCTCCGCACGAGGATAGACCGCCACCACCTGC
>JBQTHZ010000094.1:0-9653 GCA_052388515.1 Chloroflexota bacterium | reverse complement strand
TTCGTGCTCAGGATGAACTCTTGCCTATCACGCAAAGCGCTCATCGAGCCGGGCCAAGATCGTATCAGAACACTTAACTGAGCGATTCGCAAGCACAGCGCTCGACGAACACTTGCTTGTAGACGGTCGCCGACTACGCGAGGGTTGCCCTCACCACCTCGCCCGGTGTCGATCCGCCGAGCGGCCACTGGCGTCCTCGTAATCGGCGACGGAGCGCTTGCTCTCCTAGGTGGAACTGGCTTACCGGACCGTGGTGCGGGTGAACCCGGCCGCGTGGACCGGCTGGTGCGCGAACGCCTCATCCCACTTCGCCAACTCGGCCGCCAGCGCCTCCGAGATGGGCCCGAAATACTGCCCGCTCATCGATGGCTCGAGCCAGTCGAAGGCGGTGGCGAAGTGCTTGGCGTTCACCTGCATGTGGAACTCCATCGAGGCGGAGTCCGGGTGGACCTGGATGATGGAGAGCGTGTTGCCCTCCCGGTCTAGGTATGTGTTGAAGGCGATCAGTCGCGGTTCGTTCGTCTCCACGAAGTCCACGAGCTCGGCTAAGCGCCGGCGTGCGTCCTCCTGGTTCCCGGGCTTGATGGTGTAGGTGCCCACGTAGATCAGCGGTCCGGACATGATGCCCTCTCTTCTGCTCGTCAGCCGACCGGCGGCTCGATTCCGGCGACCAGGATGCAACGCGGGCCTAACGATCCACTAATGGGCACTGGTTCGCCCGCTGGCGACGGGTGCTACCGTCTGCTCCGAGGTGGATCGGATGGAGTTCCGGATCCTAGGACCGACCGAGGTCCTGGACGGGGGGCGGCGGGTACCGCTCCCTTCGGGGCGCGGACGGGCCCTTCTCGCTCTGCTCGTGCTTCATGCCGGTGAGCCAGTATCGGCCGACCGGCTCATCGACGAGCTCTGGGGCGAGGATTCTCCCTCGACGGCCCGGACGGTTGTCCACGGTCTGGTTTCGAGGTTGCGGGGTCTGCTTGAGCCCGGCCGAGCCAAGGCCCAACCCGGCGCCCTGCTCCAGAGGTTTGACGGTGGCTACCGGTTCGCGATCGAGCCGGAGGCCGTCGACGCCCACCGGTTCAAGCAGCTGATTGACGAGTCCCGCGGCGCCCCGGAGGACGTGCGGGCGGCAAAGCTGTCGGCGGCCCTGTCCTTATGGCGCGGGCCGGCCCTGGCCGACTTCGTCTACGAGCCGTTCGCGCAGCGTGCCATCAGCGCATTGGACGCTCTGCGGATCCAGGCGATGGAGGATCGGATCGAGGCGGACCTCGCATTGGGTCGTGCCGCAGATCTCGTACCCGAGCTGGAACAGCTCATCCAGGAGCATCCGTTCCGAGAGCGGTTGCGCGGCTCACTGATGCTTGGGCTTTACCGCTCGGGGCGTCAGGCGGCCGCCCTCCAGGTGTACCGCGACGCCCGCTCGCTGCTGGTCGAGGAGCTGGGCCTCGAACCCGGCCCCGCTCTGCGTGAGCTCGAGACTGCGATCCTGAGGCAGGACCCGGCGCTCGAGTTGCCGTCCACAGACCGCGCCCGAATCGGGGCCTCCACCTCGTCGGGGTCCTGGCTCCCCCGGGAGCGACGGACTGTGACGGTCGCGGTCCTTGACGTCGCACCCCGCGCAAACTCGGACGCGGATGCCGAAGCGGTCGGGCGCCTCGGCGCCTACGGCGCGCGCGTCGCGACCGAGGTGATCGAGCGGCACGGCGGGCGCGTGGAGCGCGAGCTCGGGGACACCCTGATCGCGCTCTTCGGGTTTCCGGTGGCGCACGAGGATGACGCGCTCAGGGCAGTGCGCGCCGTTGCCGATGCACAGGCGGCCGTGATGGCGCTGAACGACGGCCCGTCGGCGCTCGAGGGCATCCCCTTCCGGTCGCGGGCGGGCATCGAAGCCGGCGACATCGTGGTAGCGGGGCCCGGGGCCGCGCTACGCGATGTCGTTGCAGGCCCCGTGGTGAGGGAAGCGGGTCGGTTGCAGCAGGCTGCGCCGGACGGCCAAGTCGTCGTCGGAGCGGCGGCGCAGCGGCTGCTCCGGGGTGCGGTGATCATGAAACCCCTCGACATTGCTCCGGGAGGGATCGTGGGCTGGCTGATCCTGGAGATCGTCGCGGGCGCGCCGGCCATCCCGCGCGCGCTCGACGCACCGATGTTCGGCCGCCAGGACGAGCTGACCCGACTGCGCTCCGCGTTTCGGCGCGTAGTCAGCTCGGGCACCGTGGGGCGACTCACGGTGCTGGGTGACGCAGGAATCGGGAAGTCCCGCCTAGCGCGAGAGTTCGTGTTCTCCATCGGGACGGACGCCAACGCCATCACCCTACGGTGTCCGGCACCTGGTGAAGGCGTCGCATTCTTCCCAGTGCGAGATGCGGTGGTCGAGGCGGCCGGGTTCCTTGGCTGGCGCGGCCTGCATCGGTTACTGGCGGACGATCACGACGGACAGCACATCGCGCCCGAGATCGCCACGGCGATCGGACTGCGAGCCGAACCGGAGAGCGTCGCGGTCCTGTTTCCGGCGGTCCGTCGCCTGTTCACAGCCGTTGCCTCTCATCGCCCCCTGATCGTGGTGCTCGAGGACCTCCACTGGGCCGAGCCGACGTTCCTCGATCTCGTGGGCTATCTCGCGCGGGAGACAACCGAGCCGATCCTTCTCTTGTGCCTTGCCCGTCCCGACCTCGTCGAGCGACGACCCAACTGGGATGCCCCCGACGTGGTGGAACTCGAGCGGCTCTCGACCGCCGACGTCGAGAGCCTCGTCGTCCACCGCGCCGGATCGATCGAGCCAGATGCCGTGCGCCGGATCGTCGAGATTTCGGAGGGGAATCCGCTGTTCGCCGAACAGGTGCTCGTCGCCCTTGACGACGGGCCCGTTGGGGCCGTCCCCGCCTCGCTCGCTGGGCTGCTCACGATGCGGCTCGATCGCTTGGGACCGGGCGAGCGCGACCTGCTCCGGTGCGCGTCGATCGTCGGGCTCGAGTTCGAATTGGATGCCGTGTCAGGGCTCCTTCCCCCGGACGCCCGTCCGTTCGTGCAGCGCCATCTCAAGTCGATGGAGCAGAGGCGCTTCATCCAGCGTACGGGCCCGATCAGCTTCCGGTTCGGTCACGCCCTGATCCGCATCGCGGCGTATCAGAGCATCGCCCGCGAGGATCGGGCCGCGTTGCACGAGCGGTTCGCAGAGTGGCTCGCCCGCACGGCGCCTGACTCGACGCCGGACCTCCACGAGGTGCTCGGCTACCACCTTGACCAGGCCATGGACCACCGTCGCGCAAGCGGTATCGGCGGTGCCGTCGACGCCGCCGATCGCTAACCGGTCCGAGCGGTCGCCGTCCGATCGATGAGGCCCAGGAATCCTCTTGAGGCGTTCCGGGGCGATCTTGACCTGATCTCCTCGCCACGCCCGCGCCGTATGGCTCGCCGCCGGCTCAGGACAACGAGGGCAGGAGGATGGGCGGGGAAGCCCGCATGGGCGGGGGCGCAATCATCGCGACCGGAGTGCGATGTAGCAGCGGCTGCCACTCCGTATGACGCAGCCATGCCGGAGTCGAGAACCGCCGCGAACGCGGCCATCAGCGATCCGGTTCATCTCCACAGACCAGCGGCCGACCGCTCGTGGCAATCGGATGGAACGGCTCATGGGAGGCCGGCCGGCTCGAGGAGAGCCGGCCGGCAAAGCTTGACCTGGCGGATCAGCGGCTTGGAGCCGCCTCCGGCGCCGGGCTGCTGGGACCGTCGACGTCGTAATGTGGGCTCGGCACGAAGCGGGTCTGGACCCAGATACCGAGTGCCAGGAGTCCGACCACGATCACGGCGAGGCCGACATAGAGGACGGGGGCGCCCAGGTTGGCTACGTTGCCCACCAGGATCCCGTACCACTGGAAGTCGGCGTCGCCGAAGGTCGTGTTGGCGAAGCCGAGCTCTCCCATCACCGGCAGCAGGAACGCCGCCCCGAAGGTGATGAAGACGCCGTTCACGAAGCCGCCGATGACCGCACCGATGCGGCCGCCGGTGGCATTGCCGAAGACGCCGGCCGTGCCGCCCGTGAAGAAGTGCGGCACCATGCCGGGCAGGATGAGCGCCAGGGCCAGTCCCAGCCCGCCGGTGGCGGCCAGGATGCCGAGGCTCAGGAGCCCTCCCACGAAGCTGGCCAGGAACCCGATCAGGACCGCGTTCGGCGCGAACGGGAATGTGATGGGGCAGTCGAGCGCCGGAAGCGCGTTGGGCACGATCCGGTTGCCGATGCCGGCGAAGGCCGGCACGATCTCGCCCAGGATCGTCCGCACGCCGAGCAGGATGACCGCCACGCCGGCGGCGAAGGTGAGCGCCTGCACGAGCCCGAACACGACGAGGTCGCTGCCACCGGTGATGGTCGCCACCTGATCGGCCGTCGCGATCTGGGCATACCAGACCGTGAATATGGCGTAGATGACGATCATGGCCACGGCCGTCGCGACCATCGGATCGCGCAAGAAGTTGAACGTCTTGGGGAAGTTCATCTCCTCGGTGCTCTTGGAGTTGCCGCCCACGAGCTTGCCGGCCAGGCCGGCCAGGATGTAGCCCATTGTGCCGAAGTGACCGATGGCGACCGGCTGGTCATTCGTGATGCGACGCATGAAGGGCTGCCCCAGCGCCGGCATGACCACCATCACGGTTCCGAGCAGGATGCCGCCGGCGATGACGTTCGGGACATTGACGATGTCCGCCGCCGAGAGCACGACCGCCAGCATGGTGGCCATGAACAGGATGTGGTGACCGGTCAGGAAGATGTACTTGAGCGGCGTGAAGCGCGCCAGCACCAGGTTGAGCAGGAAGCCGACGAGCATGACCCACGCCACCGTGACGCCGAACTCGCCGGCGGCGATGGCGGTGATGGCCTCGTTGGTGGGCACCACCCCCTGGGCGCCGAAGACCTCGAGCACCATGGTGCCCAGCGGTTCGAGGGCTCCGACCACCGCTCCCGCGCCGACGCCGAGGATGACGAAGCCGAGGATCGCCTTGAGCGTCCCGCCAATAACGTCGCCTGTGCCCTTGCGCAGGGCGACGAGCCCGACGAGCACGATGAGGCCGAGGAGGAGCGCCGGTTGGCTCAGGATCTCCTCGACGATAAACCGGACGATGCCGCTGATGATGTCCATCCGGACGACCTGCCTTTCCGCCGCGTGCAAGCGGCCATGCCTCCCGTACCGTCGGGACCCGCCCTTCCGTCAGCCTTCGTCCGCCGGCCGGTTGAGCGCATCCCGGAGCTTGGTTTCGATTTCCCCCTTATCGATGAAGTTGTGGATCGTGACCAGCTTGCCCTTGACGGCACCCAGCTGCTCTGCCAGCTCAGAGCTGGTCAGCACGATGTCGTAGCTGCCCCCCATGCCCTTCGCGGTAGCGATATCCGCCACCTCCACCTGGGCGTCGTCAACGCCGATCTTGGCCAGCGCGGTCTCGGTGTTCATGCGCAGCAGCAGCCCGGTGCCGAGCCCCATGCCACACACGGTCAGGATCTTCATTCGTTCGCTCCTTTGCCTTCGCCTGTGCCGATCAGCGCAAGGACCTCCTGCGCCGTGCTGGCCGCCATCAGCCGCTCGCGTCGAGCGTCGTCGCCGAGGAGCTCGGCCAGCTGGCGCAGCGCTTCGATGTGTGATTCGTCGTCGGGAGCCGCCATTCCGACGACCAGCCGGACGGGGTCGTTGTCGGCATGACCGAAGACCACGTGCGGATCGAGGGTCAGGACGCAGAACGCCACACCGTGGACTGCCGGGCTCGGCCGCGAGTGCGCCAACGCCACGCCCGGTGCGATGACGATGTAGGGCCCGTACTCCTCGAGTGCCGCCAGCATCTCGCCGGTATAGGCAGGATCGACCATGCCACCGGCCGTGAGCAGCTCGCCGCTGCGACGCACCGCCGCTTCACGGCCCTCGAGGCGCTCGTTCAGCGCAATGGCCGCCTCGCTCAATGCGTCACGCAGCGATGCGGGTCCGTCAGTCATGGCTCGATCCCGCGGCATCCGCCAGCAGCTTGGCCACGATACCGCGTGCCGCTGCCGGCGACGGTGTGTCGCAGGCGCGGGCGGCAATATCCTCCGCCTCTGCCTGCGTCACCCGGGCCAGAGCGCGCTTCACGGATCCGAACGAGCGCGGGTCCATCGACAGCTCGTCGATTCCCAGGCCGGTGAGCACAACGGCGCCGGCGGGATCGCCGCTCATCTCGCCGCATACGGCCACCGGAATGCCGTGCGCGTGCCCGGCCTCGATCACCGATCGGATGGAGCGCAGGACGGCCGGGTGCATCGGGTCCTGGCGCGCGGCGAGGGCAGCATTGGTGCGGTCCGCGGCCAGCAGGTACTGCGTCAGATCATTGGTGCCGACGCTGAAGAAATCAACCATCTCCGCGAGCTGGTCGGCCATCACGGCCGCAGCGGGAAGCTCCACCATGATCCCGATCTTGACCGTTGCCGAGCTGCCGCCGGCGTCGGCGATGAGCTCGCGAACGAGCTCGATGTCGGCGACGTCGCCCACCATCGGTGCCATGATCCAGGTCTCCGTAGTTGACCTTTCGGCCGCCTCGAGAATCCCCCGCAGCTGGTCGACGAGGAGCGACCGGTTGCGCTCAGCCAGCCGGATGGCACGCACACCGAGGAAGGGATTCGCCTGCGGCTCCTGGTGGAGGTACGGCAGCTGCTTGTCGCCGCCAACATCGAGCAGCCGGATCACGGCCGGCCGGCCCGCGAATGGCGCCAGCGCCTCGCCATACGCCGCCGCCTGCGCTTCGACGGTTGGGGCCGACGAGCGGCCCATGAACATGAACTCGGTGCGGAACAGGCCGATGCCCTCCGCGCCGGCCTCGGCCGCCGCCGCCGCCTCCTGTGGCTGCCCGATGTTGGCTCCGAGCATGACGCGGTGACCGTCGCGAGTGGCGAGCGGTATCCCACGCAGGGCCGCATCAGCAGCGTCGAGTTCCTGCCGGACCACCATCGCGGCCTCGAGCCGCTCGCGCCCAGCTGCGTCGGGATCGATCGTGACCTCGCCGGTACCGCCGTCCAGGCCCAGCATGGCGGCGCCGGCGGCTGCTTCGAGCAGGCCAGTCACGCCGACAACGGCCGGAATGCCGAGCGCGCGGGCAAGGATGGCGGCGTGCGCGGTCGGTGAGCCGGCCTCCAGCGCAATGCCGACCAGCAGCGAAGGGTCGAGCTCGGCGGTCACGGATGGGGGCAGGTCGGCCGCCACCGCGATGCTGCGATGCTCGAGCGCCGGCAGCGCCTCACCGCGGATCACGCGCGCAATCCGTTCCGCCACGTCCCGCACGTCGGCGGCCCGCGCCGACAGCACCTCGTCCTCGAGTGCGGCAAGCATGGCTGCCTGCTCCTCACCGGCGCCCAGGATCGCCTCGGAATGGGTGTCACCTTCTCGCACGTGGCGCTCGGCTGCCCCGATCAGCTCCGGATCCGTGGCCATCACGGACTGTGCGTCCAGGATCCCCGCCTCCTCGGGACGTCCAGCGTCGCGCAGGCGATTGGCCAGCGCCTTCAGCTCGCGCGCGGCAGCGGCGACTGCGTCATCCAGGCCGATGCGGTCCGTGCCGCCTGATGGCGGGTTGAAGACCCAGGGTGCCGCCACGACCACGCCGGGCGCGGCGGCCACTCCGCGATGCACCTGGTTCATGCCGGCACATCCGGCTCGGGCGACTCCCCCATCCCGCTCTCGACGAGCCCGCGCAGGGCAGCGATCGCCTCATCCGCGGCTACACCGTCGGCAGCAATCCGGATCATGTGGCCGCGCGACACGCCGAGTGCGAGCACGGCCAGCAGGCTCCGAGCGGACGCCGCCTTCTGCGGGTTGCGAGTCAGATTGGTCACCTGCACGTCGGCCTCGAAGGCGCGCGCGGTCTCGATGAACAGCGCCGCAGGGCGTGCATGGAGGCCGGACCGGTTTCGGACCTCGAGCGTAATGTCTGGCACGATCCTCGAACCTCCAGGTGCGGCGCCCCTGGCTCGTGGGCGCGTGTCGGTCATCCCTGAGTCTGGCGGACACGCTGAAGCCTGCTCACCGAACGTCCATGAAGTTCCCGTGAACACGCCATGATCCCTCGCCCCGCTGGGATCGCGTTCATGTGGCGTTCATGACCTTCCGCCGGCATCTTTCTCCACGGGGAATAGAGTCGCCCATGCTGGCACGGGTCGCTGGTCCAGCCAATGGTATCGGGCGACCTCATTGCCGCGGACTACCTCAATCGAATGCATCACCAACCATCTGGAGGTCACTGTCATGCTGGTCCGCGTTGGAAGCGCTGACGATGTCGCGGAGGGGTTCATGCGCGCCTTCGAGGTCGCCGGCACGAAGGTGAACGTGGCGAATGCAGACGGTCACCTGTACGCCTTCGACGACACGTGTACCCACCAGGGGTGCTCACTCGCGAATGGAACCCTGCAGGGAACCACGGTGACCTGTGCGTGCCACGGCAGCCAGTTTGATGTGACCTCCGGCGCCGTCCTGCGCGGACCTGCCCAGCGGCCGGTCCGTTCCCGAGCGGTCCAAGTCGAGGGCGAGGACCTGCTCACCGAGGCGTGAGTAGAAGCTTCCATCCGGGCCGCGCCGCGCCTCCTCTGCGCCGCAGGCCACTGAACAGAGAGGACCAAGACCATGACGATCTTCCTGGACACCGCCGAGATCGACGAGATCCACACCGCAGCGCGCTGGGGCGTGCTCGATGGCGTCACCACCAACCCCACGCTGTTCGCCAAGGTCGGCGGC
The DNA here is from genome assembly GCA_052388515.1 of Chloroflexota bacterium. Classification (GTDB taxonomy): domain Bacteria; phylum Chloroflexota; class Limnocylindria; order QHBO01; family QHBO01; genus JACDBZ01. The sequence continues at coordinate 921 of JBQTHZ010000094.1, read as the reverse complement.
AGCTACGACGAGATCCTCACCCAGATCTGTCAGATCACGCCAGGCCCGGTAAGTGCCGAGGTCGTCGCTGAAGACGTGGGCGGGATGCTCCGCGAGGGGCGCCGCTTCGCCAAACTGGCGTCGAACATCGTGGTCAAGGTGCCCATGAGCGAGGAAGGCCTGGAAGCCATCGCGCGATTGGCCGCGGAGGACATCAAGACAAACTGCACGCTGATCTTCAGCTCCAACCAGGGGCTGCTAGCGGCCAAGGCCGGGGCGTCGCTGCTCTCGCCCTTCGTAGGCCGCCTCGACGACATCAACCAGGACGGCATGGACGTCGTGCGCGAACTCGTCGCGATGGTCGAGACCTACGACCTCGACGCCGAGGTGCTGGCCGCCTCGATGCGCCACCCGCGCCATATGACCGAGGCCGCGCTGGCAGGGTCGCACATCGCCACCGTGCCCTTCAAGATCCTCCGCCAGATGGTTCATCACCCGCTGACCGACACTGGCATCATGCGCTTCCGGAAGGACTGGGAGGCGGCCCAATCAGCCGCCGAAGGCCGCGCGACCGCTGGCGCCTCATCCAGCCGCAGGTAGACGCATGGGCGATGCCGCAGATCGGCCTCCCTTTCCACGCCTGAACCATCCGGAGTTGAGTGAAGAGCCGGCTTGAAGTCAGAGGCTGGCGTCCCGGCTGGCTACGCGGCAGCCACGCCGGTGCGCACGATCAGCACAGAGCAACGCGCGTGGATCTGGACGTTGCGTGCCACGCTGCCGAGCACCATGCGCTCGAGGCCGCTTAGGCCGCGCGACCCGGTGACAATGAGGTCGGTGCCGTGCTCCCCGGCGGCCGCGAGAATCTCTCGAGCTGGATTGCCCGCTCGAAGGTGTGGCGTGGTGGGGATGCCGATGGCGGTCAGTCGCTGGGCCATCGCGTCG